>JAFCZJ010000013.1 GCA_019314375.1 Deltaproteobacteria bacterium | reverse complement strand
CCTCCATGCCCGGGTTGACCTGCGGATCGGCGTCATCGCAGTCGTCAGCGCAGGCCGAATACCCGTCACCGTCGGCGTCCAGGTTGTCGGTCAAACCGTCACAGTCGTTGTCGAGGCTGTCGCAGAGTTCGGTCGCTGCACCCTCCATCGGATCGCAGACCTGAACCGTGCCGTTGATGCAGTTGTCCACCGTGTGATCGCAGACGCCCAGACCGCAGGTGGTTTGGCCGAGGTCTTCATCGGTTGCTCCGTCGCAGTCGTTATCTGCCAGATCACAGACCTCTTCTAAAGCGCCTTCAAGGGGATCGCAGACCTGAACCACGCCGGCTACACAGTTGTCCACCGTGTGATCGCAAGCGCCCAGACCACAGGTCGTCTGGCCGAGGTCTTCGTCGGTTGCGCCGTCGCAGTCGTTGTCTGCCAGATCGCAGACCTCGTCAATAGCGCCTTCGAGGGGATCGCAGACCTGAACCACGCCGTTGATGCAGTTTTCTACGGTGTGATCGCAACCACCCAGGCCACAGGTCGTCTGGCCGAGGTCTTCATCGGTTGCGCCGTCGCAGTCGTTGTCTGTGAGATCGCAGACCTCTTCTAAAGCGCCTTCGAGGGGGTCGCAAATTTGGACCACGCCGTTTACGCAGTTTTCTACGGTGTGTTCGCAACCACCCAGGCCACAGGTCGTCTGGCCGAGGTCTTCATCGGTTGCACCGTCGCAGTCGTTGTCTGTGAGATCGCAGACCTCTTCCAAGGCACCTTCAAGGGGATCGCAGACCTGGACCACGCCGGCTACACAGTTGTCCACCGTGTGATCGCAGACGCCGAGGCCGCAGGTCGTCTGGCCGAGGTCTTCATCGGTGGTGCCGTCGCAGTCGTTGTCTGCCAGATCGCAGACCTCGTCAAAAGCGCCTTCGAGGGGGTCGCAAATTTGGACCACGCCGTTTACGCAGTTTTCTACGGTGTGTTCGCAACCACCCAGGCCACAGGTCGTCTGGCCGAGGTCTTCATCGGTCGCGCCGTCGCAGTCGTTGTCTGTGAGATCACAGACCTCTTCTAAAGCGCCTTCAAGGGGATCGCAGACCTGCGACACGCCGTTGATGCAGTTGCCCACCGTGTGTTCGCAGACGCCCAGACCGCAAGTGGTCTGGCCTAGTTCTTCATCGGTTGCGCCGTCACAGTCGTTGTCTGCCAGATCGCAGACCTCCTCTAAAGCGCCTTCGAGGGGATCGCAGACCTGGACCACGCCGTTGATGCAGTTGGCGACGGTGTGTTCGCAGACGCCCAGGCCGCAGGTGGTCTGGCCGAGGTCTTCATCTGTTGCTCCGTCGCAGTCGTTATCGACCAGATCGCAAACCTCCATCAAAGCGCCTTCAAGGGGATCGCAGACCTGGACCACGCCGTTGATGCAGTTTGCGACTGTGTGTTCGCAGACGCCAAGACCGCAAGTGGTCTGGCCAAGGTCCTCGTCGATGGTGCCGTCGCAGTCGTTGTCGATGCCGTCACAGACCTCCTCTTGAGGTATGCAGATTTGGAAGGGGATGGCTTGAGTCAGCGTTTCATTGCCCAGGCTGTCTGCCGCTCTGAACTCGATGGCATGCCATCCGGATTGATCGAGTGTGGGTTCCCAGTTTCCTGCATACAGCCCGGTGGCGGGGGACACGCAGGGCATGGCCACCCAGCCTTCGCCGGGATCCTGAGGAACGGCGCGGGTGGGGCTGCCGTCGATGCGATACCAGACGCTGTCTACCAGATTGCTTTCATCGCGAACCTCGGCCGCAATGGCCAGCGTCCCGATGTGGTAGCTGTCCGTAGTGGGCGAAATGACCGTGATCTCGGGCCCGTCGGCGTCCGTTAGTGAGTAGGCGGCGGTGGCAAGAAGACGCGATTGGCCTTCGAATGTGGCCGTGAGCTGTAGGCGATAGTTGCCGATGGGAAGGTCGGTGTTCGCAAAGACCTCCCGCCCGGCGATTGAGGCACCGATTGCCAGATCCAGCACTTGCTCTCGAAGATCAAGCTCAAGGCCGGATGCAGGCTCGGTCAGGACCAAACTCAAGACCATGCCCGCAATTGGCGCATTGCCGTTGTTGCCGACCGTGTAGTCAGCGCGGACCTCTCGGCCCAGCGGGGCCGTCTCCGGGATGACCGAAAGCGTGCCTTCTAGCAAGACGCGCGATTCGACGACAAAGCCGATTTCAGACTGGGTTTTGAGTTCTTCGCCCGAGCGTACTTCCGCACGGGCCGTGTAAGAGCCGGGGCTTTGGGCGTCGTGCCAGGTTGAGTTGATGCGCACCAGGTCGCCTGCCGGCAAGTTCGGCAGATCGTGATGCTCGACGAAGACTTCGTGGTCCGCCTCGTTGAAGATGGCGAGGGTTATTGTCAAGGGACCTGAGTCCTGGTGTTCGTTTGCATTTTGCAGCCGGGCGCTTAGCAACACGGGCTCGCCTGGACCATAGAGGGTCCGGTCCGTGCTCAAGGATAGGGCCAAATGGGCCTCGGACTCTACCAAGAAGGGCACGAGGTTTTCACTGAGCAGATCTCCGGTGTCGTTCGTCAAGAGGCTGTGTACCCGGTATTCGCCGGCCAAGAGCCCGGCCGTGCTCCAACTCCAATCGTATGAGAGCTGGTCGCCGTAATCCAACCAGGGCTCGGTCGTGGTCACCTGGTCAGTCACCTGACCGCTGCTGTCTTCAATGCGCAGTTCAAGGTGAAGCTCCACGGCGGGACCCGCGTTGAACAGGTCGACCTGGATGTGAAGGTCGTCTCCTGCCTGGTAGGCCACGGCGTCGAGTTCGGTCTGCATTTCCACGCCGTCTGTTGATGATACGTGTAGCTCACGCATGGCCAGGTTGTCGGCCTCGGAGGACTCTTCGATTTGATTCTCCGGGTCCACCAGGGCGAAGAGGCTGTTATCGCCCGCGCAGCCGGCCGTGTGCCAGTCTGAGTACACCCACTGGGATTGACCGGGCTCAAGCCGCGGGATGACTTGTTCGTCCAGCAGATCGAGGCTTGCCTCCGGCCCCCATCGCTGGAATTGGACCCGCACGTTTTCGGCATCGCTGCCGCCTTCGTTGCTGACCAGCAGGGCCAAGGAGACCTCTTCACCGACCACAGGGGCCTCGGGGAAAGCCAGGAAATCCGCATCCGTGACCTTCAGGTCCGGTAGCGAGGAGGTGTCCCGCGTGACCTGGATGGCTTCGGATGGCTGGCTGAGATTGCCATATTCATCCTCGGCCAGGGCTGTAAAGAAGTTGTCTCCAGGCTGAAGCTCGACGTCCTCGAACGAGAAATAGCCCGCGGGCTTGAGGATGACGAGTTGGGCCTCTTCGGTGTAGGCAATGGAGCCGTCAAGTATCCACTGGAGGCTGTAGATCTTCTCGGCGGTGGCGACCGGCTCGGCCCCCACACTTCCGTCCGCAACGACCATCCAGATCAGGCTGCCGTCTTGGACAAAGGCAAGCTTGTCGCCGCCGGGCGACCAGACCGGACCGCTCTCTTGGTTTGCATCGTCGGTGAGCTGGATCTCTTGACCGCCGGCCATCCGGCGCAACAAGAGATCCGGAGTGCCCGCTCTGGAGCTGACCCAAACCAGGTTCTCTCCTTCCGGCGACCATGCAAAATTGTCGAGTTGCTCGTCATCGAGATAATCCGCGTCGAGAAGCGCGGGCGCCTCGCCCACGGTAACTATCCACAGGCCTTGAGCGTTTGTGTAGGCAGCCATGGAGGCATCCGGTGAGAGAGCTACTCGCCCGGCCCCGACATCCTGGGTGACCTGTGTCAGTTCACCGGTGGAGCGGACTAAAGTCCAGACATCGAAGGAACCTGCTCGGTCGCTGATGAACGCCAGCTTGTCCGGATTGGCGCTCCAGGAGAAATCCAATTCGCTCGTGGCGACATCGCCGGTCAACTGCGCCTTCACTCCGCTGAGCGGGTCATAAAGGACAAACTGATCACCTGATGATGGCAAGTAGGCGAGTGTCCCGCCATCGGGGGCCCAATGAAGTCGTCGTGCCTCCATGCCGAGGTATTTCCGCTGACCACTCTGCAAGTCTTGCAGCCAGACCCCATAGGCATAGTCCTCGACACCGGCGTACGCCAATCGTCTGCCGTCCGGTGAAAGAGCGGCGCGGAATTCGTATTCGAAATCCAAATCGGCCAAGGCCGTCTGATCGGCTGTCGCCTCGTTCAAGGCCTGTGTGCTGAGGCCAAGCGCATCCCCATTCATGGTCAAATGGACCATAACGCCCGGCTCCGCCTGTCCTCCGACATCCGTGGCATTCCGGGTCAGGTTGATGGGGGTTCCGCTCGTTGTAGGAATACTCAGGACCGGCGTTGCAGGCGCCAGGCTATCCGCGCAGATGGCCGATGCTTCGTTGGAATGCGCGCTTTCGTTGCCGTAGGCGTCCTTGGCGGTCACCACGTAATAATAGGCCTGACCATTCACCAGGCCGCTGTCGTCATGGCACAGGCTCGACAGTTCGTCTGCTGCAAGGGTGTATGGCCCGCCGCTGACATCGGCCCGGTATAGCCTGTAGGATGCGGCTGTGCCCTCCCAGCAAAGACCGATGCCTCCCCCGGCGGGCAAGGCGCTCGCCAGCAAGTTGCTTGGCGCTTCGGGCAATGACTGGTCGATGGTCGCGCCGGCAGGCGCCGAAGGCACGCTCTCGTTGGTGTTCGTGTCCACTGCGGTTACCTGGTAAAAATATGTTCCGTTGGCCAGGCCCATGTCGATGTAGCCCGGGCTCCCCAGCAACTCTGAATTGAGCTGGATCCAGCCGGAGGCGGTTTGCCGATAGACCCGATATCCAGTCAGATCCTCTTCCGTGTTGGCCGTCCAGGTCAGTGAAATATTCGCCCCGCTCGCCACCGCCGCCAGGTCCAAGGGCGCGGCAGGGGGCTCCTTGTCCCCGACGATGAGCGTCAGAGGCCCTGCCGGAGGGCTCTCCAAGCCATTCCCGTTCAAGGCGGTCAGCTCATAGGTATAGGGACCAGACTCCAAATCGTAGTCATAGAAGTGCGTGGCTGTAATGGGGACACGTGCGTATACGTCGACTTCGCGGAGTTGAATTTGGGCGTAGTAGTCGTCACGAAGCTGCTTGGTCATGTAAATACGAATGGCGTCTGCCGCGGCGGGACTGCCGAACTCGATTTGGTTTGTGGTCGAGGTGTTGCCCACGACGCTCTCCACGGGGACCCATTCTCCAGCCTGCAAAACCTGGACCTCATAGTCTTCCGCCGCGCAGACATAGGACAGATCCGTGGTCCAATTGATGGTGATTTTGTTGACAGTGGTTGGTCCATCGAAGGTCAGGCTCCACCACTGAGGATAGAAGGAGCCACCATAAGTCCTTGGCGTGTACCAGTATGAGGAGTAGATACCATCGAAAGCTTTGCTCGAATATGAGGAATTGACCGAGGCATTGGTCGTGCCCGACCCGACGGAGCTGGTGTCGTTGAGAAGAGCTCCGTCTCGATACAGGTAATAACCCACTACGTCCGGCTCGGGGTTGGCGTCCCAGTACAGCGAAACGTAGGACTCCCATCCATTTCCATGAAAATTGCTCGGAGCTGCGGGCGCTTGCGACTTCTGCACCGTCACACTGGAAGACCCGCGACTGATGTTGCCCTCCGTGTCCGTGGCCACGGCCATGGAGGAGAAGGCTGTCGCGCCGTAGCCACTGACCTCGATCTGGTCGGCAATCGTAGGCGATTCGGGCTGCCACAGAACCGGCTTGTAAATCCGAACGGACACCTCCTCCGACCCCTGGCTGAGGTTTCCGTAGGTATCCAGCGCTTTGACGATGAAGCGATGAGTGCCGTCCCCCAGGTAAGTGACGAGGAAATGCGGTTCGACGAGAAGATCGTTTTCAAAGAGATAGAAATCCCATCCTTCGGGATACTGATATTCGTAGTGATATAAGTAGTAACCCGCCAGGTCTCCCTCGGGGTCTACATTGGGTGTCCAACTCAGCTGCACCTGATCCTCATTTACCAATCCGGTCAATCCGACTGGCGCTTCCGGGGGGTCCAGGTCGGTGAACTCAATGCTGACTTCCGCGGGTGCCGGGTCGCTGTTGCCGTTGTCATCCGTCGCCACGGCCCTGAGGCGATAGGTCCCGAAGCTCCATCCAAGACTCTGGGGATCGAGATAGATACTCAACGCCCCAGACGGCATGGGCGTACCCAGGTCGACCCAGGTGCTGCTCGCCTCGGGGGCAAACTGGAACTGAACCCCCGCCAAGTCCTGGTCGGGGCATTCGGCTCGAACCGAGATTCCTTGTTCGAAGCGCGTGGACTCCGCCGGTTCCACGATGATGGCCTGAGGCGTTCGATTGTCGATGATGACCTGGATGCTGTTGGAATGCTCGCTTTCGTTGCCCGCTTCGTCCATGGCCACGATGCTGTAATCAAAGGTTCCGTCGGGCACGTCGGCGTCCGAAAAGATTGTGGCGACAATGACGTAGGGGCCGAGGTCGCCGACGACCAACATATCCACGTTAACAAGTCGTCCATTGCGATAAACCAGGTAACCCGCCAGGTCGAGCTCGCTGTTGGCCTCCCAACCCAGATCCACGTTCGCGGCGCTCGGCGTCGCATAGCTCAGCACAGGCGCCGCGGGAGGCGTGTTGTCCAGCAGAACGGCGCGTTCCACGCTGCCCCTGTTGCCGGTGAAGTCCTCGGCTTCCAGCTTGAACGTGTAAAGCCCATCCGCGTTCCACAGGCTATCCCAAACAGCCAATTCCTCATGCTCGACCGGAAGCGGAGACTGGCGAATGATGCTCCAGTCGCTCGGCGCCGGCCCCTCGCCCACAGACAAGCTGTACTGCTTCAGGTCCTCGGCATGAGCCGTGCCTCGAATACGAACGAGATCGCTGACGGTGGCCATGTCCAGCGGGGATTCGATGGCCACGGTCGGAGGGCTCAGGTCCACCCTCAAGCTCACTTCGTTGGATGGCTCGCTCTCCCAGCCGGCCAGGTCAAGAGCTCTGACGGTGTAGATGTAATCCCCTTCCGCCAGGTCGGGATCGCTCCAGTCCCTCTCGGCGTGCAGTGAGTCATTCAAGGCCTGGCCGTTGCGATAAAGCCGATACCCCGCCAGATCCGTATCCGCCGGAGCCGTCCAGGACAGAGCCGCTTGGTTGCCATTTTCCAGGGTCCCGGTCAACACACAGGCCGCGGGAGGCTGGCGATCCAAGGTGAACCCGATGCTCAACGCATCGACGTTGGTGGCTCGATCCGTAGCGCTCAGACGCAGGCAATAGGGACCATCAGCCCCGAAAGCAGCCAGAGAACCGAGTTTGGCATCTTGGACATTGCTCGTGTAACGCCCCAGGCTGGTCCATTGATTTGCCGTTGCGCAAGACCCATGAGACAGATGCAATTCGTAGGATGTCAGGTGTTCGTCTTGCACGGTGCCCAGGATTTCCATGGCACCCGTGACATAGCCATCCGCAACGGGCTGGGTAATAGCAAGAACGGGCGGCGTGTTGTCCACCGTCACGGTCTTTTGTGATTCGGCCTCCCAGGCGGCGCAGTCCGTCACCAGCAAGGACAAGGTATAGATGCCGTCCGCGAGCGCGGAGACATCCAATGGGGGCAGCGCCGAGTCTGGAGAACCGAGGCCCGTGGCAAGCGTTGTCCAACCGTCTTCCGCCTGAGCGCCTGGCGCCAGTCGCAGAGTCCAGGTGCTCGGATTTGCCTCGTTGGTCCTGGCCTCGGGCACAAGCGCGGGGAGCGCCGCACCCAAGAGTGCTTCATTCTCCGGCGAGACGAGCTGGACCTCGGGCGGCGTGCTGTCCGCCAGGAAGGGGACCTGGATGCTTTGGGTGTTTCCAGCCAGGTCTTCGGCGCTGGCCAGAATCTCGTAAGAGCCGTCCGCCAAACCCTGCAATCGTCCAAAGTCATAATCCACGCGGGACTGATTGCCCTGGGCGATAAGCACTTCTTCGCCCTCGGGCAACAAGTGCTGACTGATGCCGTAGGACGCCAAATGCTCATCTTGCAGAGTCCCAACTACATCCAAACTACCGGGTGCACAGACCTCGGGCAGGGGCTGGCTCAACAGAATCTCGGGCTTGATGGTATCGAGGACCAGGCTCAGTTCCAACTCGTGGCTGACTTCAGGTTGCGCGCTCATGTTGGCGGTAAAGGAGAGGGTAACCTCCCCGTCGGACAGAGGCAGCCCGGCGCTATCATGGCCATCCCACACAAATCCATGGACACCGGGGCCCAGAGGGCCCAGCTCCGCGGACCACACTTCCTGGGATGCCGCGTCCAAGACAGCCAAGCGGACCTGGCTATCATGAAGCAACTCGAAGGAAAGGTTGACGCTGTCCTTCCGGCCGTCGCCATTGGGGGAAAAGAGGCGTGGCGTCGCCTCGGCCGCGGCGAACAGGCCGTCCACCAGGGTGAGGTCGAGTTGCACCTGGGTCGAGGATTGATTGCCCACCGCGTCTTCCGCGTACAACTCCAAGACCTGGAGACCCGAGAGCCCAAGGGCATTCCAGACGCCCAGGACGTCGTTTTCGACGGGCTGGGTGCCCACGTGAATGGGCATGGATTGCCCTGAAAGCATGAGTTGATAACTTGCGAAATGCTCATCATCAACACTGCCCACGACCTCAAAAATGGTGCCCAGATAAGGTCCTGAGGCGGGATGCGCAATGGCCAGCGCCGGAGGCGTGTTGTCCACGATGACTTCGACCGACACAGAATTTACATTGTCGCAGTCGTCCTGGGCCTCGAATGTGACGTGATAGATGCCATCTGCGACCAAAGTCCCGTCATCGGCTCGACCGTCCCAGATCAACCAATCATGACCCGCTGAAGCCGTCAGACCAAAAGCCAAACTGCGCAGGGGCTGAGGGTCTTCCACGTCAATTGCACCCTCATAGACCGTGACGTCCAAAGACACAGGCTCTTCCATGTTGTAGTTCAAGACCAGGTCATCGAAGCGGCCGTCACCGTTTGGGGAGAAGACCCTGTAGTTGGAGGTCAGGAGAATCGCGGCGTGATTGTCGAGTTCGAAGTGAACATCGTTGCAGCGCATGTTGCCTGCCTCGTCGCGGACTTCTAGGCGTAGGAACAGGTCCGAAGGGAAGAAGTTGCCAATAAGCCAGTTGCCGATGAGGTCTGTGGTGGAGAAGCCGATTATCGGACAGAAAAACGGATTGCAACGTATGTTCTTGGTCTGGGCGGAATTTAACGATTCAGGCTGGGACGGACGACCCCAGAAGAGTTCGTAGGTCGTGGTGGTGGCATCTTGAACGATCCCGCTGACCCGAATGCCCTCATGGTCGGAAAATGGTGGCTCGAAAACATACCCGGCGCAGACCCTTGCCCCCTCCGTGGGCCATGTGAAATTCGCCTGAGGCAGCGTATGATCTACAAGCAGCGTGGCAGCGCCCTCAATTTCGTATGGCACCCTATCGATGCGACAAGACAAAACAGCCCGGAGGGGATGGCGGCCTTCCGGCATCTGTCGGGTGTCAAGATGGATAAGCCCCGAGGGAGAAGCCTGAAGATCCAGGTGGGCGATGGGGGTCTCCCCCTGGCCCAGGTCGAGATAATAGGTCAGCTCGATGGGTTCGAAACTATAAACCCCGTCACTGATGCTGATCCACTCGTCTCCGGTAAAGACCCCCTGCAAGGTACCCGTGCCGGCACTATATTCAATCAAACTTTTATTGATCGCGACACCTTCCGAGCGCATGTTGCATTCGGCGGTCAAATAAGTGACAGATATTTCTAGCCCCAAGGATTTGAATCTTTGGCAGGTGGGCGGATAGGTGAAGGGAAGCTCGCTGGAGAAGTACTCGCCGCCATCGTAGCCCATGGCATGCAAACGCAGGCTGTATTTGTCACCGTCTATCAACCCGGTCGGAAGTGGGACTGCAAAATCGCCTTCGGGCAAGGGATCGCCCGCGCTTGCGTCAAGTGTCTGGTAGGCAAGCCATTCGGCGTAGGCTGAATCCGAGGCGCTTTTGATTTCCATGGCGAGCACGCAGACCGGCTCGAAGAGGCCGTCCAGGTTAGACCAGGCCTGCCAGTTGCCGGTGCCGCACTCATAGTGCAGGCCGAAGAGGTCTTCGAAAAAGATCGCGTTGGAGTGGCGCTCCGTGCCGTCCGTATCGAAGATGCGCACGCGAAGGGCTTTTACCTGGCCGGGTTCGAGGTAGCTGTTGTCCCACTGTAGCCACATGCCGCCGCCTTCGGGCGCGATGAGATCCGGACCGTCCTGCCACTGCCCGTTTACCCACATCTGGACGTTCGCGAGCGCGATGGGCACCCGCGAGGTGCAGACGGCGCGCACTTGGTGCAGGCCGGGCAAGGCAAGCTCAGGGCCGATGGGGGGTGAATTGCTGGAGATGAATTGACCGCCTGCGCCGCGAACAACTCCGATGGGGTAGGCATAGCCGTCAGGATGATTTAGTTCGATTGCCACTACCGCGTCTTCGAGGAAACCCAGATCATTAACGCTGCGGTTGCCGGCAAGGTCCTCAGCCACTAGGCGGAATTTCATGCCGATCATCGTGCCGAATTCTTCGAAGTAGATGCGATTCAGGGTTGGCAACACTGGGTCACCAAGTTGCTGTGTTCGAAGAGTCCAGTCCGTCGGGTTTTCGCCAAGGCCGTACTCAATCCGCCAGGCGTCTAAGTTCTCATCGATGATCGAGCCTTCGATTTCGGAAAACAGGTTCTGCCGCAATCCTTCGACAACTTGCCTGATTGGCGCAAGAGCGACCAGGATATCCGGGTAGCTCGCGTCCAAGACGACCTCGAACTCATTGCCCAGCAACTCGATGGTGTAAGCCCCATCCGCTGCAATCAGTCCCGACTCATCCCGACCATCCCAGGTCAGGATGTCAGGACCAGCTTGGGCATAGCTCTTCTGGATCTGCCGTACCAGGCGATCGTCACTGTATCTGATCAAGACTTCAAAATGAACTGGCTCCAAAACGCGATAGCTGAGCTCAGCCTGGTCCTTGATTCCGTCCGCATTCGGCGAAAAGTAACGCTCCGCCAACTCAAAATCGGTCACGCTGGCGTTCCGCCCCCAACTGACCCTCACCCGGTCCCATTTTTCATTGCCAGCCAGATCCTTGACCGTAAGGCGCACCAAATACTCACCCTCTTCGGGCGGCACCCAGGTCGTGAAAGTTTCCTGAAGCACTGGGCTTGGGACATGCGTCCCGATGGCAGTCCACTGCTCCGGTGCGCTCTTGGGTGCGTATTCCAGCCAGTAGCTGTCGAAGTTGAGATCCGCGGCGATGCCGGACAACTCGATGCCGTCGTTTACCTTGCGCGTGCTCAGTTCGGCAGTCAGGTTGAGCAGGGAACGTACTGCGAGGATATCCGAGTAACCCCTGCCGTAGCAGGGGCTGTCTTGGCTTGGATACTGGCTCATGTACAGAATGCGCCCAGTGGTGGACACCGCCTCCAGATAGCCATCAATGGGAAGAGGAATATGGCTTCCGTCTTCCAGATTATACAGATTCATGCTTCCCGAAGATGTTGTACTGGTGGCTTTGCTGGGCAGCTCCACCTCAGAAAAACTAGCAAGGAAGGAATTGCTGTCTGCCAGCCAATGAAAATAGACTTCCGGCCAACCATCGGAGTATAGCCAGCCGTACCCTACCGGAATCATCAAGTCCTGACTTGAAACCATGTCGTGAATAATAAGGGCTGTATCTGTGAATAGCGCGTCAATGGGGTTGTGGATCGCATCGTAAACGGCCAGCTTGGTTCCGTCGGGGGACCAGTAGGGGCCATCGAGAATGCAAAATTCACCTGCGGGCCACTCAGAAAGAATCTGACATGAGCCATCAAAAGAGCAAAGCGCCAGACCCTGCGAAATCCCCTCGTCACAAAATGCGACGCCAAGCAGCTCCTGGCCTGGCTGAACCGCCACGCCGAAAATGTGTCCCGAGACACCTGTAAACTGACGGTGACTGAAAGCAGGAGAGATGTCGATCAACCAGTCAGGGGCTAAGGAATCGTCGAGCCGCATGGCGACTGTCGTCTCGTCTATCCAAACCTTCGCAACGGTCTCCCAGTCCCAGACAGTGGAGACAGGCTCTGCCGAGAGTGGAACAATACGCGGTTCGCCACCTGGTTCAACAGCCCATAGCTTCTTTTCTCCTTGTTCGTCCAGCGCCGCATAGATCAAGCTATGCGGCGCCGGCGACCACTCGTAAACAGAATAGTACCAATAGCTTCCATCGTATTCTGCGACCTTGGTCTTGCTACCACCGCTTGCGCTGATGATCCAAAGCTCTCTCAAACTGGGTTCATCGGGGTTGCCAAGAATAGCGGAAACATATTGATCGTCCGTAGACCACTTGATGTAACCTGCTCCCGCAAAACCCTCATGGATTTTGACAAGTCCGCCATCCCTGTCTGCAACCCAGAGTTCAGAAGCTGGATAGCTCGGTCCGACAGCAAAGGCGACCTTGCCGCCAAACGATACGGCCGTGGCCTTGTAGCCATATGTGTAGTCCGCCCAATCCCAGGGGTCGAGACGCTGAACATCCTGCCCATCAAGGGAAATCCGATAAATCCCCTTTGGGTATTCAGGGGCGTCGCTATCCGCACTCGTAACCTGGAGAATAATCCCCGACTCGTCCTCAAGATAGTGCACGGTGCCATTCGGCAACAGGCAGGTCATGTTGCTGGCTAGGAGGGAGTTGGTCTCAAGGGCCTCCACCAAAGACGAGCGATTGTTGTCCACGACAACAGGCAGGCTGCCCAATACGATCTGTTCACTTCCCTGGACCTGCATTGCGTAGTTGCCATCAGCAACGATCGGCCCGCGATCGGCTCTGCCGTCCCAAGTCACCAGACCACCCGAAGCGGGATTCGAATACCCTTCTTCTATCTTTCTGGCCTGCTCCCCATCCTCGTCGACAACGACCGCACTTACCTCTTGGGCCACGTCCAGGCGGAACCCCATGTTGGTCTCGTCCTGGACCCCATCGCCATTGGGCGAAATGTAGTAGTCGCTGAGCCAGAGGTCGGCGTCCTGCACGGCAAACGCAACTGTTGCCTGGTTGTTGTCTTTTCGAAGCTCGGTCAACTCGCCATCCGGGTCCACCTCGACCAACAACTGATGTAGTCCCGTTTTGCCGCTTGTTTCGTAGAAGAAGCTCAAGGTGGATTGCGCCAATCCTTCAACTACCGCCGCTCGCCCCTCGAATACGCTTGTTCCGTCTTCGCTCACGCGCAGAAGAACCTGACCGGCTGACTGCTGCCCAAGATTCAGGATGTCGACGTCTACCGTCACGGTGTCGCCATCTGCTGGAGCGGGCGGAGAAAGTCGAATCGAGGCCGTCGAAATCGCCACATCCGCCAAGCTCAAGACATCGACCATGCGGAATTCCTGGTTGTCGGTTTCGAGCACTTCGTCGACGCTGCCGGCCGGATCCACATCAACCAAAATCTGGTGCTCGCCGCTTGCCCCAACTTGGTTCCAGGGGAAAACCACGATCTCAGCCACCCCGACGTCAACCTGGGCCACACCCAGCTCGCCGATGACAGAAGTCGCCCCCAAGGGGTCGACCACGCTGCAGCGCACGAGAAACGCGCCAGCCCCGGCCCCGCCGTTGTTGTGAACCGTTATGGAGATCTGCGCATCGCCTCCCTGCAACGCAGGCTCGGGGCTGATCTGGATGTCTCCCTGGCTGACGAGCAGATTGGGTTTGTCGACAGCCAACACAGTCAGGGGTGCCGAGAACAGATTGTTGTCCTCGTGAGTCTCGGCGATCAGGTTTGCCGGATCGACTTGCATATTAATAGGCATGTCCTGGCCGACCTGGGTGGCGGAGAAGCTGCCGGCGAACTCCACCATTCCGCCCGCCCGAACATCGAGCGCCGGGGACGCCAACTCGACCACGCCCTGGGAAGACGCCCACCAGATGCGGAGTTGAACAGCCGAGGCGTCACTTGTGCCACGGTTGCTGATCCGCGCCGTGTACTGGACGGAATCCAAAGCATGGACTTCCGAGGAGGAAAGCATGATGGCATCGGCCACCAGATCGTAACTGGTCTCCGGAAGAAGCAATTTCAAGACGGTGTTGTTCGTCTCATTGCTCTCCGCCACGAGGTCATCCGGATCGACCACGAGGTAGAAGCGTTTCTCCACCGCTTCGGCGATGCTCAATTCAAACGTGAGTTCCACCGCGGCGCCGCCGGGCAAGGCGATGCTTCTTCGCTCGATGAGTTGAGCCTCGCCAATCGCCTCGGCGTACAAGGCCACATCGGCACTGGCCACGTCGGTCTGACCGGTATTCCGGACAAGCGCTCGCAACTGGACCTGTTGCGGCACACTCGTGATCGCGGGCGGATCGAGGACTGCCTCCGAAGCCAGAATCGTCAGGTCGGGCTGGATGGTCGCCATGTGCAGGGCCCTGATGGCCAGAGCGGTCATGAAAGAACGCCCCCGCCAAGAGCCATCCTCGGTCTGTTGGCTCAAGAGGTAGTCGCTGGCCTGGGTCAACGCGGTGCTCGGCCCCTGGAGGGACAAAAACATCACCGCCAAAGCGCTCTCGTCCACGCGGCTTGTGGTCTGGCCGAAGCCGCCGTCCGGCCGCTGCATGCCGAGAAGGTAGTTTTTTCCACTTTGGATGGCCGCATCCCCGTCATGGATCGGTCGGCATTGCTCCAGGCTGAAAAGCACTTCGGCGCTTACCAGGACTTGGCTCGCGCTTCCCAGGCCCCAGCCCCCGTCGTCTCTTTGTTGCGCCTGAAGATAGGCAAGACCTTCAGCGATGGGGGTGGAATAGGTGCTGGTTTCGGAAATAAGTGCTCGCAAGACCATGGCGCTGTCCAAGGCATTGCTTGCATAACCCGGGCTGCTGCCCCATCCCCCGTCGGCGTTTTGGGCGGCGGCCAGATCGGAGAGGAGTTGACCGAGGTCTTCATGATCGCGTAGCGCCAGGATGCGTCGGGCCGTGAAATCGGCATTGCGAAAGGTTCTCCCTGTAAGCCAGGCTTTTGCATTCTCGATGGGGATTTCGGTTTCGGCAAAGCGCTCCAAGGCCATTATGGATTCCGCCGTATCCCGCTCTTGACTCAAGATGCTGTCTTGCCAGTTTCCATCGCTTTCCTGGGCCGCGAGAAGCCACTCCACGCCATGTTGAATCTCCGGCGGCGTGGTCCGTGGATCGCTTGTCGGGTCGTCCGCGCCGGGGTTTTCAGCCAGGTCGGAGGGCGTGACGACGCCCACGTCGATTTGGGCCATGCCCTTGGTCAAGGCGGAAAACCACAGGGTCCACTGAGACGCGACGGCATTCAAGGCCGCGATCTCATGGCCTGAAAACTCGCCGGGACGGGTGACCAGAACAAAGCCCACACGGAAACTTTTCTGGGCCTGATCCACGCCTGGCATGCGAGGACCTTCGGCTGCGATGATGTCTTCAATCGTCACGATTTGTGGGACGCCCGCGATGGTGACATAGGGCTCCGGCATGCGCTCTCGATCCACTTCGGGGTTGTCGATGAGCAACATGGGTGGGACTTCCGACGCATCCGCGAGGCCCATCAGGTAAAGGTCGAGGGCGCCGAAGTAGCGATTCTTGGGCAAGGATGTAAAGGTTCCGTCCCCGTTATCCTGCCAGCGGTTGCCGAAGTGGGTGGAGCCACCGGAGTCGAACAAAAAGCTCCAGTGGCAGCGGGTCTCGCCGCCCAGATCGGTGGATCCCAGAAGCTTGTCGCTGGGCGTGCCGTCTTCCAGAAAAGAAACGTATGCCCCGAATCGATGCAGCAATTCGTGGCTGAGGAGGTTCATGGTGTCTGAAAAGGCTGCCTCGTAAGGTGAGGTGACCAGGCGATCCACGTTGCCGGCATCCACGTAACCTTGAAGTCGGCCCTGACTGCCGAAGATCCATGTGTTGTCGAACAAGGGCTTGCCGATCCCCGATATCTGGTTTTTCGCGCCAACATAGTAGGCAAGGGCTTTGGCCTGCCGGTTCGCCAGCGTGACCGTGGGCATCTCATAGTCAAAATTGGAAAAGACGTAGACGAAATCGAGGTCGTCCCCATGCTGCTCGTAGTAGGCTTGCATCACCATGGCCCGGCGGGACATGGCGTCCGGCAGTTCCGAGTCAAAGTTCCCCTCCACCTCAACAACCGCCACGCCATCAAAGTCCCCGACCGCCGTGGCTATGAACTCCTGCGCACCGGCTGTTTGGCCCAGCAACAAGAGAACGACGCAGGCGAGAAGAAACGATGACTTCCTGGCTTTGGAATAGCGGCTCATGGCGTACTCCTGCTTGGTAGGATGGGCGCAGGGCAGATCGGTAGCGGCTTGCGACAAGCGAGACAATCCACGGGCGCTCCATGGGCATCTCCTCCACCTCCACCGATTTCAATCTTCTTCAAACTTCAGGGACTTCCCCGATTGAGAAAGTTTAGCATAATCCGATCCTCTCGGGGTGGATTATTTTGCTATTGCCCTAATTGGACTCGGAAAGCATATTTGTTTCGTGTCAGGAAGTGACATGGCGGTAGGATTTTTGGATCTGTGCCCTGAGGCGACAGGACACTAGGATCTTGATGAAATTAAGCGCTGGTGTTAGGAATCAGTTGAGTGGGGTGGAGGAGAGTTATGAAGAACCCTTTGGACGTTGTGGCGCGTGTTTCTGTTCGCGGTATGAAAGTATTGCCTACGAATTTGGTTTCGAGGGGCTTTGGGTCTTTTGCTCGGACGGGGGCTTCCAAACATGTGATTCGCGCTTATGCTCGTGCTTTTGGGGTGGCGGTGAATGAGGCGGAGTTGCCCTTGGATGATTATCCGACTTTGAACGCCTTTTTTACTCGCAAGCTCAAACCCGGCGTTCGGCCCTTGGCGGAGGGGGCGGATGTGATGATCTGCCCGGTCGACGGCCAGCTTAGCGAATCCGGCGCTTGTGAGCATGACCGATTGCTGCAGGTTAAAGGGCAGAGCTACACTTTGTTTAATTTGCTGCGGGATGGACCCATGGCCCGCGCTTTTGAGGATGGCTCCTACGTTACGCTTTATTTGAGCCCTCGGGACTATCATCGGGTGCATGCCCCCTTGGACCTTCGCATTACGGGTATCGGCTACATGCCTGGGGCCCTGCTGCCGGTCAATGGCCCCAGCGTTCGTTACAACGAGGAATTGTTTACTCATAATGAGCGCTTGATGGTCTACGCCGAATCGGATGCCGGACCCATGGTCATGGTCCTGGTGGGGGCGCATTGCGTGGGTTCCATCAGCCTGGCTTTTCACGACTTTGTCACCAACAAAGGCGGGCAAAGCCCGACGCGGCTGAATTTCCAAAGGCCCATATTCGTCCGCAAGGGTGACGAGGTGGGTATGTTCGAAATGGGTTCGACGGTTGTGATGATCTTCGAAAAGGAAGGAATCGATCTCGAACTGCCGACACAGGGAGAATTGGTGCGTTTGGGCCAGCGGCTTGGGCGCGTCACCAATGAGGAGACTAAGACATGAAGCGCAACTTGTGGGTTTTGATTCTTGGATTTTTGATGTTGGCTCCGATGGTTCGCGCCGAGGTGGTGGAGCCCAATGAATATGGCCGCAGAGGCAGAGGGCGCAACATGGGTTATCAGGGTCCCATGGGCGATAAGCTCCATGTGACATTTTCTTTCGGCGAGGGTGCATATATCAATGCCAAGTGCGGCTCAGGCTATGACTGTGACAGCGTCATGGTCACGCCCGCGGATTTTGAACTGCTTGCGGGTTACAAGCTCAACCGATGGTTTGCCCTCGACTTGGGCCTGGTCATGGCGGTGGATTTCGATTACTACGATCGAGTGAACTACATGACGGGCTTGCGTCCGGGTGTCCGTTTTGTTTTCCCCTTGCTCTTTCATCGCTCCATATACTTGCGAGCGGCCTTGCCGATTTTGTTCGGGGTCAGCGCCGACAATGACCATCAAACGGTCTACATCGGCTTGTTGCTTGGCATAGGCGTGGAGTGGCGCTTCGGGCCCTTGGGCTTGTTCGGCGAACTGGATTTCACGCCATTTTTTGTCGAGATGTACCCGGGGTATTACGCCATCCCGATCCAGGGCCGCATCGGCGTTGCGATGCACTTTTAGCTAGATCAAAACCTTGTGGTCCAGGTGATGCCCATCGAGCCGTCGGGGCCGGGGTGCAGGCCAAGCTGATGTTCCGTCAGTTCGGATTCGAAGGTCCATTCCAACACAAGACCCGTGACCAGGCTGGCCGCGGCCAGGGTGTAGCCGGTGATGGCGAGACCGAGGTACAGGTCGGCCAATTGCTGGTTGTTTTCCACGCCCTGCAAGGTGAGTGCTTCTTCGGCCGCATCCTGACATCGGGCATGGCCGAATTGGGCAGCCACGGCCAGTCCCACCAGCCCCGCGCTGCCTATGGCGTAGGGCCACCAACGCTGGTGCCAGGGTTGAATGTCGGCAAAGGCCTCAAGCTCGGGCAAGACCGGAACAAGCGCCTCGTTTTGACGGCTTAGCTCATGGCCTGCCTCGGGCTCGTCTTCCGGGCGACGCCCCGCCGGCTCAAGCCGGCCGGAAGGCCGCCCGTCAACCAGGTATTCGGCCAGGCTTATTGCTGTAGCGGGGAGTTGTTCCGGGCTCACGCGGGTCAATCTGGCATGGCGCAAGCTATGGCCCGAAATGGGATCGACGAGCCGCAGTCTGAATTCGCAACCCGTCTTGGGGCAGTTGCGCTCAACCAAAATCAGCTTGGCGCCACCCAGCCTTCTGCTCAGCCAATCCCACCACCTGCCAGGCAAGCCCTTTTGTCCGGCCGGTAAGAGCAGGGCGGGGTGGAGTCCATCCAGCAGCAATTCCGGTTCTTTTAATAGTCGCAGGCTCAAGCGGGTGGGCCTGGGCCCCAGGTTTACCCATCGTTCGGCCGAACTGCCGTCGGCGCGTTTTGCCTGGAGGTAATAGCGACCCATGGCGAAGGTTCCAAGATAGGGCGTCGTGCCCACCCTGACTCCATCCAAAAAGAGTTCGGCTTCATGGGGATCACAGTCGACGGCAAGACTGCCCCGATTCAGGGCGTCTAAGCGCTTGGCTGCAAGATTCCAGAGCTGGATGGTCTTTGTGGAGTATTCTCGCCTGCTCAGCTCCATGTCCGGCCTGGTCCTGAGCACCGCGGCGAAGGCCTGGATAGCCCCAGTACGGTTCTTGGCTCCCTCCATGGCCATACCCAAGGCGATGTGAGACTTGACGAAGAGCGACCAACGCAAGGGGCCCGGGGGCAGCATGTCCAGCTCGGACTGCAGGTCTTGCAGTGAGCGGATGGCCTGTTTGTATTCGAAGGAATAGGTCTGCAGGAAGGCCTGCTCGTAGTGCTGTTGCAGGTTTTTGGCCTGGGCTTCAGAGACTTGGCTCGGGCCAACCCCGCTCAGGCGTCTGCGCAAATCGGCTCTGCCCAGGGCTTTTTCACCGAGCGCCTGTTGCAGCAAGCGACTGAGTTCCAGGGTGTCGTGATCGTGGGCGGGGTCATGAATTAATGCAAAGACGGCAGGTGCTTGGGCATTCGCCTCCACGCCCCACACCTGTTTGGTGAGAAACATGCAGCCCAAGAACAGAAAAGCGAGTATGCGGTTCACCTGATGCAGGGAAAGTTCTCCCAGTCGTTTTGCCCGCAGCGTTTGCGGCAGCAGCCTGTGTCCGGTTCCTCCCCGTTTTCCTCGGCGGAGCCCCCCGTGCCGCCCTCGCTGCCGTCACAACAGAAGTAGCCGATGGGACAAGGGGCATTGGCTGCGCCTGATTCGGCGCAAACGCATTGCCCAGCCTGACAGGTCGTGGCCCCCGAAGGCGAGGGGCAACTTCCCTGGCCGCAGGTGCAGCCGCCGCTGTTGCAGGTTTCGGCGTTGTCACAAGTCGCATCGCAAATACCGCAGTGGACGACGTCATCGGCGCCATCAAAACAATGACGCGCGCAGTCCTGGCATTCCCGGGAACAGCAAATCTGTCCCGCATCGCATCCATCCGGCAGGCCGTTGGCCGTATCGAAACGACAGCCACATTCGTGTTCAAAAAGGTTTGTGGGGTTTGGGCTGGTGCAGAGTTGGCCCACGCCGCCATCAAGGCAGTTGTTGTCGCAGGCACCGCAGTCCGTGGGGTTGTTCAGGTAGATTTCGCAGCCGTTGGCCCCATCGGCGTCGCAGTCGGCGAACTCGTTGCTGCAAGAATCCTCATAGCCGCAGACAAATTCTTCGGTTTCGGTATCAAGGCAGGTACGTTGGTTGGGGGAGACATGGCCGACCAGATCATTGCAGTTGATGTCGCAGGTGCCGCAATCAAACAGCGTCACGAGGGTTTCACAGCCATTGGGAAGGATTTCGTCGCAATTGAGAAATCCATGTTCGCAATCGCCCTCAAAGACACACTGGCCAGACACGCAGTCGATGATCACGTCATCGGCTACGTGGGCCACCGCCTGATGGCAGTCTAAGAAACAGGAGCCGCAGTTTGCCACATCCTGCATGATGTCGATGCACGCACCGTCGCAGCAGCGAAGCCCGTCGCCGCACAGAGATTGTCCCCCACAGGTACAGAGCCCTTCAGTGCAACTGTCGGCCACCGCCGAGTCGCAGGCGCTGCAGTCGGCGCCACAGCGCAAGGAGTCGGAGCTCGGCTGGCCGTTGGAGCTGCAATCGCCCATGACACCGTCAGTGCAGACACGCACGCCCTGGTTGCAGATACCTGCCTCCGGTACGTAACACAGCTCTCGATCGCCATCCTGGCAGAGGATGATGGACAGGGTGAAGGTGGCCTGAGCCAGTTCTTCGCCATCGAGGGCTTCGTCGCGTATCTGCACCGTCACGCTTGCGTCGATGGCCACATCCGAGGGGCTACCCGTGATTCGACCCGAATCGCCCAAGGCCATCCAGGCTAAACCGGGATCGGCTTCAAGGATGCTCCAGTGGTAGGGGGGGAGACCGCCTTCAGCTTGCAAACGTATGTCGTAGTTGAAATCAACCCGGCCATCGGGCAAGCTTTCGGTGGTGATGGTCAGGGCTTCGGTTTGCACACATTGCTGGTCGCTGTTGCAGCGTTTGCCCTCCGGGCAAGGACTGGTGGCACTGCAGAGAAAGTCGCCCGCGTCGGTGCCCGCATCCTGGTTGTCGCCTCCACCGCCGCATGCAAGCAACGACAGGCATGAAGCGAGGATGGCCAGTCTTGGGATATTGGATCGCATCTCAAAATCTCCAAACCGCGCTGGCCCCTCGTCCATCCGGCCAGAGGTGCAAGCTTGGTGCGGGACTCGGTTCGCTACCTGCCTGGTCACTCTCGGGGGGCGGGGCGTTGAGGGCGATGTCGAAAATGGCGATCAGTCCCGCAGCCAGGAGGCCCGCGCCACCGACGCCATAAAGGATGTATGCTTGCAAATAGCGGGAGTCGGCCGCATCCTGTTCTGCTTGCCAATCTCGCCAGTGCAAACTCTCTTTCAGATCGGCGTTGTCCTGCAATATGGATGCATCCCGATGCAGGAAGACGGCCACCGCTGTGGCTGCGAGGCCAGTGCCGGCGGTGGTCCAGAAGGGCCATTCCTCGTAAAAAGGGACGTATTCTTTGGGGCGAAGATAATCCGCGTCAGGGAGGAGCGCCACCACCTGCACCGTCTTGCCTACGGGCACATGGACCCGACGGCTGAAGGTTTGGTGACCCAACTTTTTGACCTCGAGTTCGTGATCACCCGCAGACAGGTTGGCCAGAGGACCCACCAGAGGCGTCATCCCCACCTGCTTCCCGTCGACGAAAACCTCTGCGTCGGCCACGGCCGAAGAAAGCTCTAATGCGCCCACGTAACGATCGGGATCGAACATGGCCACTTCCAACTCGAGCATTTGTTCTGTCTTGGGCAGGCCTTTGGTGCTGATTCGAGCTGTGGCGATGCGCTTTTGTTCGTCGGCGTTGATTAAGACAAGTTCCAGTTGGCTGAGTTCATCGACCACGCTCAGGGCCCCGCTGATAACCAGGCCGACCTCGGCGGTCTTGCCCAGCCCGGCCAGACAGGTGGTGCCCGTTCCACAACGGAGATATTTCTCATTGCCATCGACCAACAGCAAGGAGTCCATGGCCATGCCCTTCATCAATTCGTCGCCCCTCTGTTTGTCGAAAAACTTTCGCAGAGCGGTTTCCATCTTGCTTGTGAACTCCGGCGAGGCTCCGTCCCCTGGGGCCAGATGCCAGAAAATGATTTTTGGCTTCGGTGCTTCCCGGGTTACAGCTTCCGTTCCAGTGGCCTGAGCCACGAGCAAGCAACCCAACCAACATGCGATGTGCATTGTAAGCATGATGTTCCTCCTAGTGTTTCTAGAAGAGGCACAATCTTCTCAATTGAGTCAAGCATATAAACACATGACCCCATAGTAGAAACATTTGTGCCGTGGCGCGAAGCGACACGGTGCCGGGGATGTTCCACCCTGGGTTTTGTAACTCGCTGGGATCAAGCTGTCAACGAATGGAAGTTTGCGAGCCTTGACCGAGCATCGTGGCTTTTGATATTATCCGCAACTACTTAAGAAATAGACAAAAAGGAGTCTCAGGATGGATACAAAAGCCGCCGTCGTTGTTTCGATTGAAAATCTGCTGGAAGAACTTCAGGCCATCCTCGAATTTCTCTACGAAGAGAACAAAGCCGGAAATCGGCTTCGTCTAAGTGATGTCAGTGGCCAGCTGGGAAGGGATTTGTCGCTTGAGTTCGCTGACTATTTCAAATTCCTCAAGCGTTACAACTACGTGGTGATCAACCGGCGCGACCATGCCCTGACGGCAACTGGCGAAGGTCGAAAAATAGCCAGGGATGGACCCAGTGCTGAATTTGGGCAGGAGGTACAGAAGTTTTTCGCGAAGAATATTGCCGAAGGAGGCCTTGTTGTCGAGGACTCGGCTTCCGAGCCGGAGCCGGGCGAGGTCCCGGAGAAGAGGGCGAAGAGAGCGAAGAGAGAGAACGTAGAGAAAGTGGAGAAAGTGGAGAAAGTAGAGAGGGCCGAGGAAAGAGAGAAGAAGCCCGAAGCAAACCGTCAGGTGAGTGTACCGGCGGCCAAAGGGGCCGAAGGAACCAAACTCGACGGTCACTATACCCGCTACGATATTTTGGGATCGGGTGGCATCGGCACAGTCTACCGCGGGAGACTCAACAGCCTGACTCTTGACGTGGCCATCAAAGAGATCAAAGAACTCTTTTCTTTCTTTAACTTTCTTCAGCGTTCGGAGGTCATGCGGCATTTTCGCGAAGTCGTGGGGCGTATGGCTCTGCTGAGTCATCCTTTGATCGTTCGCATCCTCGACCAGAACACCGAGGTGGCGCACCCCTATTTCGTGATGGAATATTTGCCTCAGGGTAACCTGCGAACCCGAATGGACAAGGGCCCGATGGATATCGATCAGGTGATCGTGCTCTTCGTGCAGATGTGCTATGGCCTGAGGGCCGCCCACAACGAAGAGGTGGTTCACGGCAATCTCAAACCTGAAAACGTGCTTTTCGACGCATTGGGTAACATCAGGTTGGGTGATTTTTCCATGACCAGGCTGCTGGAATCCGACAGCAAGAAGGTGGTGCCACGCGTGGTCACCGGTTCACTCGGATACCTGAGTCCCGAACAGATGCACCACGGTGGCGTGGTTACGCCGGCCACCGACACCTATACACTGGGCATCATGCTTTACGAGATGTTGACCGGTAAGGTGCCGGGTCGCCGCTCCCGCTTGCCAAGCGAAGTCCGCCAGGACGTGCCCAAGGTCTTCGATGGGCTCTTCGACCAGATGACTCGGGATGATCCCGCCGAGCGCTTTTCTGACATGGATGCATTGCTGGACGGATTTTATAAGGCTTTCAAGGATGGACCGTACCTGAGCAAGGGACGGCTTGTCCTCTTTACCGATCCGGTGCCCACTCCCGATCTGGAGTCGGACGAGTCGGCAGACGGAAAGGGCGAGGCGGACGAGGCTCCTTCGTGAGGTGGATGTCTGGAGCCTTGCTGGCCATCGCCTTGAATCTGTTCGGGACGGCATGTTGCCCGCCTGTCATCAAGGGGGATCCATGCCCGCCCCCCCAGGCTGCCGCGGTCTTGCCCGATGGACCCAGGGCTGCCTTGCTTCGCTTCGTTAAGGCGATTGAGCGTGGTGATTGCGCTGATTTGTCCAGACAGGCACCCCCGGCTATGCTCCACTCCTATGGCCCCATGGCCCTGGAGGATGGATGTCGCCATCAGCTTGAGGACCTCAGGCGTCAAGCCCCCGAACTATTGAAGGCGGCGGAGCGGCTTTCGCCTCTCGGGCCCAATCGACACGAAGCCGTGTGGCGGGCCGGGGGCAAATTGGTCATCGTGAAGGAAGCTGGGCGGTGGTACATTCTGGACTTTTGACACACCAGTTGCATTTCAACTTTGTACCTTGGAGGATGCCGTGGCGAAAGAAACAGAAAGCAAGAATGGAACAGAAGAAAGCGCTGAGGGCAAACGCTTGGATGGTGGCATCTCGGACTTCATCAAACGAACACTTCTGGCGGGTGTGGGTGCCGTCTTCATGACCGAGGAAGGCATTCGTTCCATGCTTGGCGAGATGAAACTGCCCAAGGAGGCGGTGCAGTTCGCATTGACTCAGGTGGCTCGGACAAAAGAAGAGATGTTTAAAGCCGTGGCCGGTGAGATTCGGACTTTTCTCGAATCCACTCGTTTGGCCGATGAATTGCGACATTTGCTGACCAATATTTCTTTGGAGATCAGCACCAAGGTGCGCTTCGTCGACGAGGCCAAGGGTGTGCAACCGCGGGCCAGCGCCACGGTTAAAATCCGAAAAGAAAAAAAGAAAAGCGAAGATGAAGCTTGATGGATCCATTTGCCTGGTTATCCTGACCGCGATTTGCCTGCTGTCCTGCGAGGGACCGCCGGGACGGGGAGATTGCGAACCTGGTTATTTGGAGGTGGACGGACGCTGTGAGCCCGCCGTGGGTATGCCCTGTGAGGGTGGTTGCTTGTCACAGATCTGCGTCGAAGATGACGACGGTCAGCGATTTTGCACGGTGAATTGTGAAGATCATGTAGATTGCCCCCTCGGTTTTTTTTGTGACCCGGCGAGGGACAAGCGCTGTTTTCCGGGGCAAAGACCCCCTCCATGCCAATCGGATCTGGATTGCGACACCTGCAGTCGTTGCACACAGGGTGATTGCGTTCCGAAAGATGGATGTCAAATCTGCGCCCAGGATTTGGATTGTGGCACATGTCGCCGATGTCAGGACAATGAGTGCGTGGACATCGTTGCTTGCATACCCTGTGTGGATGATCGGGATTGCCCCAGTTGTGAACGTTGCGACCCTTTGTATCGGTATTGCATTGACGAACCTGCTTGCTTGCGATGTGGAGGTGACGCCGACTGCCCGGTCTGTACTCGTTGTGAGGCCGGCGAATGCGTTGATGACCTGTACATCGAGGGCGTACACGAGCGGGGTTGCTACTCGCCATGTTTCAACGACGGCAATTGCCCTTTGCGGACATCCTGTCTTTTTGACCGCCTGGAGGTGGCCAACAACTGCCTGCCGGTGGTTTTGGATTTCGATGAAGATTGTTCTCGTGGGGGCGACGAGCAATGCGCCAGCAACGTTTGTGTTGACGAGCCCGATAGAAGTTTTTGCTCGCTGCTTTGCCTTGACGATGCCGGCTGCCCGGTGGGCACTGACTGCCTGATGGGTGAAGACTGCAGGCAGGCCTGTCGACTCATTCGTTCCGAGCCACCAGGCGATCTTTGCTCGCGCGATTTGGATTGCCTGGCCGGACATGTTTGTGCTTTGGAAGCATGGCTTGGTGCTTGGCGCGGGCGTTGCCGGCTTCCTGAACCATGCGCCTTGTCGGCCGGGGAGGCTTGCGATGCCTTAGCCGGGGACCGATGCGCCAACGGACTGTGTAGCCCATTGGCGAGTTGTGCCGCCCTTTGCGCCTCAGACGCCGACTGTCCGCCGCAGCATGTTTGCACCCGACTGTGGCTGGATTTGCCTGATGAACTGGGTCTTGAGCCAATGGCTGTTTGTGCTCCCTTCCCGGGCCCGGTGGCCGACCTTGGCCAAGTTTGTGCCGGTGGGGATGGCGACTGCGTGTCGCAAGACTGCATGGATGATCCCGCGGGCTTGTTTTACCCCTTTTGCGTCATGGATTGCCTGCCTGGGGCTGCCCAATGTCCGGACGGTTATTCTTGTTCGGCGCGAAGGGACGAGCCCACGCAGTACGCCTGTCAAGCTGTGCTGGTTTCGGGAGCTTGCTCCTGGGACGATGACTGCCCAAGTTCTCGCTGCGTATTCGATGCGAATTCCCTGTCCTTGGGCTGTGCGGATTCGCCAGGGGAGGGTTTGCCGGGTACGGAATGCATGGGGCCAAACGACTGCTTGAATGGCTTGTGCCTCAGCCCCGGTCGATGTGCGGCACCTTGCGCCGAGTCTGGCCACTGTGATGATGGCCAGGTTTGCGATCGGGGACGGGCCATCTACAACTCCGACCGGCAGGTTGGTTTGCAGGCTTGTATGGATGAGCCTGGTGACTTGGGCCTGTGTCGTCGTGATGGAGATTGTGGGGAAGGGGAGTACTGTGGTCCCCAGTTGGATTCTTGGATCGGGGGCTTAGATGGTCAGTGTACGGCTCCTGTAGGCAGCGGAATCCTCGGTGATGTCTGTGCGCATCCCTTGGCCTGCCTAAGTGGCTGGTGCAGCGCATCCGGTGTTTGCAGTGAGGCTTGCAGCGCTTCGGAAGATTGTGCGGATGGCTTCGCCTGTGCCAGGACCCAGGTGCTTGGGCCTTGGCCCTCGGGGCTTGAGACCATGTTGTGTCTTGTGACCGGCAGGCTCCTGGGCGAAGCTTGCCCAGATGGCCAAGTCAATTGTGCTCAAGGCCCTTGTTTGGTGCTGGAGTCGGGTCAGAGCTACTGTTCATTGGCCTGTGCCCTGGATGAGGAATGCGCAGCTGCCGAGGACATGATCTGCATCGGGCAAGGCGACGGCACGGGGCTTTGTGGGTGGGTGCCTTGAAGAAGCCAACCCTCTTTTCGCGCTGGCGCCGTTTGCTGTCGCTGGCTTTGTTGGGCACGGCCGTGGCCCTGGTGGTTGTTCAGATGACAAGGGTCATTCAGCACGACGTGGACCTGATCCTGAGCTTCCCCTCGGCCTGGCAACCTGCGATCAACCAACTGGACCTGACCGTGGTCGAAGAGGAAGAGGTGGTGCGGCATGCTGTTTTCCGCTTCGATGATGACCATCCGGCGCGCACACCGCTTCTGCATACGCTGGCTTTGGCGCGGGGCATGTATCGACTTGAGCTGAACATCATGCGGAAGGATCAAGTCGAGGCGGTTCGTTTCGTTCGCCCGCTGGAGGTTTCTGGTTCAGGGGTGGTGAGCTTGATGCTCCCTTGATATACACAGATCTGGTATTTCGAAAAGGAGACGCCTCATGCCACAACGCCAAGTGCTGGACCCTGAGGAAATCAGGCTGGCATCGCGTGTTTTAGGCGGCCTGGATGAACTGAAGACCGAGGCGGCGGACGCCTCGGCCCGCCACTTGAAAGAAGTCATCGATCAGCTTGTGCGCCTGCGGCAAATCGTAGCCGCATATCCTTCCATCGTGCACCCCCACAGCGTGGCTGGGGAACACCGGGACGTGTACACCCTGACGGATGCAATCTGCCGGTCCAATCCCTTCACCGTCGAGGCGTATATGCCGACTCGGGCCTCGGTGGGCCGAGCCTACGTGGTGGCCAAATTTAATTTTTTTCGATTGCTGCATCGCATCGTCTTGCACCACATGCCGGATGATCAGGCCCGCCTCGAGTTGCTGGATGAATTGATGCATTTTGTGCGAGAGAGCGTCTTGCTCATCATCACTGAAGACATCCTGGTCTCCATCGCCTCCAACCTCAACGAACATCTGGATTTGCGGCGCAAGGCGGTCTATTTGCTGGCAGACATGTGGGAGCACCGCACGGCTTGTTCGGTTAAGGACTTTTTTCCTCTGATGGATTCCATTTGGGAAGCCAAGTCCCGGATTCGAATTACCTACGGCACCTTGTCCGGCACCACTGAGATATTGAGTCTGATGCGTGAGGGCTGCGACACAGCGGTCATCGATTACTTTACCCGGGATCAAATCTCTGAAGATGAACGGCGTGCCTTGATGGAGCTGGTCTTCAACTCGACTTTTGAGGAACTTGAGACCATGCGTCGTTATATGAAGCACCACAAGAAGCAGGTCTTGGGCTCTTCGGACGTGGCCCGAATTTTCAATGTGCCTGTAAGCCGCTTGCACCAGACCACTTCCGACGCCAAGGCTATGTTTTATACTTTCCGCGAGCGGCAGGTCACCTCTTATCATCGGGCGATCTATGATCTGCCCGGCCCTAAGAAAACCGCCGAAGAATATCTGATGATCTATTACCTGGAGCAAAACGACATTCAGGCACCCTCCACCCACCTTCAGGAAATGGATTTGGAATGCGAGGAATGCCGGGAGCGAAGTGCTCGCATTCGCCTCAAAGGCGAACCTCATACTTGAGTTCTATTATTTGGCTTGGATGGTTTTGATGGCCTCGTCCAAGGTTGAACCCATGCATAAGTTGGTCAGCAAGGAGCCTTTTTTTGCCTGGCGCAAGGCATCCAGGGCTCGTTTGTCGCCCAACTCGGCCAATTTCTTCGCTGCTCGTTTGCGGGTGGAGCAGGAACCCGCATAGCGCAAATCCTGCAGATAGACCAGGCCAAGATCCACTTCGTCCAGAGCATCCATGGACTTGAGGGCGTCTAAGCTGTTCCAGCGCAGCCAATAGCGTTTGTCTGAGCTTGCCGCAAGCAGCGCCTCCTTCGCCCGGTCCCCGAAGTGTTTCACCAAGAAAGCCACGACTTTCTTTTTTTGATGTTTGTCCATGCTCTGCACCAGATCGAAGGCGATGGCCTCTTCATCGGCCAGCAAGGGATCCGTTTTGATCGCCTGCATGATGAGGCTGGCGGCTTCACGCAGGTCCGGATCGGGCATGACCAACAAACCGTGGGCCTTACAGGCCTTGCCTGCAGGTGATTCGGCCGCGGGATGCTTGTCAAGTTGCGCCAGGGCACTTTCAACTTGGCCCGAGTCCATCATTTCCCGAATCTCCGAGAAGGGATCGCTGGGCCAGAGCGAGGCCACCAGCAGGACAAAGAGCAACAAGGCTGCCGCCATGCCGGCCCTGATCATCCAGCGCTTTGATACCAAGCCTCGCTTGGCCAGCAGATCACCAATACCACGGCCGATGCTACGGCCTGTCTGGGCAAGCTTGGCTTGCACTTCGCCCATGGCGACCAGGCCACCGGCGTCTTCCAATCGTTTGAGCCCCAAGCCCCCGTAGGGATAGCGTGTTACCTCCGGGCCCGCATCGTCAAGGGTCTCGGCTTCTTGCTTCGGGGCCGGACTTGCCGACTCCAACTTGTATTCGGAAGCCCGGCTGACCCGGTAGATCCTCACCGGCTCGGCGATGCCCTTCAGTTCCTTCAGGCCGACTTCTTCGGCCGGCACTTCGCTGCGGGTCATGGCCAAGTAAACCGACTCGGTGAACCAGATCTCACCCACGGGTGCCAAGCCTTCCACCCTGGCCGCGATGTTGACCGGCTCGCCGAAGACGTCTTTGCGTTCGATGCGAACCTCGCCCGCATTAACCGCCACTCGAATTTCGATTCGCTCGGCTTCCGGCACGCCCTGATTGTAGTCGTAAAGCCGGTCCTGGGCCGCCATGCCGAAGAGCAGAGCATTTGTGGGGGAGGCGAAAGTGCAAAGAAAAGCATCCCCGATACTCTTGATGCGCAGACCTTCAAAGGCCTTGATCAAAGGCAGCAAAAGCTGTTCATAGCGAGCAAGCCAAGCCTGGCTTTCAGCCCGGCTCTGTTGGCCCGTACGAGCGGTGAAGCCGGCGATGTCGACGAAAACAATGGCCAAGTTGGCGCTGCGCATGGGTTCCCCGGAGGGTGGTTGAATGCCGCGAGCATAACAAAGACCGCAAGCCGCGCCAAGCGAAATCAGGGGTCAGACCCCGACACTTGATACTTATATTCCGTCCAGATCGTCGAAATCAGGGAGGGTACTTGGTGTCTTTTTTCCCGCCGACCGGCGGGATGGCCTAGCGGCCTCAACCGGCTGGGCCGCATTGATTGGCCAGCTTGGGTAGGTAGTAGGTGTCGATGAACTTTTTGCCCAATTTTCTCTTTGTCATTTTGGGCTCTACCTGGAGGGCTTGCTTGAGCCAGTACTGGGCGATGGGCACCTGGGCGTAGTTTTGGGCGAGATCTCTGATGAGCTCCAAGGCCAGATCGCGCTGAAAGCCGTCCCACAGGCGCCTGATGGCGTGGTTATAGGCTGCCGGTTGGGTGGCTTCGAACTTTTTGCTGATCGCCTCTTTGAGGGGGCCCAAATCCTTGGTCTTGGCCGCTTCTCCGGCCAACTTGTCCACCGAAGGCACGAAAAAGCGATAGACCAAGAATGCCAGCACGCCGACACCCAATGCTATCCAGACCACATTACCCATGCATGTCCTCCTAATCTCTATATTAAGGCCGAATCGTCATGGATGCAATCCGAAGGGCCGAAAAATGTTGAAAAAATCAGGAGATGGATGCTTGGGTGGCCGGCAGAACCCATTGACATCTTTGGGGGATTCTGCTACTCAGCCCAAGGAGTTGACGGTTCAATCAATGTGACTCGATGGAGGTTTTGGTCATGGAAATCAAGAAACTTGGCGTGGTGGGGGCAGGACAGATGGGCGGCGGTATCGCACAGGTGGCGGCAGCCGTGGGCATACAAATCTGGGTTCATGACATATCAGAAGAACTGATCGAGAAGGCTTTTACCGGGATCGCGCGTGGGCTGAAGCGCCAGGTCGAAAAAGGGCGCATTGAAGCGAGCGCGGTCGAGGCCATCATGGGAAGACTTAATCCCGCCCTGGCGCTTTCCGATTTTTCGGACTGTGACTTCGTGGTCGAGGCGGCCACAGAGCGGGAGGATTTGAAGCTGAAAATCTTTTCAGGCCTGGACGAGGTCTGCAAACCGGAAGCGATTCTGTCCACCAACACTTCGTCCATCCCCATCACCCGCATTGCCGCCGCCACCCTCCGACCCGACAAGGTCATCGGCATGCACTTCATGAACCCGGTGCCGGTCATGAAGCTGGTGGAGATCATCCGAGGGCTGCCCACCAGCGATGCCACCCATGACACCACGGAAGCCCTGGCCAAGCGTTTGGGCAAGACATGTGCTTATGCCAACGATTTTCCCGGCTTTATCGTCAACCGTATCCTTCTGCCCATGCTCAACGAAGCGATGGTGGCCCTGATGGAAGGCGTGGGCAAGCCGGAAGACATCGACACGGCGATGAAGTTGGGCACCAATCAGCCGATGGGTCCTCTGGCCTTGGCTGATCTAATCGGTCTGGATACTTGTTTGTCCATTATGGAGGTGCTGCACCGTGGGCACGGGGACAAGTACCGTCCTTGCCCCATGCTCAGGCAGTATGTAGATGCGGGATGGCTCGGCAAAAAGACGGGTCGCGGATTCTATGACTATTCAAAGAAGGGCTGATCCATGCACTTTGATTTGACCGAAACCCAGCAATTGATTCGGCAGACGGCCCGTGATTTTTCGGTCAAGGAACTAGAGCCTGGTGCGGGCGAGCGGGAACGGAAAGGGCAGTTTCCCAAAGACTTGCTCAAAAAGATGGCCGAGTTGGGTCTCATGGGCGTCAATGTGCCCGAGCAGTTCGGCGGTGTGGAGGCGGGCGTTGTTGCCTATTCCCTGGCCATGATGGAGGTGGCTCGTGCTTGCGGCTCCACGGCCGTGACCATGTCCGTGACCAATATGGTGGCCGAAATCATATGCAAGTTCGGCACTGAGTCACAGAAACAGGCCCATGTGCCCAAGCTCACCAGTGGTGAATACGTGGCTGGTGCCTTCGCATTGAGCGAGCCGGGATGCGGTTCGGACCCGGCCAGCATGCGGACCACGGCCAAACGAACGGATAAGGGTTGGGTTTTGAACGGCACCAAGCAGTTCATTACCTCCGGTGAGTATGCCGGCGTCAGCGTGGTTTGGGCACGCACCGGCGGTCCTGGTGGCAAGGGCATCTCGGCTTTTCTGATGCCGGCTGATACGCAGGGCTTGGAGATTGGGCCGGAAGAGAAGAAGATGGGCCTTCGGGCTTCCAACACCGTCTCGATGATCTTAGAAGACGCTCTCTTGCCCATCGACGCTCTTTTGGGAGAAGAAAATCGCGGTTTTCGCATCGCTTTGACTGCTTTGGACGGTGGGCGCATCGGTGTCTCCAGTCAAGCTGTCGGCATCGCCCAGGCCGCCTTAAACGCAGCCCTCGACTATGCCAAGGAGCGGCACACCTTCGGCAAGCCCATCGGCGAACACCAGGCCATAGGCTGGATGCTGGCCGACAGCGCCACCGAGTTGGAGGCTGCCCGCCTTTTAATTTTGCAGGCGGCTTATCTCAAAGAGCAGGGTCGGGCCTTTACCCGGCAAGCCTCCATGGCCAAGGTTTTTTCCACCGAGGCCGCCAACCGAATCTGTGCACGGGCCTTCCAAATCCATGGTGGTTATGGTTACGTTGAGGACTATCCGGTAGAGCGCTTTTTGCGTGACGCACGGGTGACGACCATTTACGAAGGAACCAGCGAGATCCAACGACTCGTGATCGCAAGGGATCTCCTGCGGAACTGAGAAGCCGATGCGAAACAAACGTCTTGATCATGGATATGTGCACGTCTACACAGGCGACGGCAAGGGCAAGACCACCGCTGCGCTGGGACAGGCTTTTCGTTCCATTGGGCACAACTTCAAGGTCATGATGATCATGTTTATGAAGGGCAACGTAGAGTATGGCGAACTCGAGTCCGCCCGTCGCTTGGCACCCTTTTTCGAAATTCGGGAAATGGGTCGTGAGACCTTCGTCTCCAAGGAAAACCCCGAGGCCATCGACATCCAATGGGCCAAAGACGGCATCCAACTAGCCAACAAGGTCATCCACGAAGGAAAGCATGACCTGGTGATCCTGGACGAAATCAATGTGGCGGTGGACTACAAACTGGTCGACGTGGAGGATGTGCTGGAGCTGATCCACATCAAGCCGTCCTACATGGAACTCATCCTGACCGGTCGAAATGCACATGACAAGCTTGTGGAGGTGGCCGATCTGGTCACCGAGATGAAGCTCATCAAGCACTACTACGACCGTGGCGTGCAAGCCCGTGTCGGTATCGAGAGGTAGGCATTTCGATGCTCTATGACCGCGAAAGCCTCAAGGCCCTCATCGACTCCAAAGAGAGTTGGACCCGCGAAGATCTCAACAAGGCTTTGGACCGACATCCAGAGCGTCTGGACCGCTTCTCGACTCTCTCCGACAAAGAGATTCCTCGATTGGTGGGTCCTGAAGACATGCAGGATTTCAACCACGCCGAGGCCCTGGGGCTTCCCGGACGTTATCCATATACCCGAGGTGTGCAACCCTCCATGTATCGAGGCCGGGTTTGGACCATGCGTCAGTTCGCGGGCTTCGGTACGCCGGCAGACACAAACCAACGTTATCGCTACCTGTTGGGGCAGGGTCAGACCGGTCTGTCGGTGGCCTTCCACTATCCGACCCTGATGGGCTTGGACTCTGATCACCCTCGTTCATTGGGCGAGGTGGGCCGATGTGGCGTGGCGGTGGACAGCCTGCGCGATATGGAGGTCATCTTCGACGGCATTCCCTTGGACAAGGTCACCACATCAATGACCATCAATGGCCCGGCGGGGATCCTTTTGGCCATGTACATCGTGGTGGCGGAGAAGCAGGGAGTCCCGGCGGACAAAATCGGCGGCACGATTCAAAATGATATCTTGAAGGAATACATTGCCCAGAAGAGCTGGATTTTCCCCCCCAGACCTTCCATGCGCATCATCACCGATATCCTGGCGTACTGTACGGCCAAGGTGCCCCGCTGGAATACCATCTCCATCTCCGGCTACCATATCCGAGAGGCCGGCTCCACGGCGGTCCAGGAGTTGGCCTTCACCTTGGCCGATGGCATCGGGTATGTGCAGGCCGGCATGGATGCAGGGCTGGATGTGGACGACTTCGCGCCTCGGCTGAGCTATTTTTTCAATGCCCATGGCGACTTTTTTGAAGAGATCGCAAAGTACCGGGCGGCCCGGCGTATGTGGGCTCATCTCATGAAGGAACGTTTCGGGGCCAAAAAAGAGGCCTCTTGGAAATTGCGCTTTCATACCCAGACGGCCGGCTGCTCGTTGACCGCTCAACAGCCCATGAACAATGTCGTGCGGACGACCTTGCAGGCCCTGGGCGCCGTCTTGGGTGGCACCCAGAGTCTGCACACCAACTCCATGGACGAAACCTTTGCCTTGCCCACGGAAAACTCGGTGCTGGTGGCGCTTAGAACCCAGCAAATCATCGCGGAGGAGAGTGGTGTGACCAACACCATCGATCCTTTGGGGGGCTCTTACTTCGTCGAATGGCTGACCGATGAGCTGGAGGCGGAAGCCCAGAAAATCATCGACAAAATCGACGAGATGGGCGGCATCATTCGCGCCATCGAGTTGGGCTATCCGCAAAAGGAAATCGGTGATGCCTCGTATCACTACCAGAAGCAGCTGGACCGCCATGAGAAAATCATAGTCGGCATGAACAAGTATATCGTGGAAGAGGAGATACCCCTTCCGCTGCTGAAGATCGATCCGGAGGTTGAGCGTCGGCAGGTCGCCAACCTGAAGGAAGTGAGAGCCGGAAGGGATCAAGCGGCCGTGGATAAGCATTTGGCGAAGATCGAAGAGGTGGCTCGGGATGGGGGCAACCTGATGGAACAATTCGTGGGCGCGGTGCGGGTTTATTGTACCCAGGGCGAGATCATCGACACCTTGAAGAAAGTTTTCGGCGAACACAAAGATCCCGGCATGCTTTGATGCAGCCAACGGAATCGGAGGATTTGGAGATGGCGAACGAACGCAAGGTGAGAATCCTGGTAGCCAAACCTGGCTTGGATGGACACGATCGGGGTGCCAAAGTGGTGGCGCGCTCATTGCGTGATGCGGGATTCGAGGTCATCTACACCGGGCTTCATCAAACGCCGGAAATGATCGTGAGCACTGCTGTTCAAGAAGATGTGGACGCCGTGGGGCTGAGCATCATGAGCGGGGCCCACATGGTGCTTATGCCCGCCGTGGTGGAAGGCTTGAAGGCCAAGGAAGCCGGAGACATCGCTGTTTTCGGCGGCGGGATCATTCCGGATGAGGACATTGTCGCTCTGAAGGAATTAGGCGTGAGCGAGTTGTTCACCCCCGGTGCCTCCACCGATGACATCGTGGCTTGGGTTCGCGAACACATAAAGGCTTTGTAGGAGAACATCATGGCTTACAAAAAGGGCTCGGATAGGCCGACGGTGCGCCGACGGGACAAGGATCACGCCAAGGAAAAGAAACAAGATCAAGGTACGGGGGGAAGCGACAAGTCGGATCAGCGCAAGCCTTGGCGCGATCCCAAGGCTGACCATCGACCCAGCAGAGGTCGGTCCGATAGAGACAAGCGCTACGACCGGAACGATCGGAACGACCGGCGGCCGGCCAGAATCAAGCCTCAGGCGGCCTATGCGGCAGCTCAGGATGAAAAATGGATGCGGGTCGCCCGGAGCACCACGGGACCGGGTGGCTATCTGCGTTATGGCGATATTCCTGCCCATAAGCTGGGTCGTGCCTTGCGTATCAAATTGCATGAACTTTGCAAAACCATCGATGAGCAGGAGCGGGATAATCTCATCACGCGCATCAAGCAAGCCGCGACCACGGTGACCGCCTCCTTGGCCTCCGGATTTGGAGAGGGTGTTGCTGATGGCGGCGTGCAAAGAGCCTTGGCGAGCCGCGGGGCCCTGGTGGCTATTCAGGACCATTTGGACCAGTTGCAAGACCAGGAAATGCTTGCCGAAGAGAACAGAGAAGCCTTGCGGACCGAGATCGATGCGGTGATCGTCGCCGTCAATGAATATATGAATATGCTGACCAAGATGCGTCCCTGATGCAAGGAGAGGATCTCCAGACCCCCATGGATGAAGTCTTCGTCAAGCAGTTGTTGGACCGAAAAACCCGCGCATGCGCCAGGATGCTTCGTTGGATAGATGACGGACTGCCCGAGGCGCGCGGCTTGCTCAAGCGCCTCTACGTACACACAGGCAGGGCCAGGGTCATTGGCGTCACCGGCAACCCAGGGGCCGGCAAAAGCACCCTGACCGACCACCTCATCCGCCGCCACCGAGAAATGGGATTGTCCGTGGCCGTGGTGGCCATCGATCCTTCAAGCCCTTTCACCGGCGGTGCCATTTTGGGTGATCGCATCCGCATGCAAGACCACGCCACGGACGAGGATGTTTTTATTCGATCTTTTGCCACCCGTGGAAATCTGGGCGGTTTGACCAACACGACCACGGACGTCGTGCATGCCCTGGACGCCATGGGTTGGGACGTGATCCTGGTCGAGACGGTGGGTGTGGGGCAGGACGAGGTGGACGTACAGCGCCTGGCCCAGACCACCCTGGTGGTCATGACCCCCGGTATGGGCGACGAGATTCAGGCCATCAAGGCGGGCATCTTGGAAATCGCCGACGTTTTCGTGGTCAACAAGGCCGACAGGGAGGGTTCGGATCGCACCGTCCGTGAGTTGGAGCAGATGCTGGATTTGGGTCGGGGCACCAAACCGACCGCCGCCGAACTCAGGCACCACGGCATGCCGAGCAGGCCGGGCACCGCTGTTGAACAGAAGCGAGTGGCCCCCGAGAGCTGGACTCCGCATATCGTAAAGACGGTCGCCCTGAGGGGAGAGGGCATCGACGAACTCATGGAGTCGATAGCAGCCCACGGCGAAGAGTACAAAAAAGCATGTCAAGACAAGGTCTTCGTCAACAATCGCCTGCGCGAGGAATTCTTAGAGATCTACCGCCGCACCCTCTATGCTCGCGGCTGGTCCTATTTGATGCATGAAGAACACCTCCGACAAATTGTCGACTCCATGCGCGAAAAATCCAGTGATCCCTATTCCCTGGCCGAACAAGCAGTCACCGCTCTGGGAAACACCTAATACTGCTTCGCACATTGACGTTTTCAGCATCTCTGTGTAGTATGGCCCAGTTCTTACTTGGGGCCTGTACATGGAGGATGATATGAAGAAAACATCTAAATTCCTTAGCGTTTTTCTCTCCCTGGGTCTTGGCTTGTTCTTGCTTTCGGGATGCGGATTGTTGGATGCCGGTAGCGGCATCAGTGTTTCCTTGCCCGAACAGAGCTTTGACTTCAGCCTGGACGCCGATCAGGCTCGTGGTCAGTTGCAGGCCTATTTGGACGCACAAGGTGCCCCCTACAACCAAATCGATTTGGCCGGCATGACCGAAATTCCCGCCGAGGTATGTGATGGCGCGGTTTGTGTGGATGTGCCTACTTTCTCGGAGACCTTTGAGGTGGAGATTCCCGGCCAGCAGATTGATTTGAGCGACGAGGAAGAACTGCGCCAGTATGTGGAATCCGGCAAGGTCAAGAGCGTGACCATTGAATACCTGCAGTTCGTGATCGACCAAAACACGCTGAATTTCGACATGCCCTCCTTGGATCTCTACATGGACCAATTGGGCACGACGGCGCTTGCCGATAGCTCGGACCTGATCGGTAAGGTCCCCAGCATCCAAGCCGGCAGCACCGATGAGGGTGAGTTGCAATTTACGGCCGACGGTCGGGACATCATGAGCAACTATTTGATCCCGGGCCTTCAGTTCGCCATGTTGGGCGAGACTCAGATCACCGTAGACACGGCGGTTACCCGCACCATCCCGGGCGGTCAGCTCAGCGGTCAGATCAAGCTCAAACTCAAGTTTACCGTTGATCCTTTATAAGTATAAGACCTTCTCTTTCCATGGAACTTGAGCGGGATTTTTGCATCCAAGGCACATGACTCGCAAAACAATAATCATCGCAGTTATTATCGTCCTCGGTGGCCTTCTGGCTTTCTACGGCTTCTTTTCCCTCGGCTCGGGCTCGGTGGTTTACATCAGCGACGAAGCGGTCTTGGCCCGTGATCGGGGCGAGCATTTGCTTAACCGCCGTCGTCACACCACGGATCGGACCCAGCGGGCCGAGCTATTGACCAAGGCCATCAATGAGTTCAACTCGGCATTGAAGCTCAAGTCTGAGTTCCCCGTGGCCTACAACATGCTGGGGCATTGCTACATGGAGCGGGGACAGTGGGAAGACGCCTTGAAGAACCTGAACAAGGCTTTGGAGCTGCGCCCCGACTATCCGGCGGCTTTTTTCAATCGTGGCAAGATCTACCAAAGGATGAGCCTGGGCAAGCGGGACCAAGCCTACCTGGACCGCGCCATCGCCGACTATCACAAGTCCTTGCTGAGCGATCTTTCGGTCAACTTCCGGGGTGATCTTTACAAGAGCTTAGCGGACGCCTATCACCAGAAAGGTGATTTGGGTAAGTCCATCGAGCAGTTAAAGACCTATTTGAAAAGGTCGCCCAAGGCGAATGACGCGACGCTCATTCGACGAAAAATTCGGGGCCTGACCCTCATGCATAAGGGGAAAGCCCCCCCGCTGAGCGCGCCTTTAGATTGAGATCCTGACCATGATCTTGCACCTGCATTTTTTGATGCTTGGCTGGCTGCTGGCAGGCCTTACACCAACCGACCCAAATTTGGTCCCCGATGACTTCCTCAGCGTCACCTGCCCAGACGAAGATGCCTGCTATTTGCTGGAAGCTTCCGGCGAACTCTTTGCTTCGGCTGATGGAGGCCTGACTTTGCAGGCCCGCTCGCAACTGGAGAGCCTTGCCCCCAAAGTTCTGTTTACAGGCACCTTGCATGGCTGGATGATCAGCCGAGGCAGGCTGTGGCGCAGTCGGGACGGGGGGCGGCGTTTTGAGGCCTTGGCCCAACCCGATGGCCGGGCCATCGCCGACATTTGTCGGGATGAGGCAGGTCGCCTGGTATTGGCCACCGCCGATGGTTGGCTCTACCGACACGTTGAGGATGCGCGTTTTCGACAGGAGGGCCCCAAAATCTCCGGGGGCATTCGGCAGATTGCCATGGCTTCCGATGGATCGCGATTGGCCATTGCCAATGACGGCAGTTTGCTTCTGCGTCGCTTGGGCGAAAAGGCCTGGAGCCATAGTCGGCCTCTTCCCCGTGGTGTTTTGGGGGCAGCTTGGCTTGCGAGGGGTGCATTGGTGGCCACCGGATGCAAGCGTCAGGTGCGATTCTCCAAGGACCTTGGCAAAACATGGCAGGCGGCGAGGGTGGATGAAAAATCCGCGCAACCGGGACCTGCAATTTGTCTCTGGCCCGCAAGTGAAGAGGCCTGGGGTCACGCCTTGTTGCTTGGGGCCCCGGGCAAGCTGGGCTTGCTGTCGGATCAGGGGAACTTGCGTTGGATCGATACAGGTCACAAAAGAATATGGCGGGCTGCCGCCCGGCACGGCCAGGAGATCTTGTTGGTTGGTGATGGAGGCGCGCGGGGTGTGCTTCGGCGCCGGGGCCATGATTTCGTTTTCAAAGCCTTGGGCAAGGTAGGTGCCTCCTTTGTGGCGGTGGGAACCCTGGGCAAGAAGAAGGCATACCGGGCCAATGCCGAGGGCTTGTTGGAGTGGAGCGAGGATAAGGGGCTGAGTTGGACTCCGTCTAAGGCTCCTGAGAGCTGTCGCCAACTTCAATTTGTCAACGCCAAGCGAGGCTTTGCTCTGGCGGGTACCGGTCAGTTGTATGGCACGGTGGATGGCGGACAAAATTGGAAGGAGTTGGTGCGCTGGGACGATCTCTTTATGAAAGACATGTATTTCCTGGATGCACGATACGGCTGGGTGGTGGGCAGCAGTGGAGCGGTAGCGCGGACGAAGGATGGGGGAGTGAACTGGACTTTGGATCGAGCTGATTTCGATAGGGATTTTCTGGCTGTACGATTTTTTGACCGACGCCGTGGCTGGGCGGTGGGTGAGAAACAGGCGGTGTTCTCAAGTGTGGACGGGGGCCGGACCTGGTCACAAAAATTGCGGGGCAGGGGGTCCTTGCGGGCTCTGGCTCTTTTGAGTCCCAAACGAGTTTTCGTGGCTGGAGATCAGGGTTTGGTCATGGAGACCAAGGATGCAGGCAAGACCTGGCAGCCCAGGTCCGCGCCCACGGACCGCGCTCTGATGGACTTGATTTTTGTTGACGATTTGCGCGGTATGGTCGTGGGCAGTGAGGGGCGGGCCTACGTCACTGCCGACGGCGGTGAAACCTGGCACCGATTGCGTGGTCTGGCCACCAGAGCCCGGTTTACCCGTGCCGCCTGTTTCGCGGGATCTTCTCATTGCCTGCTGGGTGCCGAGCGTGGCTGGATGTTGGCCGGCAATCCATTCCAGCAGGAAAGACCTTAAGGAAATTCAGTTTTCTCAGTCTTGCGCGGAAGGCTTTGTCCATGTACCCTCATGCCCTTGGAGAAAAATGGCGCGAGATCAAAGAAAATCCTATCGGGCGGTAAGCGAAGTCCAAGTTCAATACCGGACCGTGGGCAGTTTCCTTAGTGACTACGCCATCAATTTTTCAGAGGGTGGTGTTTTTCTCCACAGTGAGGACCCGTTGCCGCTTGGGGCAAAGGTTCGTCTCATATTTTCTTTGCCTGACATGCCTGTGCTCTTCGACGTTTCGGGCAAGGTCAAGTGGGTCGTCACCGAGGCCCAGGCCAAGTCAACCGGTGAGCTGCCCGGCATGGGCATTGAATTCATTCATTTAGACGAGATCATCCGCAAACGTTTTGAGAAATTCGTAAGCAAACTGGATGACGACTTGCCTGACTCCCTGCGCGAAATCGAATCGCCGAAACCCCAGATCAAAGTGAAGCGGACAGGCGATCCGAACCGTAAGGCCCGCACCAAGTTTGGACCTCGGCCTGAGCCTTCGCGCCGACGAGGGAATGATGAAGAGGACTGAACCCAGGGAAGGGGTTTTGGAGGAGTTTTCCTTCGATAAATTTCGTTTAAAGCCGGTGGAGGTCGTGGCGGATCGTATGATTTACCACGGTATTTTCCTCGGGGCCGACGACAACACCATCTACCTGAAGGGCAACCTTCGTTTTTTGCTCTTGCCCATGTCACAGGTTCGATCCCTTCGTTTGCAAGGAGAGAAGGGTGGCTTCGACGCGCTGAAATCCGTGAGCAAGGATTTCTACTCTGATGATCCCGGGGCGGACGAAGTCACAGATCCCTCATGAAGGCATTTTTTCTTCGTACTTTCGGCTGCCAAATGAATGTGCATGATTCGGAGCGCATGGCCGGCTTGTTGCTGGCTGCCGGCTTTACGCGCGCAGAGGAACCCGGCGCCGCGGATTTGATCATCATCAACACCTGTTCGGTGCGGGCCAAACCGGAGCACAAAGCCTTGAGCGAGGCGGGTCGGTATAAGCATCTGCGCCACCAGAAGGGGACCCGGGTGATTTTGGCCGGATGTGTGGCCCAGCAGCACGGCGCAGAGCTCATCAAGCGCTCAAGCTTCATTGATGGAGTCTTGGGCCCTGACGAGCTGGACCGCTTGCCTGAGTTGGCGGCGAGTCTCTTGGAGGGCCGAGGCCCGATGGTTGCCACCGAGGCTCACAGGATAGACGACCCACGCTTTGTGACCCTGGGTCCCACGCCGAAGGCCATCGCCCGGTATGTGACCGTGATGAAGGGCTGCGACAACTTTTGTGCCTATTGCATCGTGCCCTTCGTGCGGGGCAGGGAGGTCTGTCGGCCCGTGGTTGATATCCTGGAGGAGGTTGCCGAACTGGGTCGTCGTGGGGTTCGGGAGGTGAACCTTCTGGGGCAGAATGTGAATTCTTACCGGGATCCGGACAGTGGGGCGGATTTTGCGAATCTGTTGGCGAAATTGGATGCCCAGGGGGTCATGGAGCGCCTGCGCTTTACCACATCTCATCCGAAGGACTTGAGCGATGCCTTGATTCAGGTCATGGCCGAGGCCCCGAGCGTTTGTGAGCACTTGCATTTGGCTTTGCAGGCGGGTTCGAATCGCGTTCTCGAGGCCATGCGCCGAGGCTACACCCGAGAGCATTTTTTGGAGAGGGTGGCTCGGTTGAGGCGAGCGGTGCCGGGCATCAGCCTGACCACGGATCTAATCGTGGGTTTCCCCGGCGAGACGGAAGAAGATTTTGCTCAAACCTTGAAGGCCGTGACCGAGGCGGCTTTCGACGGTGCATTCAGCTTCAAATACTCGCCTCGACCCGGCACCTGGGCTGCCAAACACCTGGAAGACGATGTGCTTGACCCGGTCAAGCAAGAGCGCCTTGTGCGCCTCCAGGTCCTTTTGTCCGAACTCGAAAAGGCGAGCTTAAATGCATACGTCGGGCGAAAAGTGGAAGTAATGGTAGAAGGTCCAAGCCAGCGCGATGTCCGGCAATTGACGGGGCGTAGCCGCTGCAACCGGGTGATTAACTTCGAGTCGACGTCGGATCTTCAGGCTGGAGAACTGCATCATGTCGAGATAGTCGAGGCCCGAGGTCATACCCTTTTTGCCAAGTCTAGCTGAGGGTTTTTCTGAAGCGCAGGGCGGAAAATCCCAAGATTAAAATACCAAATCCGGCAAGGGAAGCCAGTTGGGGGGCCAACTCGGAAAATCCGGCACCCTTGAGTAGTCCCTCGCGCATGATCTCAACAAAGTAACGACAGGGGTTCAGCCAAGTGATCGCTTGAGCCCAGTCCGGCATGTTGTCGATGGGGGTCATGAAGCCGGAAAGCAAGATGGCCGGCAACATGAAGAAGAATGCCCCCAAGACCGCCTGCTGTTGGGTGCGGCCCAAAGTGGACACGAAAATGCCGGCGCCCAGGGTGGTCATCAAGTAAAGCAGAGTGCCCAGATAAATCACGGGCAGTGGACCGCGAATCGGCACGTCGAAGACATATGCGCCCAGGGCCAAAAGTGCGGTGATGTCCACAAGACCCACCAGGGCGAATGGCAGGCATTTGCCGGTCAGAAGCACGATGGGCCTGATGGGCGTGACCATAAGCTGCTCCATCGTACCGGCCTCCCGCTCACGGGCCAGGCCCATGGCGGTCACCAAGGTCGTGATGACCAGCAGCACGATGACCGCTACGCCGGGCACCATGAACAGAGCGCTTTTCAATTGGGGGTTGTAGTAAACCCTGGGCTCAAGCTTCACGCTGGGGCGAGCCATCCGGACGCCCCTCAGTCCTTCCAGAAGGTGTAGTTTCTCCATGGCCATTTCCATGCCTCGCAAGGTGAAGAACTGACTTGCGGCCGAGGAGGCTATCTGGGCCTGGTTGGGATCGCTGCCGTCCACCAGAACCTGGACCGACACCGGGTTGCCGCGTTGCAGATCCCTGGCAAGTCCCGGTGCGAAGATGACGGCCACGGCGGCCTGGCCGCTTTCCAGCATGGCGCTGGCCTTGGTGGGGTCCTTGACCTCGGCCACCTTTCGAAAGGTGCTGCCGGCCATGAGATCCGCTGCCAGATCACGAGATGCGGGGCTTGCATCCCCGTCGCAGATGACGGTGGGTATCTGATCCACGTCCAGGTCCACGGCGTATCCCAAGACCAACATCTGGGCGATGGGGGCTATCAGCAGCAGGGCCAGGGCCCGTTTGTCGCGCACGGTTTGGCGCACTTCCTTGATCATCACCGCCAAGAGAGCTGTCCACATGGCGTTATCCTTAATCGAGACGCCGTTTGAAACGCGCCGTGCTTGCCAGCACCATGATGCCGGCGAAGATGAGCAAAGCCAGGGCCTGGGGCCAGAGCAAAGAGAGATCATTGCCCTTGAGCATAATGCCCCGCATGGCCACGATGTAGTATCGGGCCGGCACGACCAGGCTCAGGGCTTGTAAGAAAGATGGCATGTTTTCGATGGGGAACATGAACCCCGAGAGCAGGATGGTGGGCAGCATGGAACTGATGGCGGCCACCTGGGTGGCCACCATCTGATTGCGCGTGACCACGCTGATGAGCAGGCCCTGACCCAGCATGCAGGCCAGAAATAAAATGCTGACTAAGAACATGTCCAGCATGGCGCCTTTGAAAGGGACATCGAAGACGAACAAACCCAAGGCCACCACCAGCATGACCTGAATCAGGCCCAGCACCACATAAGGGGCCAGCTTGCCCAAGACGACCTCAAGTCGACCCACGGGTGTGGAGAAGAGTTGCTCCATACTGCCGCGCTCCCATTCCCGGGCCACGGTCAAGGCGGTGAGCATCACGGCCATGATGGAAAGGATCAAAGCGATGAGCCCCGGCACGATGAACAAGGCTGATTTCATGCCCTGGTTAAAGCGGGCCCTGACCCGTGCTTCGATTGGCAGAATCAGGCTTTCGGCGTTTCCCCCCTGAATTCGAATGGACTCAGCCTGGACGATGTTGGCCATATAGCCCAGAGCGATGCCGGCGGTCGTGCCGTCGGCTCCGTCCAGGAGCAATTGGACATCAGCCCTGCTTGCGCGCTTGAGTGCCTTTGCATAGCCGGGCGGGATGAGCAGGGCCGCTTTGAATTGCGCCCGGGCAAATCCCTCCTCCACCGCCTCGGGGCCAGGCAGATGCGCCGCGATGGAAAAGGTATCGGAAGCGGTGATGCTTTGGACCAAACGTCGGGAGGCCGGGCTTTGATCCTGATCCACCAGGCCGATGGGCAGGCTGTTCAAATCGAAGCTGATGGCGTAGCCGAATAGCAGCAAGAGGACCATGGGCATGCCCAGGGCCATGTAGATGACCTGGGCGTCCCGAGAGATATGCAGGGTCTCCTTGTGCGCCAGGGCACCCAATCTCTGAAAAAAAGCCTTCATGCTTGAACCTTTTGAGCTGATGGTTTGTCGGCGGCGCCAACCACCTTGAGGAAAACGTCTTCCAGGGTGGCCGAGACCCTTTCCACCCATGCATCCTCTGCGCCATTTTTTTTCAGCCAGGCCTGCAAGGCGACCGCGTTGGGCCCAGTGCTTGGCTCCACTCGCAGGTGGAAGCCCGTGCCAAAGACCTCCATATCCAAGAAACCGTCCACTTGCGTCAAAAGCGGCATCATGGAGCGGTTCATACCCTTGATGCGCAGGATGCGTCCGGGGACGAAAATTTGCTTCAGGGCCGCCGGCGTGTCCAATGCACTCAAGCGGCCGTCCACCATGAGGCCCACCCGGTCGCAGTATTCCGCTTCATCCATGTAGTGGGTGGTGACGAAGATGGTGGTGCCCTTGGCCGATAGGTCCCGGATGATTCGCCAGAAGTCCCGCCTTGAAGCTGGATCTACGCCGGCCGTGGGTTCGTCGAGGAAGAGGATCTGGGGTTGGTGCAGCATGGCTGAAGCCAAAGACACCCGTTGCCGCCAACCGCCGGGCAAAGAGCCGGTGAGAAGATGACGTTGATCACTGAGTTTCAGTTCCTCGATCAGGGTCTCGATGCGTGCTCTCAAGGCTTTGCGACCGATACCGAATGCGCCACCGAAGAATTGGAAGTTCTCCTGCACCGTCATGTCCAGGTATAAGGAGAACTTCTGGGACATGTAGCCTATGGCGCGTTTGACTCTTTCGGGTCGCTTTGCCACGTCGTGACCCGCAACCGACGCCTGGCCCGCGCTGGGGGCCAAGAGTCCGCAAAGCATGCGGATGGTGGTGGACTTGCCGGCACCGTTGGCGCCCAGGTAACCGAAGATTTCGCCTCGTTCTACATGGAAATTCACTTGGTCCACGGCCGTGAAATCGCCGAAACGCCGGCTCAGATCCTTGACTGAGATGACAGGCTCAGGCTTCATGGGCGGCGTCTCCTTCGGCCTGTCGGATTCGGGAGATGAAGAGATCTTCAAAATTTGGATTTTTGTTTTGGGTTTGGATTGAGAAATCGGCCAGGAGTTTGTCCGGCTCGCCCAGTTCCAGGATGCGACCCAAGTGCATCAGCCCGACCCGGTGACAGCGAGCGGCCTCGTCCATGTAGGGCGTGGAAATCAGCACGGCCATGCCTTCGTCGACGAACTCGCTCAAGAGATCCCAGAGTTCTCGCCGACTGACGGGATCCACCCCGTTGGTGGGTTCGTCCAGGAGCAAAACCTGGGGACGATGCAAGATGGCGCAGGCCAAGGCCAACTTTTTGTACATGCCTCCGGAAAGGGCGTCGGCACGCCGCGCGGTGAATCGCCCCAATCGTGTGATCTCCAGCAGCCGTTTGCGTCTGGTGGAGAAATCTTCGGCATTGAGACCGAACATGCGTCCATAGAAACGGAGATTTTCGTCCACCGACAGGTCGCCATAGAGGCTGTATGCCTGAGGCATGTAACCCAGGGCATAGCGGACCTTTTTGCGATCGAGCAGGGGGTCGGCCCCAAGCACCTGAATGCGACCGGCCTCGGCTCGCAGGAGCCCCACCAGGAGTCGAATGGCCGTGGTCTTGCCTGCACCGTCCGGACCCACCAGGCCAAAGAGTTCGCCGGCCTCCACCGAGAGATCCACGCCGGCCAAGGCTTGTGTATCGCCGAAGCATTTTTTGGCTCCCTCAAGCGAGATGATGGGATCGGCGGCGCTCAAGGTTTCTCCTGGCCAGTCTTGACACCTCCAGAGCCCTCGATGGCGACTTCTACAGGCATGCCTGCGCGAAGGCGTCCATCCGGGTTGGGGATTTCTACCTCCACGGCGTAGACCAGGCGGTCCCGATCCTCACGGGTCTGCACATTGCGGGGCGTGAATTCGGCTTTGGCCGAGACGTGCCGGATGCGGCCTTGGAATTGCTCATTCGGGTAGGCGTCAGCCCGAACCTGCACCTGGCCGCCGGCTTTCGCCGCGCCCAACTCGGCGTTGGGTAAAAAGAAAGTGGCCCGCACTTCGCTCAAATCCACCAAGGTCATGAGCTTGGCGCCCGGCAAGACGGCCTCACCCGGTTCGTAGTTGCGCGCAAGCACTTGTCCGGAACGCGGGACGATGAGCCGACATTCGGCGACGACGGCCTCGGCGCGTTTGATGTATGCACGGGCCACCTCAACCTGGGCTCGGGCTGCCAAAATTTGCGCCTGGGCCACGAGCTCCTGCCCTCGGGCCGACGAGGAGCGGGCCTTGGCGGCTTGTGTGCTGGCGTTCATGGCGGCGATTTGATGCCGAAGGCTGGCCACCTGGGTCGTCACTTTGTCCACGCGTGCATCGCTGATCGCGCCGGCTTTGTTCATGGAGAGAATGCGGGTTTCGTCTTTCTTGGCCGTGGTCAGGCTGACCTGCACACCCTCGATTTGGCTTTGGGTGGCCAGCACCGTAGAGCGCATGGCGCGGGTATTCTTTTGGGCCGCCACAGCCCCGGCTCGGGCGGCCTCCACCGCGGCCTCGGCGGCAGCCAAGCTTGCGCGGGCTTGTTCCAGGGCCGCGTTCGGCTCGGCGCAGTCCAAGTCCACCAGGATGGCCCCTTTGGCCACTGCTTGCCCTTCATCTGCGTGTATTTTTATGATGCGCGCCGAGATGCGGGCCACCACATCCACTTCAACAGCTTCGATGACCCCCGATCCCCCCGCAGGTGCCAAGGCTTTTCGACCCATCTCTTGAAAGCGGAAAAAAAGGGCCACACCCAGGCCCGCACAAAGCAACACGACGATGGCGAGAACACGTTTCATGGTTTATGGGTATAGCACCATCTGTGCCCGCAAGGAATTTCCGTATGAGCAGTCTTGAATCGGGGCATGCCAGGGCAGCTCTTTTGGGGCCTTGAATTTTTTTGCTGTGAAGTGGTAGCGTGCCGGCATGGAAAAGGACTTGGTGAATCGTGAAGGTGAGAAGCGGGTGAAGGCCAGGACCGTGACCTGGCTGGCCAGCGAACTGCACGACTTTGAGCGGCTTGATGATCTGAAGGCCAAAATGAGTGCTCGCTTGGCCGATTGGTTGCCGGAGGCCGAGTTCGAGCCCGTGGAGAAATCCGAGCCCGAGAGCAGCCCTGTTTTGATGATTTTGACCGGGGGTACCGAGCGGCAGGCTCTGGAGTGGCTGGACAAGTGTCCGGGGCGGGTGACGCTCTTGGCGCATCCGGCTCATAACTCGATGGCCGCCTGCTTGGAGATATTGGCTCGCTTGCGCCAAGCCGGGCGGCGCGGTCGCGTTATGCTCTTCGACGATTCCGAGCCCAACAAAGAAGCCCTGCGTGACCGATGGGAGATGCGTCGGGTGCACATGGGCATGCAAGGTGCCCGCGTCGGTTTGGTGGGCCAACCATCGGATTGGCTGGTGGCCAGTGTGCCGGATGTTGAGCAGGTCAAGCGGCGCTGGGGCGTGGATTTGGTTCCTTTGGGGCTTGATGCCCTGGCCGCGGCCGAGCGTGATATCGACTCGGCCGATCTAAAGGCTGAGACCGACCGATGGCTGAGGGAGGCCGGTGGTATGGTCGAGCCGGATGAGGCGGCTTTGTCTTTGGCTGTCAAAACCGCCCTGGCTCTTGAGCGCCTGGCGAAAGAAAACGATCTTCATGCACTGGGACTTGGTTGCTTCGATTGGTTGAAAGCCCATGGCGTGACCGGCTGTCTGGCGGTCGCCCGCTTGAATGACCTGGGTTTGCCCGCGGCCTGTGAGGCCGATCCGGCGGCTGCCGTGACCATGCTTTGGTCCTGGCGGGTTTGCCATGAACCCGCCTTCATGGCCAATCCACAGTGGCCTCAGGCGGACAGCGGCGTACTTGAATTGGCGCACTGCACCGCACCGAGCAGCATGGCTCGTTCTTTTAATTTGAGAAGCCATTTCGAATCGGGACGTGGTGTGGCCGTAGAGGCTGATTTCGCCCCGGGGGCTGTAAGCCTGGTGCGCCTGGGCGGTCATAAATTGGATCAGCTTTACTTGGCGGAGGGTTGGGTAATCGACGGGGCTGGGAACCGACCGGACCGCTGCCGCACCCAGGTGGCCGTGCGCATGGAAGGCGATGCTTTGGATCAGCTTTTGAGTCGGCCTTTGGGTAACCACCTCTTGCTCATCAAAGGCAGGCACGCCGAACGCCTGGATGCCTCGTTTTCATGGTTCGCTTGAGCTCACCGGGGTTGACAAATTGCCCCCGGGAGTCGATAGGATAGGGAAGGAGGAAATAACCAGCATGAGTGACAGCACCAACGTGACGGATCCGACACCCGAAGACATCGTGGCCATGGCCGTGGCCGGTGTCACCTTGGACCCAAACACCAACATGCCCATCATCATCCTCAAGGCTCATGATGACTCTGTGGCCATCCCCATTTGGATCGGTTTGGTGGAGGCCTCAGCCATCGCCACCGAGTTGGAGGGTGTCCAACTGACGCGGCCCATGACCCACGATTTGCTCAAGAATCTCCTGGTGGCCGTGGGTGCGAAATTGGAGCGCGTGGTCGTTTGTGACCTCAAGGACAATACTTTTTTCGCGACCCTCCATATCAAGCTTGGCGACGAGAGCAAAGAGCTCGACTCTCGTCCCTCCGACGCTATCGCCCTGGCCCTTCGGGCCGGTGCTGAAATATTTGTGTCGCGCAAGGTCATCGATAACTCGCAGCAACTGGACATGGAGGTCCTGCATCGGGCTTTGGACAGCAAGGACGACGATGAAGATGAAGTGGGCGAAGATGGGAAGAAAAAGTCCAAGGACCGCTGGACCGAAATTTTACAAGATCTAAAGCCCGAGGACTTTGGCAAGTACAAGATGTGAGAGGCCCTTGGCTCTTAGACATCTTGTTGCGCGAAGACCATGACCCGCCTGCTTAAGCCATTTCTATTGTACTGCTTGCCCGTTTTGTTTTACCTGGCACTGATTCTGGGCCTGTCATCCATATCCAATTTGCCGTTTCGACTTAGCCCTGGATTGCATTTAGACAAGGTTGTTCATTTTTTCGAGTATGCCATCTTGGCTTTTTTGGTGGCGAGGGCTGTCGCGGCAATGTCTTGGCCTGCACAAGGCTGGGCTATATGGCTCGTAAGCAGTCTCTTGGTTCTGGCCGTGGGCTGTGCTGATGAGTGTTACCAGTCCATCGTGCCCAATCGAAGCTCTGAGCTATTGGACCTTTTGGCCGACGGCCTTGGGGGTATGGTGGGCAGCGGTCTGTATTTGTTTTTCAGGTTCAGGTTCAGGGGCTGATGGGCAGGTGAGGAATTTCTGCTGTTTTTTCGTCCAAGATTCTTTTGATACGGGCCAGGATTTCGGCGGTTTGCTCCGGGGTGCCCAGGCTCAATCGAATGATGCCGGGCAGCTGGCGAGATCGATCTCGAACGTGCAGGCCCACGTCGGCCAAGCGTCGCGCCATGTCCGGGGCGTTGTCGAACTCGAGAAGCACCCAATTGGCGAAAGTGCTGCGGCAAGGGATGCCCTCGCGTCGGCAAAAACGCTCCATCATGGCGGCTGAACGCTTCACGTCACGCACGTACTTGCGGTAGTAAGGCAGGTCATCCAAAGCGGCCGTGGCCGCCACCATCGCCATCATGTTGACGCTTTTGGGGTTGAAAATGCGGCGCAGATCCTGAGCCACCGCCTCGCTGGCGACCAGGTAGCCGATGCGCATGGATGCCAAGCTGAAGGCCTTGGAGAAAGAGCGGGTGACCAGCATGTTGGGCGCTGAATCCACCAGCTTGACGCAACTCACGCCTGAGAACTCAAAATAGGCTTCGTCACAAACCAAGAGCACATGCGGGTGTCGCAGGGCCAATTGCAGCAATTCGGTTGGCGGATACACATTGCCGGTGGGGTTGTTGGGGTTGACCAGGTAGAGAATCTTTGTGTTTTCGTCGATTTGCGCTTCAATTTCCTTCAGGTCGGGCAGGAAGGCATTCTGGGGCTCGACCCCGCGCATTTCCGCGCCGGCCAACTCGGCGAATTGCAAGAAGTGAGCATAAGTCGGCACCGGGAAAACCACGTTGTCTTCCGGGTTCAAATAGGTCTGACAGATGAGTTCCAGGGCTGAATCCGAGCCGCTGGTCACCAACAATTGGGAGATGCGGCTGCCGGTGTATTCCGCCAGGCTTTCGTACAGGGGTTGGTAGAACATGTCCGGGTACCAGTTGAGCATGGATCCGTTGGACAAAAAGTGATGCAATGCCTCACGCACCTTGGGCGAGGGCTGGATCGTGCTCTCATTCCAGTCCAGCTTGAAGTGGGTCAGTTCAGGTCGCTGCTTGATTTTTTCGCGTGAGCAAACCGGGTCATAGGGGTTGAGCTTCGCAACCCTTTTGGAGACCTTGGGTGCCGGGCTCAACAGCGGGTGAAGTTCTGGTCTGGCTTCCATGTGATGCTCCGATGCTTGTCTCGAGGTCCTTATGTCTACTCATGCACCTCTCGGAACAGGGATATGCAAGAAAAGTGCCACGGAACGAGCATTTCTTGCTTTGGATTGGAAAGGGGGGTGGTTATGTAACTTGCTGTAAATATGACAGAAAATTGAATCCACTTCAGTTGCCGATCGACTTCGGCTTTTATCGGATGTACGACAACAGTAGCAAAAGTAAGACACTGTTACCGTGAAACAACACCACACTAAGTTTCTCTTTGGGCTTCCCTTTGAGATTGGGCTTGTTTCGCCCGTTTTCGCTTCTCGATGATTATTACGATGGCGGGCAGCATGAACACTGCCGCTGCAAGACTTGCGACTTCGCCGATATCAGCTAAAATGCCAAATGAAACCAGGGCCTGGGTGTCGGCGATCAGCAGGGATGAGTAGCCGATGAGGGTGGTGGTGGAGCAAAGAATGACCGCGCCTCCGGTGGAGGCGATGACCCGCTCCATGCTCTCTTTTCCCTCCAGGCGGTATCGATTGAGAATGTTCACCGCGTAATCGATGCCGATGCCGAAGGTGATGGGCAGGGCAATGAAGTTCAAGAAATTCAGCTTGAGGTCAATCATGGCCGCTGGGCCCACGGTCCAAACCACCCCGAAAAACAGGGTCAGCATGATCAGCAGGATGGTTTTGATGCCCCGATAAACCAAGACGATCAAAAGCATGACCCCAAGCAAGGAGACGACGACGGCCCTCGGACCGTCCCGTTCGATGGCCCGCAGCATGTCTGAGAAAATGGTGGCCACCCCGGCCGAAGTGACTTGTTCTCCATCGGGCATGTAGACGGTGCGACTTGCCGCATCGAGTTCGTTCAGAAAATGCCCGTCGTAGGTCGAGCGACCGTGCCGCGGATACAAGGCCAGGGCCAGGCCGCATCGTCCGTCCAGCTCGGTGAAACGCCGTCGGATCGAGTCGGGCAGGTCGGCAATCTTCACGGGTCGCAAGTCCTTAGGCGGTCGGTATTCTTCAATTTCTTCCCGCTCTTTGTCGCTCAACCAGGTCATCGTGGCCTTGCTCAATTGTCTGTCGATTTTTTTGAGCACACGGATCTTTTTCGCCTGCTGTTTCGGCAAGAAAGAGTAAATCGAATGGATTTTTTGGTACAAACCCTGGTAGGGGCCGCGACTGTTGTTGCGCTTGAGCTCTTCGGCGATGACCGGGACTTGGTCCAGCCTGTCGGCCAGGATGAAGTTGGGGTTCAGGCGCTCGGGGAAGATCTTGTCCACCTTACTCGAGAGCATGCCGGAACCTGTGGTACGGGCTTTTTGATTGCGCAAGTTGCGAAAGTCGTATTCGAAGGGATCGCTCAGATAGGGGATGGTCACCACCACGCAAACCACGGCGAAGATCCAGCCCAGTCCATGGAGGGGGCCTCCAAATCGGCTCACGAAGCGTCCATATGGCGCGGCCAGCAGCGAGCTGCGGTTTTCAAGCTCACGTTTGTGCAATTTAACCGGACGAAAACGCTCCACCATGGTCAAGAGGGCGGGCTGTATGGTGAAAGCCGAAATCCAACAGAGCAGCATGCCCAGACCACCCATGTAGCCAAAACCATTAAAACCGCGAAATTCGGTAATGATTAGCGAGCCATAGGCAATGCTTGCGGCCAGGGCAGCCGTGGAGGTGGCCCGAATGGTGAACTTGATGGCCGAGGCCAGGGCTTCGTCGGTGCCTTTGCCTGCCCGTCGTTCTTCCATAAATCGGGCCATTTGAATCAGGCCGAAGTTAATGCCGTTGCCGACAATGATGGCAGCCAAAAAGGCAGTCGAGGTATTCAGGCTTTCGACGATGAAGATAGAGATACCAAAGGTCCAAATCGTGCCCATGACAAGAGGTACGCCGATGATGGGCAGGGATCGGAAGTGCCTGAAATACAACAGGATAACCAAGCCCACGAAGAAGAGACAGATGGAGGTCACCCAGACCAGGTCCTCGATGATGGCCGCCTGTTCAACCATGGCGTTGACCACCGAGCCGGTGAAGCCGACCTTCACGCTGGGATGGTAGCGCTGCTTGCAGCCTGCCTCAATGGCCTGTTCCGTGCTCATGCCTGGCGGAATCGGGCCTCCTTGGCAGACTTCAGCAACGGCCTGCCCGATTTGATCGCGCAGTCGTCTACCGAAATCCACGCTGGTGGCGGCTCCAGGCGGATAGATGAGGATGGCGAAAAGCTTGCCCTCGGCGTCTGAAAAATAGCCCTCATGGTATTTTTTGGTCACCGAGGTCTTTTTTTCGTATTTGGCCCGGATATCTGAGATGTCAAACTCAACCGGTTTTTCCTTTTCACCGTCAAAGTCCATGTTCAAGATTGGGTTGTTCTTGATTCGCTCATAGCGCAGCTTGGCCTTGAGGCGCTTGTGGATTTCTTTCAAGTCGACGAGGTCCGCAAAAAGATGTTTGAATTGCTCGTAGTAGTCTTTTTCAGAGTTAATGTCATACTTTAGAAATACAACGTACTCTTTCGGTAGTGTATTGAGTTTTTTGACGATGTCATCAACCAGCTTGCGGTTGATTTTTGGATCGTCTCCCTCCACGGCCACGATGAAATTGCTCAGGCCGCCCATGCGAGCCTTGGCGCGATTCAGGTCCTGAATGGAGGGTTCGTCCTGGGGCAGAAGCTCTGCAAAGTTGGTTTTGAGTTCAAAGCGAGAAGCGCTCCAGGCACCCAAGCCGGTGAGCAGCAGGCCGAGCATCAGCACCAGGCCATAGCGACGCTGGAGGAAAGCGACATAGCGCTGGATCAGGCGGTCAAAGCGATCGTTCATGATCCAGTCCTTTTGTCGGCGAGATTCGGCGAAAGTCGCCAAAGATCATGTGAGATAGACGCCCGCTGAGCGCCGCCGAAACAAAGCCAGGCCTTGGCCTCGATGGGGTCGCTTGTGCAGGCCATGCCCGTGGCTTCAAGTGGACCCGAATCGGTCCAGGCAGTGGACCAGTTACATTTTTGGCTTGGATCGCAGAGCCAAATCAGCCAATTGCTTTCCTGGCTGTCTGGGCCTGGGCCCTTGAGCAGCAACCATGAATTTCCTTCCTGGGCCGAGGCTGCCACTTGATAGCTCAGGGGCAAGTGGGTCGTGCCGGCCTCCGCCAGCCACTGATTGGCCTCAAGCTTCAGAGTCCAGGTCATGGTCTTTGTGGCTTTTGGGATGCCCTGGCGGTTCAGAACCCGGAGGGATTTGCCCTTGGGGTCCAGCCAGAGCAAAGGGCGTCCCGTACCCAAGGGGCCTCCGTCGGTGGCCAGTCGCTTCCAAGTGAGTTTTTCAATGTCCAAGCGCCAGAGGTCTTGTAAGTGATAGTCCGGGGCACCTGCATAGCCTCCGAAGAGGATCAGGTTCCGAGGCTTGTGAGAGTCACTCGCCATGAGCCTTGCGGCGTGCCAGGCCCGGGCGGAAGGCCCGCCTGAGATGAACTCGCGCTGCCAACCATCCGCCGGCGAATAGAACCAGAGGTCTTGCAAAAAGTCGATGGCGCCGAACTCGTTGGCTCGATAGCCCCCGTGCAAAAGAAGCCGTCCAGCGCCCAATGCCACAAGGACGGCACCACTGCGTGGACCCGGGGCGGCCTGCTCGGAGAGGCAAAGCCAGCGAGGCTTTTTGGCTTTCAGATCAAGAGCCCAAAAATCAGCCAGGAGGCCTTCGCCGCCGCGGCCGCCGTAAAGATAGAGCGTGTCCGTGGCCGAATCAGAGGTCAAGGTGGCATCATATCGGGCTGTTGGCCCCGCCTCCAGGGACAAGCTGTCGAAGTGCCAGCTCGCTTGCGTCTTGCTGTCAGGGTCGTTGCAGGCGACTGAAAGGGCCGTGAGCAGCGATAAGCAGAGTATTGGGTTGCGGATCTGAATCATGCTGTCCTCATGTCAGGTGTCCTCATGTCCCATTGAATTCGATGCGACAGCGACCCGGACTGAGTTGAGGCTCAAATGGGCCGACTTCCGTCTGTAGCTTGACTGAGAATACACAATCAAAAAAGTAGTCATAGGCCTTGTTGGACATTCGACTGGCACTGCGGGAAAGACGGCCCAGTTTGGCCGCGGGATCTTCCTTGCCGCGCAGCGCGCCCAGCATCACGTCGATTTTTGCCCCATCAATGCTCGCCCGCAGACGTCTGGGCATGATGACATCAGGACCTTGGCTGTCATCGCGGATGAAGGCTGAAAGCTGCCAAACCAGACGCGTGGATGCCAGGCGCAAACCCTTGTCATCAGCCAAAATGCACCATGTCTCTTGCCGGGCATCGTGTTTGGCCTTGAGGTCCAGGATTTCGCAATGGAGGCTCGCGTGTTTTCCCGTGCCGCGGATCTGGATTCGACGACGCCAAAGCCTATGCGCGGGCTCATCGCTTCTCTGATGGGTGATCCATCCCAGACCCGAGAATTCCTGGTTTTTGTCTTTCAACTCAATGCGTCCTTTGACTTTGCCTCTTGGGTTGAGCAGGGTCAGGCTACCTGCTCCGTCAGCAAAAAACTTAGGTTGCCAGGCTGGCTCCAGGTTCTGGAAATCCAGGTCCACCTTCATTTCCGGGCAATGGATGCTGAGTTTCTGCCGCTCTAAGCCCAGCCTGGCCTGGGCACGACCCATTTTGATGCGAGCTTCTCCCGTAGCTTCTCCCGTAGCCGCATCCAGGCTCCCACTCCAGGTGCCGGGCTCCGAGATACCCCGACAAGTTGTTTGTTTGCCCTCGGGATCTGTGTGCAGCAAGCTGAAAGCTGCTTTGTGGTCATTGAGACCTTGGTTGGAATGTCGCAATTCGGCCTGGATGAGGTTGCCGGCCGAATCCAGGGCTTCGAAGGTCCATCGCTCGCGCAAGCCCTCGTCGTCGATTTTGGACGGCAGCCAATCCGAGGGGCTCGGCTTGCCGTGGTTTTTTGGCGCTTCGGTCGCCGAGCCGATGGCGCTCCATCCAAAGATGAAGACAAGCAAGATCACGCGCAAGGGCGAATGTGTTTCAGCATGCATCAGGGGTTGATGAAGAAGTACTGGTAGTCGCCTTCTCCTTGCAGCTTTGAGGATCCGCCCTGGGAGGAGAAGGTCAGCTGATAGGCGCAGTTCATCCGATAGTCACGGGGTTTGGACACGCGTCTGGCGATGGTGCGGGCCAGGCCGCCCCATGAAGCCGTGGGATCCTTCACGCTCTTTAGGCTGGTCATCAAAACCTGACCCTCCAATTTGCTCTCTCCCTCGCTGGCCTTGATGCTCACCCGTCGAGGGATGCGATAACCCTCCTCGGATTTTTCGTCCTTGATGAAGCCGTCGAAGCCGTAGCGCACCTTGGCGGTGGCGATGTGTCGACCCTTGGAGCTGAGCAACATGACCCAACCATGCCGACCACCCGCGTATTGGACCGGGGTCTGCAACTCGGCCATGAGGATGGAGATGTCCTTGGTCACGTGTTTGAAACGGAACCAACGCCTGACGCTCTTGTGAGGTGCCATGGTGGTGTAGGAATGGTCGGCGTGGCCCCAGCCATGGATGGGGATGGTCTTGCCGCCGATTTTTGCGCTGCCTGAAACCTTGGCCCTTGGGCTTGTGAACATCATGTCGTAGATGCCGTCTTGGCCGTAGACGAGTTTGCCTCCGCCGGGCCGCAAGGGCGCTACTTCGTTCTCAAAACGCAGATCCATGGTCATGGCGCCGCATTGCGCGTGGATGTTGAGACCCTTCAGGTCGCCCGAGATTTTGTTTTTGCCTGCCTGGATGGAAAAACCCTGCTTGCTCCAACTCCATTCATCGGAATCGAATTCCGCCTTGCATTTGGTTTGGGTTCCGTCCGCATGTTTGTAGGCGGCCTTGAAGGTGGCTTTGTGATCCCCGAAGCCCACGTTTGAGATGACGAAGTCGACCCCCACGAAGTGTCGACCCTTATCGGTCCAGACGCCGTGGCTCCATTGTTCTCCGTACCACTCCATGCCGTGCGGGTGGGGCCTGAAGTCGGCCAGTTTGATGGGTTTTTCCTTGCCGAAGGGCGTGACGCCGCCGGCCCAGACCGTTGGCGCAAACAAAATAAAAAAACATATCCATGCGAATCGGTTTTTTGTCATATCGATGCTCCGAAAGCTAAGACGTTTTTTCGCCTGCGATCTTCAAACGGCGATCTTCCGCTCGCCATTTGGCCATTTGCCCCAAGAAGGTGACCAGGGCACCAATGAGGCCCAGGGCCGAAAGAATGGGCACCAACCAGACGATCCCGGCGATGGCCAAGACCATGAACAACAAGCCGTACAAGTCACGCTTCAAGAAAGGCTCGAGTTTGGCCACCAGGGCACCCAATCCTTTTTTCTCGTCGTCTTTTTGGAAATCCCATTCAAAGCCCAAGAGGGTGCCGGTTTTAAAGCGCACGATGAGTTGATGGTACATCAGGCCCACCACCAGCAAATCCAGGACCATCGCGGCGCCGCCCACCCACAAAATCCAATGCCATCCAGTGGCGCGCCAGACGCCGATGGTCACGCCGGCGATGTATACGAAGTTGGTGGTGTCATCGCTGATCGTGTCCATCCATTGGCCCGACTTCGTCCCAAGAAACTTCACCCTGGCGATTTCTCCGTCCACGCCGTCTAAGATGCTGGCCAATTGGTAGAGCACGCCGCCGATGGCTATCCACATCCAGGTGCCGAAGGCCGAAAACACGGCCGAGGCAAGTCCTACCATCAAGGTGAACAGGGTGACCCAGTTGGGGTGAATGGGGCCAATCGACACGATTTTTGAGAGACTCAGAGACACGGGCCGGTTCAGATGCACCGAGAACCAGCCATCCGAGGTCTTGATGAGCGAACGCCAGATTTTCTTGGCCGCGGCCTTTTGCTGCTCGGGAAGTGCCGCCTCCATGGCGAAACCCTTGTTTTTTAGTTCGGCTCCTGGTTCGGCGGGTGAACCGGGTTCCGACAAGAGATCCAAGCCGATGGATTTTCCGTCGTGTTGTAATGCGCCCATTTGCTCACAGGCCAGGGCCTCTTTGAGCCAGTTGTTATGGAAAAGCCGGGTCCCGTGAATCCTCAACAAGGGGCCGGAAAGCCCCTCGGGTTTGTTTTCCTCATCCGCGTGGACGGACCAATGGGGCAGGCGCCGGTCGTCTTTCAGCTGCTGCAAATGTTCTTCCACGGCCGGTCCCATGGACTTGGGACAAAAGACGAAAACGCGAGTTGCGCCCTGGGCCTTGACGGCCATCAGGTTGCGCTCGATGAGGCTAAGACCCGCCACTTTTTGCAGCGGCCAGTTCTCTGGAGCGTTTTTTAGCTCCGGCAGCATGATGAGGGCGGTTGTGATCATGAGTCTATTTATGCCCCCAGTCCTCGGTCAGGAGTTTTTCCGCGTTGCCCAGCATGTCGGGGGTGTCCACGTCCTGCCAAAGCGCCGGCCCGATGTCCACCACCCGGGCTTGACCTTTGGCCCCCAA
>JAFCZJ010000065.1 GCA_019314375.1 Deltaproteobacteria bacterium | reverse complement strand
ATCGCCACCGCGTCGCCCATGCCTTCGGGCGCGATTTTGCTGACACCCAGGGCCGCGGCCACGATCAGGCCGGTCAGCCCCGTGGCGATAAGCCCCGAGCGCAAACCAGGCCAAGTCTTGTCCACCGTCCCCGCCACCTCTGCTTGACCTTCCGCTGACTTGAAGGCAGGCAGCCAACGAGCCAAGAGCCTCTTGGCCACGGTCAAGATGAACAACAAGTATGCAAAAGACCCGATCATGTCGGCCGCGTTCAAAAGAATGAAAGTCTCCGGCTTGGCCGAAAGACCGGTGCTGATGGCGGCCATGTTGGGCGTGCCCCCGGTGTAAACCCCGGCCAACATGCCCGCCATATGAGGACTGTCATCCAGGTAGGCGCCAAAGGCCAAATGAGCCAGAGCACCAACGACCATGACCGAAATCATGCAAAAGAAAAACGACAGCACGGTCGACTTGGCCAATCGAGCCCAAGCCACGATGTCGGTCGAAAACAACAGCAAAGGAATCGCCAAGGCCACGGTCACATCACAAGTACGCAAGGCCACCCCATCGGAAAAATCCAACCAGGGCTGATTACCAAAAAGCATACCCACAACGTAAGCCACCACCACCGGGCTCAAAAAACGCACCACCCGGGAGCGAGGCTCCAAATACAAAGTAACAATGGGCACCACCAGGGACAAAAGAACCAACAAAGCACCCAAGCCCACCTGGCCAATCGTCAAATCATCCATATACCAAACAGCTTAGCCGAGCCCCCATAACAGAACCACTCTTTTGATGCGTATTCCGCTGAAGTCGATCACCGATTCCGGCGGAAGGCAATCGCCTGTTCCGCTTGATGCCGATCATCAGTCGGAGCGAAGCGACGCTGGCAGTTCATTGATGTCACCCCTTTTCCGATCTGAACTTCAAAGCATTATGACGAAATTTCACCTTGAAAATTTGATAGACAAAATAAAATTTTCAAGGTGAAATTTACCAGTGATTTATAGAAAAATTCAGAAACATCTAGTTACTAGCCTGTTATCTGACACGAGAGCAGTTGCAATAATTGGATCCAGACAAATCGGTAAAACCACGCTTGCAAAACAGGTGGCCAAAGCAAGAAACGACAGGTCAAATCCCCAAAGGTCTACCTGAGTGACTCGGGTCTACTGCATGCCCTCTTGGGTCTCAAAAGCAAACGAGACCTAAAGGGACATCCCAAGGTCGGGGCATCCTGGGAGGGATTCGCCCTCAACCAAGTTCGCGCCAGGCTCAGGGCGCCAAGCGATGCCTGCTTCTTTTGGGCAACTCATGCGGACGCCGAAATCGATCTGATCGTCGTAAAGGGCTTGGAAAAAACCGGCTTTGAATTCAAGCGCACAAGTTCTCCGAAACTGACGAAATCCATGCACATCGCCATGCAAGATCTGAATCTCAAACGGCTCTACGTCATCCACGCCGGACAACACAAATTCAAGCTCGACAAGAATGTCGAGGCAATCCCAATAGAACAAATCATCACCGCCCTGAAGCCCATGTTCTGATGCAGCCCGCGTCCCGACTGCCTGGACTTTTTCCATGTCCTGGGACTAAGGTTGTAGTGGATTTGCTATGCGAGGAGGCATGACATGAAACGCTTGAACTTTTGCGTTTGGGCGCTGGCTCTCTTTTCCATCCTGGCCCTTTCGGCCTGCAATTCTTCCGATGGTGGCGCGGACGGCGGCGATGAAGACGGCTTTGTGGGCGCTGATTTGGCTAACATGCCTTGCGAGCCGGGTCAGACCCGCTGCGAAGGCATGAGCTATCACGAATGCGTGGACGGTTATTTTGTCTGGACCGAAAGCTGCGCTGATCCGCAAATCTGCGCCCAGGACTATGGCTGCGTGGACTGCAATCCGGCCGCCGGCAAGCGCTGCTGGGATGGTGATGTTTATGCCTGCAACGCCGACGGCACCCTGGGCTCAAAAACCGCGGAATGCGGCGACGCGGGCTGCGAATTCGGATCTTGCGTCGGCGTCAACGAATGCAGCGCTGAAAGCCAGCTTATCTATGTGGTGGACAACGACTACCGACTGCTGAGCTTCAGCCCCACCGACGGCAACCAGTTCCAAATGATCACGAACCTGGAAAGCATCTGCTCGCCAGGTTCGTCCTGGCCGGCCTGGGGCATCGGCACGGCCACGCCTTTTTCCATGTCCGTGGACCGTGACGCGAGGGCCTGGGTCTTGTTCACCTCGGGCGAGATCATGTGGGTGGACATCCCCAGCCGCACTTGTGTGACCAGTCCCTTCAGCCCGGGCACCTTGGGCTTCCAGCTTTTCGGCATGGGCTTTGTTTCCGACGCCGCGGGCTCGGAGGAAGAGACCCTGTGGATAGCCGGGGGCGGCGTGGGGTCCTTAGACGACGGCGATCTGGCCAGCCTGAATCCGGACACCATGCAGGTCAGCGTCGTGGGTGACTTGCCCTCGCCCGCCGGCTCCTCCAGCCCCGAAATGACGGGCACGGGCGCGGGCGTGCTTTACGCCTACTTCCCCGGCACCACAACCTTCGTGGCCGAACTAAACAAAAGCAACGCCTCCATCACCGAGCAATGGAACATGCCGGCCCTGGATGGACAAATACGCGCCTGGGCCTTCGCCCACTGGGGCGGCAAGTTTTACATCTTCGTCACCGTCGGGGACAATTCCCAGGTGCTCAAACTGGATCCGGTTACAGGCCAAACCACCACCCTGCTTGAGAACCTTCCTTACATCATCGTAGGCGCGGGCGTGTCCACCTGCGCCCCAACCGTCGAACTCTAGACACCCACTTCACATGGTGTTGACATAAATTTAAAAGAATGACATGAACATTTCGCAAGCAGGATGCTTGGCGGTCACGACGTGTCGCTGAAAACCGCATCATGGGTCGTTAGCTCAGTTGGTAGAGCAGCGGACTCTTAATCCGCGGGCCAAAGGTTCGAACCCTTTACGACCCATACCCAAACCCGGCGACCAAACTGGCCGTCGGGTTTTTTCATGTGGACGGGAATCATGGCCGAAGCCATCCTCGCCAGGCAAGTCGTCAAATCCTTCGGACAAGTGCATGCGCTGCAGGGTCTCGACTTCGACCTTCACCCCGGCGAGTGCTTCGGCCTCCTGGGACCCAGCGGTGCGGGCAAATCCACCATGGTCGGCCTGGTCTGCTGCATCTCACCCATCGACGCCGGTCAGCTGAAAGTGCTGGGCATGGACACCCAAAGCCATTGTCGACGCATTCGCAGTCGCCTGGGCCTGGTGCCCCAACACGACAACCTGGACCCAAGTCTAAGCGTGTTGGACAACCTTGTGTTCTATGGCGGCTATTTCGGCATGCCGCGCAGCCAGGCAAAAACGCGCGCCGAGGAACTCTTGCACTTTGTGGCCCTGGATGATCGAGCGACAGAGCCCATCGATCACCTGTCGGCCGCCCTGCGAAAACGACTGCTCATCGCCCGCGGCCTCATCAACAGCCCCGACTTGCTCATCCTGGACGAACCCACCACGGGCCTGGACCCACAGGCCCGCCAGCACATCTGGCAACGCTTGCGCCAACTAAAAAAAGCCGGCACCACGATGCTCTTGTGCACCCACTCAACAGACGAGTCCAAGCAACTATGTGATCGCCTGGCCATCTTGAACAGCGGTCGCTTGCTGCCCGAAGGGATGCCTTCGGCATGAACGGCGCTCAAACAGTGAGTCGCCTGGGCGGCGTTTTTGCCGTACTCCGACGCAACCTGCGAGTCTGGCGCCGCTTCTTCTGGGCCAGCACAGCCGCCGATCTGGCCGGGCCCATGCTGTGCCTGGCTGCCATAGGCTACGGCCTGGGCGAGCTGCTGGGTGAGGTTGACGGCATGAGCTACATGCGCTTCTTGGCCCCCGGCATGGTGGTCTTGGCCTGTATGTTCGCCGCATCCGTCGAAGGTACCCATGGAGCTTACACGCGACTCAAACCTCAAGGACTCTTTGATGGAATCTTGGCCACCCCCATCGACCCAGCTGAGTTGGTGCTGGCTGAGATTCTCTTTGCGGCAATTAAGGCCCTTGTTGCCGGCTGCGCCGTGCTTGGGGTGGTGGCCGTCTTGGGCCTGACGGACTCCCTTGCGGTCCTGGCCGTGCCTTTGCTCTGCGCCCTGTGTGGTGTCTTGTTCGGCGGGCTGGCGCTGCTGGTGAGCGCCTTGAGCCCAAGTCATGCTCTCTTTGGCTACTACTTCACCTGGATGCAGACCATGGCCTGGCTGAACCCACTGACCCATGCCGCCTCGGCCGCTCAAGCCTTGTTCGCCGGTCGACTCGATCTCAACCTGCTGATGAATGTCACTTGGTTGGTGGTGGCGGCGACCTTGCCCTTTTGGCCGGCCGTCTACTTGTTCAAACGAAGGCTGATCAAGTAACGATTTTCTGATCACGCAAACGCTCGACCAAACGCGCCAAGGCTTGCCCCCGATGGGAAATGCGATTCTTCTCGTCCAAGCCCAACTCAGCCATGCTACGCGAGAAGCCTTCCGGCAGAAATAAAGGGTCGTAACCAAAGCCGCCTTCACCTCGAGGCGCATCGAGGATCCGACCTTCGCAGGTGCCACGCAAGACCAAGGGGACATCAGGCCCCAGCAAGACCAAGCAACAGACAAACCGCGCGCTGCGCTTCACCCCCTCGACCTGCGCCAGGTCTTTGAGCAGCTTCGCGTTGTTGGCCCGGTCTCGGGCCCGAGCATCGGCTCCTTCATATCCCGAGAAACGGGCCGAATAGACCCCGGGTGCGCCATCGAGGGCGTCGACAACCAGGCCCGAATCGTCGGCCAAAGTCCAGACATCCTCCTGCCCCAGAAGAATGCGCAGGGCGCTGGCCTTGGACTCTGCGTTGGCCTCGAAGGTGCAGCCCTCTTCAGGCAAGTCCTCATCCAGACCCGCTTCGGCCATGGTCTGCACCACGAATCCGAAGGGTTCGAGCAGGCGTCGTACCTCGACGACTTTGCCCGCGTTGCGGGAAGCAAAGATCAGGCGCTTCACGGCTTGCCACCCTCCGGGTCCTCGACCACGGAAGCATTCTTGAGCCGCATGAGCCGGACAAATTCAGCCACGGACTTAACCACCGCCGCCGCGATTTCCTCTTGCACCTTCTCTTGCTTGAGTATCCGCTCCTCTCGCTTGTTGGTCATGAAGCCCAGCTCCAGCAAAACCGAAGGCATCCGGGTCCCCCTCAAGACCACAAAGTCGGCCTGACGCACACCCAAATTGTCAAAAGGAAGGATGCCGACCAACTGCTCCTGGACCAGATGGGCAAAGCGGCTGGAATTACGCAGGGTCTCGGCCCGCTGCATGTCGGCCAGGATGGACGACAAGGGGTCGACGCTCCGTTCGACCTCGCGCCGCTGCGCCGCATTCTCCGCCCGCGCCACCCGCATGGCTTCCTCGTCCGAAGCATCCACCGAATGAAAAAATGTCTCCACACCGCCCAGACTTGGCCTCACAAAGGCGTTGGCGTGTACGCTGATGAAAAGATCCGCTTTAATCTTATTCGCCATTTCAACCCGGTCCCACAGGTCCACGTGTTCGTCCGTCTCACGGGTCATCACCACCCGGACATCGCGAAGGCCCAACAACCGGCGATGGATTCGTTTGGAGATGGCCAAAACCAAATCCTTTTCCAGCATGCCGCTCACACCCACGGCGCCCTTTTCCTTGCCCCCATGTCCCGGATCGATGAGCACCAAGGCCCTGCGGATTTTTCCTGCACCAATCGGTGGAAAAGCCTCGGGAAAACGCTGTCGGAGTTGGCGCTGGTCGGCCACACTCAATAAACCCTCCACCACACTGCCGATGACCCGAAGTTCGCCGGCCAGCCCGGGGCCCACCATACGAATCAAGACTCGACGCCGCAGCTCCAGCATCAGGCCGTCCTTGGTCACCACCTGCACCGCGGGGGCCTTATCGGCAACCGGTACCCGACTGACATCCCCAGCGACTGCCGGACGGGGAGTGCCCGCAAAACAAAATGGGGCCAAGGCGAACAAGGCAAATAACTGAAGAAGCCACTTTTTCATCCAGGACATGGAAAAAAGATAGCCTCACAGGCCCCGAGGAGCAAGGTTTTTGCTTGCCCAGGGCCAAACGATGTGATAAATGGTTCGCTCGTTTTATCTAAGAGGTGGAAAAATGAAGAAAATGCCATTGCAAGAAGTAAAAGATCAATTCGGTGGAAAAGACAAACTGGTGGACAAACTCGTGGGCTTGATAAAGCGCCCTTCCGAGACCACCAAGGATCAATTCCGCAAGCAGCTCAAGGCTCAGAGCAACCGCAAGCTCATGATCTTGTTGGGTCGGGAAACCACCATCAAAGAGAAGTGGGGCGGTCGCGATAAGTTGGTGGATGCCCTGCTGCAGACCCGCATGGGCAAGAACAAAAAGGTTGACGAAGGCTACCGCAAGCATCTGGACCTGCGCAGCAATGGCCAGTTGCTTGACCTGGCCCGTCGCTACCACATCTAAGACACGCCCTCCTCCAAGCAGCCAGCGCTTGCAGGCCCTCTCCCGCTCAGTACAGTAGTCGATAGGGGGTAGTCGGTCTATGGTCTAATCCGCCGCAAGGTGCGACGGATTTGCTCTTGGAACTGAGCGCTGTCTTCGTTCTTCAGCAGGAACTCCAAGGAAGGGACCGCGCGGGGATCGCCTGCATCGCCCAGGGCATGCACCACTCGTCGACGCACGAAAATATCCAAATCCTTCAGAAGGCCCAGCAGGGCATCCACGGAAGAACGCCCTCCATGCAAGCCCAGCATCTTGATGGCCAAGGTCTGGCGATGCCGGTCCTTTGACTGCAGATCGGGCAACAAACGCGCCATGTCGATGTCATCACGCATCTGCCTGATGGCCTCTTCAGCCTCACGTCTCACTTCTGGGACCACCTCGTCCGAAACCGAGAGCTCAGCCAAGCCCTGCAAGGCCGACGCCAACTTCAGATCACCAGCCATGCGGGCCGCCGTGGCCTGAACCTGGTAACGGCTCTGCGGCCTCAATGCCTGAATGATCAAGTTGTCGCGCTGATTCTGCGCCAGCCCCATGATGGCCACCACCGCCTCGGCCCGAACCTCTTCATCTTCATCGCCCAGGGTTTGCACCATGGCGGAGCGAGCCTCGGGCAACGCCAAGGTGGCCAACACATGTACCGCGGCCAATCGCACGGGGGTTTTGTCACTGCTGAGCGCGGCGACGAATGGGTCCACCGAATCAGGCCCGGCAAGTCGTACTAACGCGCGACGAGCCTCCTGCCGAACAAAGGTCTCTTCGTCAACAACCAAGGGCAATACCTGCTCCACCGAGGAAGCGGCCAAAGCATGGCCAAGATTCCCCAAGGCCCGAGCCGCAGCACCCCGGACAACATAATTGTCGTCGCGCAAAGCCCGCTCCAGTGGAGCCACAGCCCTGGGGTCTTCCATGCGACCCAATAGGACCGCGGCCTTCAAGCGAACCTTGAAGGAGTCTGATTCTTTCAGTTTTTCAGTCAAGAAGGCGACCTTGTCCTCCACCGCCCGAACCGCGGATGGAAGAAAGAGAAACAAGGCGATGAAGGCGGCCACGGCCACGTTAATCAAAGACAGTTTCCTCAAGGAGACTCTGGGCATGTTGGCTCGGTTCCAGCCGGAAACCATCCGGCCCGCAGGCTGTAGCACAGAATATCAGATGCCTCAAGATCTTTTTTTCATTGACTTATCCTCGGCATCGGAGGTACTGAGGGTCGAATACAGAAATCACAATTGACAATGCCGACCCTAGAAGGGGGAAGCCCATGCGAAAGCTGCAATTCGGTGTGATTCTTTTGGTTTTGGCTACCATTTCCTTAGCGGGCTGTAAAAAAGACTGCAAACCAGGTGAGGACGCGGCCTGCTGGATGGAAGCGCTGCAAACTCCAGAATTAGCGGAAAAGGCAGTGGGTCAATTAAAGGACCTGAATGACAAAAAGGCCGAGCCCTCCCTTGTGGCAGCCTTCCAGAAGGCCGCCGATCAGCCCAAGCTTCGAGAAGACATCGCCGAAATCTTCGGCAAGTGGAAGACCAAGGCCGCGGTGAAGCCCATGATGGACGCCATCAACCTCACCGCGGGCCCCAGCAAGGATGGACGCAAGGCCAAGGCCACCAACCGAGCCAACCAGAAAATCGCCACGGCCCTGGGTGCCATCGGAGACATGCAAGCCGCCGATCATATTAGGCGACTGATGAAGGTCACCAAAGATCCCTACGTCAAGCGTTCAGCCATTCGGTCTTTGGGCAAAATCAAGGCAAAAGACGCCATCGATGATCTGCTCGAAATCATGCTGGACAAAAACGAGAAGAAGCCACTGCGCGCCAACGCGGTCTTCGCCCTTGGTGAAATCGGCGATCCCAAGGTCGTGAGCGTGATGGTCAAGGCCCTGTATATGGAAAAGGCCTATTTCTTCGCCCACGCGAACCTGGCCCTGGTCAAAATCGGGGAGCCCGCGGTTGACCTGCTCATCCAGACATTGAAAGGCAAAAACAAGGAAGTGAAGGTCTTGCTGGAAAGCAGCATGGGCATCTTGGACGGTGCCCTGGAGGCCAACGCGGCCCAGGTGCTCGGTGACATCGGTTCGAACAAGGCCACCGAAGCCCTGCTGGAAATGGTCGACAAAGTGATGAAATGGGAAGCCGAAACCAATCGTCTTTTGGTCCTGGTCCGGCTCATCAACGCCCTGGGCGACGTTGGCGACAAAAGGGCCATCCCCCCCATCATGAAGGTACTCGATTCCAAATACTGGGACGTACGCACGGTAATCGGCACAGCCCTCATCAACATCGGTGATCGGTCGGTGGTGCCCAAGCTGATCGAGGTGGCCGGCACAGGCACCCAGCATCCACGCACCCGCGTACCCATGGTGGACGCCATCGGCAACCTGGGAACCGATGCCGACCTCGCCAAACTGGAAGAACTCAAGAAAAAACACAAGGACCGGGATCTGACGCCAGCCGTTGAAAAAGCCATCCTGCGGGTCAAGGCTTACGGCGAGTGCAAACAAAACCTGAATTGCTGGATCGGCAAGCTTAAGGACAAGGATTCAAGCATTCGCGAGAAAGCCATCTACGAATTGGGGCGCCTGGGCGACAAGAAGGCAGTGGACCCCCTGATGGGCCTCTTGGCCGATCAGAACGTAAACGTGCGATGGGCCCTGGTGGATGCATTCACCAAGCTCAACTCCCCCAAGCCCATCGAGTCCATCGTCGTCTTAGTAAACGTGACAGAGAAGGGTTCGACTCGCTTCAAGGAAGTCAACGAGAAGTACAAGCGCCTGGCCGCACGACTGAAGCGCACCGCCAAGTAAAACCTTCCTCACACCAAAACAAACTCATCGTCACTCAAAAATCCCGTCTCGGTCATGAGGCGTGAGGTTTCCTTGAGCCGTTCATCGCCGATCTCGGTCAGGGTCTTCCACAGATCCGGGTTCTGGCGCACCTGCTTTTCGAACTCGCTGCGTGACAAATACAGCAGCTCTCCGTCGGCACCAGCGATGACCGTGGCGGTGGTGGGTGACTCCTTGATAAGCGAGATCTCTCCGAAAACGTCACCTTCCCGGAGAAGCGCCAGGGGGACCAGAGTCTCCCCTTCACGCTTCTTCACCTCCACCTCTCCGCGAAGGAGAACAAACAAGCCCGGGCCTGGCAGCCCTTCCTCGATGAGGACCTGACCCTTGCTCATCTCCATGGAGACGAAACAATCCAGCAAGCGGTGACGATCTGCCGATGGCAGGGTGCGAAAGACCGCCGAAAGGGCCATCAGGTTGTTCAGCATTCTGGCCCGCGTGAACTTAAGTAGAGCCTTGCTGACGCTCGCCATTTCTTTGGCCCCACGCTCCAGATCCTCTCGGCCTAGCTCCAGAAGGTCCAAGTGACTCAGCGCCCGGACGGTCGCCGAACGCGGTTCGCTGGAGACCAGGGCCATCTCCCCGAAGACCGAGCCATCCGACAGACGGGCCAAAACCAGGCTCTCGGAACCCACTTTTTTTCGTACTTCGACATGCCCCCGAGCCAGGAGGTAAAATGAGTTTCCCCGCTCTCCCTCCTTGATGACCACACCGTCGCCCGCCAGCCGATTCAGGCGTAGATCTCGAAGAACCCTGGCGAAAGCATCCTCGGGCAAGTCACTGAACAGGGGGATTGCCGGCAGTTTGCTCGGATAGTCATCCAAGCCCTTCTCGTCCCGGGCCAGCTTGCTGGCCAGTTCGACCAATGCTCGCCCCTCAAGGGGGATGGCGCTATCCACGTTGAGCCCGGCGTTACTGAGCTCAATCTGAGAAAGGTCAGGCAAGCATTGCGGGGGGACATCTTTCGACACCCTATCCGAATCCGCCGAATACAGGCCCGCCAGAACCTCCAAGACTGCGTTGTAGCTGTCTTCAAAGGCAGTCAGCATCTTGATGGCCACAATACCCAGCAAGGGGAATCCGGCCTTGGTAAAATGCCAGGCCACGACCTTATAAACCTCGGCGGCCTCCCGCTCATGCCCCTGCTTGAGCAAAATGTCCGCTATTTTCATACGTGCCTCGAAGGAAGAAGGCGCGCCTTGCAAAATCACGATACAGCGACGGAGGGCCTCATCCCAACGCTTATGCTCAAAGGCCACCACAACTTCCTTCCACATGGATTCGAGGGTCTTGGCCACCTTATACCTCCAGGGTTGTCGACAGTAGCTTGACATCGCGAAATGATTCGGGTAGCCCGAGTCTACGGCATGCCCCCAAGACGATCAACCGCCAACCCGAAGAGGATCATCACATGCTGCCCCTGATGCGCATCCGGCCTGCTGGCCAGCCCATTCGTCTCCCTGACTGGTCTATCGCTTTCGGTCGACATGCAAAATTGGAGGTGGATCTGGGCTGCGGACGCGGTCACTACGCCTTCGCGCGAGCTCAGGCCAGGCCAGACCGGAACGTGGTGGCCATCGAGACTCGAATCAAATGGGTGGGCCTGTTGCGCCAACGAGCCAAGAAGCAGGGCGTTTTGAACCTACGCGCAATCCGTTGTGATGCATCCATGGATCTTCCCTTGCTTTTTGACAAAGCGTCCGTGGAGGGTTTCTCGATCTTCCACCCCGATCCCTGGTGGAAAAAAAGGCACCGCAAGCGACGCCTCGTGCGCCCCGAGTTGGTAGACCAATGGGCACAAATGTTGACGCCGGGGGGATGGATTTTTGTGCAGACCGACGTCCCCGACCTGGCGGAAGAAGCCCGGGAGGTCCTCAGCGCCTGCGCGAAGCTCGAAGCCCTGGATGCGACGGACTTCAAACGAGAGGTGCTCGACGGCCTGGGCTCCCATCGAGAGCATAAATGCCAACAATTTGGAATCCCCGTTCGCGCCATGGCTTTCGCCCGCAAGCCGGATCCAGCCCCGTGAATCATGCCCTGCTCATCCTGTCCGACGCCCATCTGCGGAGCGCCGATGAGGTCATGGTCGATTTTCTGGATCAAATGAGGCAAAAGACAACACATCTGATCGTCCTCGGTGATTTCTTCGAGTACCTGGCCGGATCCAACAGATATTCTCTGCGCATCTATTCTGAGATACTGCGAGCCTTGGCCCGATGGCCTCGGATCGATTACCTTGAGGGCAACCACGATTTTGATCTGGTGCCAGCCAGCATGGCGGTACCAGGACTGCGAGTCCACCCCAAACGACTGCGAATGAATCTGGCCGGCTTGCGAGTGGGCCTCATGCACGGCGATCGTTGCCACCCCCAGGACTGGGGAACTTCCGCGCTTCGGGCCATCCTGCAATCGACGGGGCTACGCTGGCTTCGAGACCGTATTTTGCCCGATGAGGGTGTCCATCGCTTCGCCATGGCCTTCGCCCAATTGAGCCGACGGAGCACATGGCCCGGTCGCCAAAATGAACGAAGCATCGTGCTCGACGAGGCGCGGGCATGGCAACGGAACGAGGCGCTTGATCTGGTGATGTTCGGGCATACGCACCAAGCCCACCTGGAAGCCGGACCCCGAGGCGTGCTGCTCAATCCGGGTCCAGCAACACCGGGTGGTAGTTACGCATGGGTACAGGAAGGACAGGTGCTGTTGCGACGCTTTCCTTCCGGAGAAACCATCAAAAGCATCTCTGTGGAAAAAAACATCAACAGATCGCCTCAGAATACAGGATGAAGGCCACGGCACCGACCCAAGCCACAATGTTAATCCACATGGGCCAATCGGTCACCAGCATATCCGTGGGCGCTTCCTGCTTGCCTGATCGCACCAGAAGCAAAAATCGATAAATGCCAAAGGCGGGAAAAGGCAATGTGGCCACCAGCCACCAAGTACCAAACTTGTCCACGGTACCTGGAGCGATGGTGTAGAAGAAATAGGAGACCAGCGTCACGATGGCCACCACCAATTCAGCAACCCGCAAAGCGGTCGGGGTGTATCCACCCAAAGAAGGACGAGTGGCGTTTTTTTCTCCACGCATATCCAACTCATGCCGACGTTTTCCAAAACCCAACAGGCAGGCGAGAAAAAAAGTGCAAACCACCACCCATGGAGAAATAATCACCTGAATGGCCAAGGCCCCACCGACGACCCGCATGACAAAACCGGCTGCGATCAGAACCACATCCAGAAAAGCCACTCGTTTCAACCATAGAGAATACAAGATGTTGTTGGCGAGGTAAGCCAGACCGATGCTTGCAAAATATGGATGCAACAACCAGGCACCGGCAGTTGCCACAGAAGCCAAAACCAAAGCAAACACCAGAGCGGCCCGTGGGCGAATCTCGCCAGCCGCGATGGGTCTGCGCCTTTTGAGCGGGTGTACTCTGTCGCTCTTGGCATCCAGCACGTCATTGAGGGAATAAACCGCCGAACTCCATAAACAAAATGCAGCGAATGCAGCCAAGGCATCCAAAATCAGGGCAGGTTCGAACAGGTGCCGGGCAAACAGCAAAGGAGCCAAGACAAAGAGGTTCTTGACCCAATGCGCCGGCCTAAGCAATCTCCACCAAGCGCGCATATCCATCGAGGCAATACCCCGGGATGACGGACCATGTCAAACAAAAAGCATCTGTCTTTCAATCACTTGACTTGTTGATGGGAATCACATATGTTTTCCGGCGGTATTTGCTCGATCGACCCAAAGGGGGTCTTACATGATTCGCTTTTTCACCATTTTTGCCGCCTTCTGCTTCAGCCTGGCAAGCTCGATGGCGACACAGGCCGGCAACATTCAAGGCAGGCTCGGACCCAAGGCCCTGGATGAACTTCGATTGCCATCCCAAACCGATGGGGCCTTCTGGCGCCTCGGGCAAAAAGCCGGAATGAATGGTCCAGTCATCATTGTGGTTGAGGGTGAGGCAGGCATCAAGGCCAACGAAGACGGCAACCCGGAGAAAGTGGTCAATTTGGAGGGTTACGGTTTCTTCCCAGAAATCCTCGCAATTCCGGTCGGCAGTTTCGTCACCTTCAAAAACATGGACCCACGCGATTATTCCTGCAAGGTGATCGAAGGCACCACCGAATTCGAATTGAAAAATTTCAGACCAGGTGCCTTTCGCACGATTCGCTTCTCCAGCACAGGGGTAACGGCCTTTTCATGCAAAAATACTGCGTTCTCTCGGGGGGTGATCCTGGCTTTAGAGCAAAAGCATTTTACGAAGGTTGCTCCCAACGGCCATTTTGAGCTGCTTAATCTGCCGGCAGGCAAATACAAGATCAAGGCGTACACCCGTAAAGGTTGGCGCTGGGAAACCCAGATTGAAGTGCCGAATATGGGCAATGTTGAATTGGCTCTTGCCCCTTCAAGTGCATCCGGCACTGACGCCACGGACAAACCCGGACTCCAGCCGCAGCCCAAACCCAAGCCAGACCCTGGAACCAAGCCAGACCCTGGAACCAAGCCGGAACCGAAAGCAAAGCCCAAGCCGAAACCCAAGCTGGAGCCCAAACCAGAGCCCAAACCAGAGCCCAAACCAGAACCCAAGCCGGAACCCAAGCCGAAACCCAAGCCCAAGCCCAAGCCCAAGCCCAAGCCCAAGCCCAAGCCCAAGCCCAAGCCCAAGCCCAAGCCCAAGCCCAAGCCCAAGCCCAAGCCCAAGCCCAAGCCGAAGCCCAAGCCCAAGCCCAAGCCCAAGCCGAAGCCGAAACCGAAACCGAAACCGAAACCGAAACCAAAGCCCAAGCCGGATGACAAGAACTCCACGGAGTCCGGATTCAAAGACGTGGAACCTGAAATCGAAATCGAGATTGAAGACTGAGCGGATTGCTTTTTCATCGAAGCGCGGAGAGGAATGCACTGATGGGTAAACTCAAGGCCATTATGGTCGTTTTGCTGGTTGTCATGCTAGCCGCTGTTGGATCGTTTTACGGATTAAACCGCATCTACCAGCAAAATGCCTTTGCCGAGGCCGAGTTGCACCTCGACGGAGCCACACGACAGGCGCTTAACAGCATGCGCGTCAAGTCCTTCGAGTCCATTCAAGCGCTGATTGCTGCGGCCGACCAACAAGGGCTTGCGGAAGTTCTGAGCAAAACACCGGACACCCAAGGCAAGCCCGCCGAAGAAGCAAAAACCGCACTCGAGGCCACTCAAAAGGGATTAATGGGGTTGATGGACTCCCTGGTCAAGACAGCCCAGGCTGAGCACCTGCAGATCATTGATGGACAGGGGCGGTTGGTGGCGCAAAAACCAGGTGACGAATGGGGCGAAAGCCTCCAGGGTCTTCCCATAATCCAGGAATGCTTGGCCGGTGTGGCCAGAGACGGCTTGCTTTCGGAAGGCGAAAAACTCTTCATTCTGGCTGCTGCACCCGTCCGATCGGCGGGAGGCAAGACCGTGGGCTGCCTGCAAAATCGCATGGAGTTGACTGCGGTCATGTTCAAACCCTTTGCCCAGAATTCCAAAGTGAATCTGGCTCTGTTCGTGGACAAAAAAGTGCGAGTGGCAACCCTCAACAAGGCTGCCCTTGCTCCGCTGAGCACCCTGCTCGACAGCAATGAAATTATCCAATTTGGGGACCCAAGCGAAAAACTACCCCTGCTCATCAACCTGAAAGGAAAAGCCTACCTGGCGAGCAGCTTGAAGCTTGAACTGGGATCCGGCAACCTGCACTTGATCAGCATCATCGCCATGCCTCCCAAATTCGAGGCCTTGCAGGATTTCCAGATGAAATTATTTTACGGTGCCGGAGCCTTGTTGGTCTTCGGCTTTCTGCTGGCGTTCTTTTTCTCTGGCAACAAGGACCGCCAGCAACTTGTCAGGCTCCATGATGCCGTCAAGGTGGCGATCGAGGCCAACGGTTCGTCCAACATTGACCCAAATGATTTCGCAGGCATTGCGCATTTTTTTGCACTCGATCTAAGACGCTTCGTCGATGCCAAGCGCAAAGAAGCCCCTTCCTTCAGGACGGGCACCAGCGACGTGGGCGATCTGTTGGGTCAATCCTCTGCCGCGGCAAGCCCTGATGATTCACTGGACTCTGAGCCCGACCCGGACAAACTGGACTTTGATGGCCTGCTGGGCGACTCGCCGGGCAAGCCATCTGAAGACGCAGCCACACCCCTTGCCGGGACCGCATTGCAACCCGACGCGCCTGCCGCGGCACCCAATAAGCCTGCGGCAGCTCCCGGCATTCCAGCGCCCCCTGCAGCACAAAAAGTGAACGCCGATGGGGGCGGCCCCAGTGTCCAAATGCCAGGTGACCTGGCCAGCTTTTTCGACGATGAGGAAGATGATTCCACTCGGGAAGTGGACGCCATCATCCCCCTGGAAGCTCTGCCGGACCCAGAAGATTATCCGGTACCGAAACCACAGCCTGCTGAGCCTGGTCCAATCAGAGAAGCCGCACCCGTTAGCAGTTCGCCCCCAAGCATGAGTTTCGAGGACTTTCCGCCCGATCTGGATCTGGGTGAAGACGAAGACGATCAGATCACCTCAGGCGACTATCGACCAGACGCAACAGTCGTCGCCCAGGTGCCTGACGCCCTCCTAAAAGCAGCCTCCACCGAAGATGAAGGCAGTCACGAATCCTCGGCGGCTCCGCTACCCAAACCTCCTGTCATGCCGGCCCCACCGCCACCGCCACCACCGATGGCACCCATGAGTTCAGGGTCGCAAGAGGATGTTCACTTCCGCGAAGTATTTGACAAGTTTCTCCAGACCAAGAAGCAATGTGGTGAATCACTGGCAGGACTGACTGTCGACAAGTTCACCGAAAAACTCAGGAAGAACACCTCGGATCTGAAGGGACGCTACAATTGCTCTTCCGTTCGTTTCCAAGTCTACGTCAAAAACGGGAAGACCGCCCTCAAGGCCACGCCCATCAAATAGGACTCTTAGTCCTTCCCATGCAAGATTTCCCATTCCTCTTCGATCCGGTCCTTCAACAAGCGATCGGTCGGTAAAAGCAAAAACTCTTTTCCATTCACATACAAAGTGGGCGTTCCCTCAATGTGGAATTTGAGCCCCTCCATCTTTTCATCGGCGATACGATTCAACACCGATTCCTTCTCCATAATGGACTTGAACTTCTTGATATCCATGCCGGCTTTTTTCGCCAGTTTGAAAATACTCTCATCGGACAAATCATCCTGATTGGCAAACAACAAACCACAATACTCCCAAAACTTACCCAGGGCATCCGAGGCGACACAAGCCTTTGCGGCAGCAAGAGCCCGGTCATGGCTCTTGATTGGGAATTGCTTAAAATAAAGTCGCGCCCTGCCCTGACTCTCCAGCGTCACCTTCTCAAGCAGCGGTGCCAAGCGAGCACAAAAAGGGCACTGGAAATCAGAAAACTCCACCAATACGATTTTGGCATCGGCCTTGCCGAGTGGAGTCAAGCCTTCAAGTCTTACGTTCTTGATCTTCTCGGGAGCGGGATGGGCCATCTGCTTTCGGGCTTCGACCCACTTAGCAATTTCATCCTCACTGCTTTGTTCCGCCATGAGAATGAGTACATCTCGAGCCAATCGAGCCGCAGATCCATGCCGCTCTTTCTTCTTCAAGCAGGAAGAAACTGATTCTTTGCACCGGCCATAAGAAAGAATCGAGTCGAGTTTCTTTTCAACAGCACTCAAAAACTCGGGCTTGAACTCTGATTTTTTGACACCGGGAACCTCGGACCACGGGAAATCCTCAGCAGCCATCGAGGAACTGGCAAACAGAAAAAAAGAACATGCGACCCACAACAAGCTTCGATTCAGTTTCACGCTGACGGCCTCCTGATGGATTGACGGTACGGCGACCATCCTATTCCATACGGAAGCGTAAAATACAAAAAAAACCGGCCTCCATCAGGAGACCGGCTTGGAACTCTTCCACCAAATCGAATTCAGAGCGTTGGCCTTCGCTTCTATCTTCGTGGCTTCCAGGCGGTGGTCAGAGCTCCCCTTTTCAAAAAACGAACTTCACGTTTCTTTGTGACTTATTTCCTGGCTTTCCTCTTTGCGACCTTCCTCTTTGCGACCTTCTTCTTTGCGACCTTCTTCTTCGCGACCTTCTTCTTCGCGACCTTCTTCTTCGCTACCTTCTTCTTCGCTACCTTCTTCTTCGCTACCTTCTTCTTTGCTACCTTCTTCTTTGCTACCTTCTTCTTTGCTACCTTCTTCTTTGCTACCTTCTTCTTTGCTACCTTCTTCTTTGCTACCTTCTTCTTCGCTACTTTCTTCTTCGCTACTTTCTTCTTGGCTACCATGTCTTCCTCCTGTCGTTTTGGCCTTCCCTGAAAACAGGTGAATGATAACACCAAGCGACAGAACCCGCCAAGAATATTCCGGCACTTTCGATCTTCATGACCTCCCAACAAATCACCTTAACGAGCTGTACTCTCTGATGCTGATGGCAACCAAACCGTCACCTTCGTACCTGATCCGATCCGCGATTCGATCTCAATGCTGCCCTCATGGTCTTCAACGATTCGTTGCGTGATGGCAAGTCCAAGCCCAGTACCGTCTCGCCGCGTTGTGAAGTAAGGCGTAAACACGCGGTCGATCACATCCTGCTCCATGCCGCGGCCTTCGTCCTCTATACTAAAAAAGACGCGCTCGCCAACATGCCCCAGACGAAAACAAATCCCACCGCTCTGCTCGATTGCCCAGATCGCATTGGAAAGCAAATTGGCCATCACCCTCGCCACCTGCTCCCGATCCACGCGCGCGGGTTGCATCCCATCCTCCACTTCGAAAATCAACTCCGCGCCTTCCCGCAACTTGCTGCGGTACAGATTCATCGTGCTTTCCGCAATCGGTCGCAAGTCCTGCTCGACCAGGGATGGCTTGGGCATTCTCGCAAAGTCAGAAAACTCAGTGACGATTTTCTTCAGTGCCCCCACTTCCTCCAGGATGGCTGTGGTCGATTCATCGAAGATCTCCGGAAAATCCGGGTGCTCTGCCAGATAGGCTTTGCGCATGGTTTCGATCGACACCTGGATCGGCGAAAGTGGGTTTTTGATTTCATGTGCAATTCGTCGAGCAATCTCTCTCCAGGCCGCGACGCGCTCGGCCCGAATTAACTGATTCCGCGCGGAAGCCAAATCCACCACCATGCGATTGAACGTATCGACCAACTCACCCATTTCCGTACCGGGAGAGGCTTGGACCTGATGGCTGAGCTTCCCCTCCGCAACCAGTCGAGCGCCGCGGACCAAGCCATCGATAGGGCGTATCATGCGCCGCGACAAAAGAAGGCCAAGCAGCCATGAAAAAATCACGCCCCCAATAGCCGACATGATGGCGACCATCAAAATTCTCCATTGAGCGGCCAGAAGCTTATTCCTTGATATGCCGGCGACAAGTGTTGCCCGGAGTCCGGCCGGAGCATCTGTGACAAGGGCTACTCGCCTCAAGGTCATACCGGTACTCTCAATCCAGTCTTGGGATGAACCGGACGAGGCAATGGCACGGCCAGTCTCATCCACGATTAAGATTCGTGCACCGGAAAGCTTTTCCAAGTGTGAAACAAATCGGTCATCGATCAACACGCCGCCCACCAGATGTATTTTCGCATCGTTGAAACGCCTGGTCTCTGCAACCATGACCGCCAGGGCATCCTGGATTCGTCCGTTCCTTGAGATTTGCATCTCCAACAAAATGGGCTTTGACCTGTGTTGCTCTGCCAGCATCAAGGATGCGTTGTCCTTGCTGCCAAATCGCGCACGAAGCTGACCACTGGAAAGGACCACACCCTCGGCGTCCAGCATGGTCAAGAGGTCCAATTCTCTTGCGGTCATCCACTCGAAAGCCACCGGTATCAGAGCTCGCCTGTCCAAACCTCCACGAACCATGTCGACCAAAATCCGTTCGACTGGTTCGCTCTCCACCAGTGTCTTTACTTTCGCCTGCAAGCGCGTCCCGACTTGTTTCACCTCGTCGGTCAACCCCTCTGTCAGGGCCACAAGCCTCCCCTCAAACTCCTCCTGGAAGCGCTCCTCGACGGTGAACCAGGTCACGGTAAGAATCACACCGGCCGGTATCAAGGCAACCGCCAGAAAAGCCAACGTCAGTCGCGTACCCAATCGCACGGAATCCTCACTCCTCAAGCCAAACATCGGCAAAGTCAATCACACCATGCCGGTCGGGCCTTAGATCATGTACGGCATTTCGTACATACAATCGATCGCTATGTACCATCAAAGGCACCCAGCTCAGGTCAATCATCTTTCGACGGGCTCTCTCCCGGGCTACACCGACCCGGCTGGTGGAATCGGGTACAAGCATCAAGGCATCCAACGCATCTTCCAGCTCAGCAGAATCCGACAAACGGCCAAGGAAGGAAAGCAACTGCAACAAGGGGTCTTGAACCAGGGGGAGAGGCCGCTCAAGTCGAAAATCGTACTGCCCCTTGGCAATACGGGTTCTCAATTCATCATGAGAAAGCTCGATGATCTGCACCGACATGCCCACATCTTGCAGGTTCAACTGAATCCGCTCGGCCAAGCCACGGGCGAAAGGATCGGTGGCGGAAATGATGAATTCAAAGACAGGCGCGATACCCACCCGCTGAATCAGCATCCGCTGCACATAGGCCTTGGCTTCCAGCACCTCCACTCTCTTTCCTTGAAGTTGTCCCGTATCATCAAGGCGGATTAGCTCATCCATGGGCCGCCCCCTCTCGCCGACCATGTATGCAACCAAGGCCCGCCTATCGAGAACATGATTGACGACTTCGAAAAAACCGGCCGGCAGCTGATTCAAGTGATCCTTGTTCATCACCAGAAAAACCATGCGATTTATCGCTGTGTCCACCATCCGAAGACGAGAATCGATGAGCTTCGGCGGAAATGGCACAAGATGAAGCTTTCCAAGCTCGAAAGCCAGGAGGGCTTCCCTCGGTGAAACGAAACGCATGAGGACCAGATAATCCAAAAAAGGTCGACCCCGCGCATGTCGAAGGAAGGGCACAAGCCGAAGGGGCAAATCAGTCGTCTCCTCAGAAAACATGAACGGACCGGATCCTGAAGGGTGAACAGGCACGCCACCCTCGGCGCGCAGAGTTCGCCTCGAAAGGGGTGCCGTGGGCAAAGCGCTCAGGGCTTCTACGAAAGCGGGCATGGGGTGCTTCAATCGAATTCGGAACTCCAAGGAGTTGACAATTTCCACACCAGACAACTTGGTCAGTTTGCCTGCGTGAAAGGCCACTGCACCCCGCACGGGAGCCAAGAGCCACCAGTGAGGCGAAGCGGTCTTGGCATCCAACAAGCGCTGCCAACTCATCAACACCGCTTGGCTATCGATGGTACTGCCATCATGAAAGCGCAAACCAGGTCTCAGCTTGATGGTCCACAGCTTGCCATCGTCCGACACCGCGGGCAATTCGTGGGCCAGGGAAGGCATGATCAGACCTTCCGGCGTCATGCGAAAAAGGGTTTCATGGACTTGGCGACCCAATTCCCATGCGGCGATGGAATCAACCTTGGCCGGATCTGTGCTTGAAAGATCGCCTCCCGCCGATAGATGAAGCGTCCCCCCATAGGATTTTATTCCCGCGGCATCGACGGCCTGTACCACGAACACCAAAACCAGGAGCAACAAAATTGCGGCATGACGACTCGTCATGATGGCCTCTCAGCGTCCAAGGAAGTAAATCCTGCTGGTGTTACTGTTCGGATCAACTGCGGCGATCAGCGCCAGGGGCTTTCCTGTCGAGCTGCGCACGGCACCCGCTACAGCCACGATGCCTCCAATCACATCACGCGATCGCCATATCACTTGTCCACGACTCATCACTCGAATGGAGTCCGCTTCTCCTGGCGAGACGGCGTCAGACAGCACCCATTCTGGCGATTTATCCATGTCCAAATCCACTGCGACCATCCCCACGCCAACACCTTCCAATACCTTTCTGCTGCTGAAATCTCGTTCCAGCACAAACAGATCCCCATGGCGACCCACCAACAAAGCCAAATGCTTGCCCCCTTCAGATCCCTGCCAACACCGCAAGGCGCTAAAAGAGGAGGGCGCACTGCGCATCGGACCTTTTGGGTTGTTGATGTCGACTACCTGCACCTTGTTTTGGTAACGATTGGTCCCTGGTTCCGGCCAGCCGAACAAAAGCATGGGTCGCTTTCCCTGCGAGAACTGACACAAGGGCACTGCATCCAGACGGCGCAACTCTCGAAATCCGGATCCAACCCAGGCAAGGATTTGCCCCTGCCGTTTGTTGAACAGTCGGAAAAAAACCTCCGCCCGGCCATCCCGGTTGAAATCCTTTACGAGCAAATTGCCCGCGGGATCCCGGCTCCGCACCAAGGCCTCCGGCAAGTGACTCAGACCATGTCGCGTTATGTGCTTGGGACCATGCTCTCCCAGTGAAAAAACTTCGATGGCATCCGGCAGCAGAAGGACCAATTCATCTTGCGAATCACCGTCCAAATCCCCAAGGCCCAAGTCGATCACCTGTCCAGGTAAGCTCAGGATTTCCTCCAAATGCCAACTACCCAAGGCCGGCGGTGCCATGGCGCGCCCCAGCAGCAAAATAATCTCGTCGTCTGCCTTCTCAGATGCGAACAGATGGTGCTTGGCTCCTCGCGGCTTGGAATCGATCAGCCGCGCCCAAAAAGGAACGTGCAGGGGCGTGAGCTCCGCCGTCAGAGTCACATTGCCCCCCTCCACGCCAAGAACCCCTCGCAACAACAAGCTGGCCCCTTGCCGCTTTACGCTCTCCAGGTCGCCATTCACCGACAGCACCCTGGCCACCTCTGAGCCGTTCTCCAAACGGAACACCAACAGCCGTTCGATTTCCTGAACCAGCCGGGCCTCTCGCCCCAGAATGGATGAATCAGCCTCGATCCGAAGCGCAAGAATAGGATCATCAAAAGTTTCTGATGACAAAGCCCGAGCGACACTGATGTGAAAGGAATCAGCCAGACGCTGCAGAGCAGGCCTTTTGACCGCCCCTGCGCCGCCTCTCCATGCAACCATCACCATCGCACAAATCAGACTCACGGTGAGCCAATGGTATTTCACTCGAACATTCCTCCCGGCAACCGCCCGATCTCTGGATTGAAACCAGGCCCTTCGTCGGAATCCGCGCCGTCCATACCGTTCTCCAATCGAGCGGACATGGATCTCGGCTCAGTCCCTTCAACAAAAACCTCGAATCCGGCCTCTGCCATCTGCGGTGGGGCCAACAATCCATTCTGCTTATCCACACGCACAAAAACCACATCGTCCGGCACCGGAAAACCTCTCGATGGACGATTCTCATGGGCCAACTCCATGAAATCCGTCCAGATGGGCAAAGCCGTTCCAGCACCCTGAGCCCATCCTGTGCCCATGCGGGCATGATCGTCAAATCCGACCCACACACCGCAAGCCACATCGGCAGAATACCCAACGAACCAGCCATCACGCTGCTGGTTTGCGGTACCGGTTTTACCTGCCAGAGGCCGACCCAACCTGAGAGCGCGCTTGCCTGTGCCTTCCTCGATCACCGATTTCAATAGCGAGGTGACCACAAAAGCCACACCCGGAGAAATTGCCCGCTTCGATTCTTGACCGGGCCAAGGCAAATCTATCCCTTTGACATCACGAATCCTGGTAACAAACACAGGAGATCGCCACATACCCAAGGAGGCAAGGCTCGCGTAAGCATTGGTCAACTCCAAGGGAGTAACCTCAGATGTCCCCAAGGCCAGAGAAAGATTTCTCTTCATTTTGGAATCGATGCCAAGCGCCTTTGCCGTTCTGATGACCTCATCTGGACCCAAGTCAGCGGCCAGCTTGACCGCTACGGTGTTAACCGAGTGCGCCAGTGCATATCGCAGGGACACCGGGCCCAAAAAGACCCGCTCAAAGTTGCGCGGTTTCCATGCGCGCCCTTTCAGACTGCTGCGATAAACCTCTGGTGTGTCCATCACCACACTTGAAGGCGTGAACTTCCGTGATGCAACAGCCGCGGCATAGAGCAATGGCTTGAATGCCGATCCGGGTTGCCGCCGGCTTTGGATTGCTCGAATCAAGGAGGAATCGCGAAAATTCTCTCCCCCTACCAAGGCAAGCACCTGCCTGCTCTCGACGTCAATCGCAACGAGCGCGCCCTGGACCAGAGGCGGTTGGCTCAGGCTCACCTTCCAGGTTCCAGCCACTTCCGATTCCATTCGGATTTCGACGATGTCTCCGGGCTTCAACAACTCGGACATCGATTTCGGGGACGGGCTCCGGCGCACAGGAGAGAAGGGCCTCGCCCAACTCGCCCCCTTCATCTCCAAACGAGCAAAGCCTCGCCCCAAATCAATCTTTGCGTAGGCCTTCTTGCCCTCTCCTTCAATGCCCGCCACCGGCAACAAGAGCCGACCACCCGCCACGGGTTTCACAACCTTAGCCCGCCAAATCCGCCTCTTCTTCCCCTCCTCTTCCACTTCACGGCCCGACCAGGACCACACATCCCCTGGCCCCAACGGTCCGGCCAATCGCTTTCTCTCTTTAGCCACCCGCTCGGAAGACAAAGAGCCCAAAGGGCCTCTAAATCCCTGTTTGCGGTCCACCCAACGAAGCCCCTTCTTCATGGCATGCTGCGCTGCACGTTGCGCCTTGAGATCCAGCGCCAAATCGACTCGCAAGCCACCTCGCAGTACCCGCTCCCGGCCCAACCTGCCCTCAAGCAGGCGACGGACGTGCTCTGCGTAATAGGGTGCCAAATCCGCAAAGTTCAAGCTCTGCCCAAAAACGCGCGGCTTCATCCGACGTGCCTCGTCCCTCGTGGCTTCATCGATCATGCCATTTCGTGCCATTTGCCCCAAGACCCAGTCCCTTCGCTTCCGTACCCTCTCCAGATGTCGAACGGGACTGTATCGCGCGGGAGACTTAGGCAAAGACGCGAGGACCGCACCTTCCGCCAACTCGAGTTTCTCCACCCCTTTGCCGAAAAAATAGAGGCTTGCCTCCTGGATTCCATAGCAGCCATGGCCGAAATAGATCTGGTTCAAGTACAAAGATAGAATCTCATCCTTGGTCAAGTTGTTCTCAAGACGCAGAGCCAACAAAAGTTCTCGAATCTTGCGGGCGTAACTTCGCTCTGGTCCCAGGATAAAGGTTTTGATGACCTGTTGGGTGATGGTGCTCCCGCCTTGAACTACTCGACCAGCCCTTAAGTTTGCCCAAAAAGCTCGAATCAGGCCGGGCAGATCCATGCCTTTGTGATGGTAAAATTCAGCATCCTCAGCGGCCAGAAATGCCTGACGAACGTGGACCGGAATCTTGGCCAAAGGAACAACCGTCCTTTTCTCTTCAAAAAATTCGGCCACCAGAATTCCATTGCGGTCAAATACTCTAGTAACCTCCGGTGGCTTGTAGTCCCCTAATGAATCGAACTCAGGCAGATCACGGCTGAAATAAAAAAGGATGGCCCCAACGGTCAAAGCGCCCAGAAGGACCGATACCGCACCAAAAACCAGCAGCCGAATAAACCATCGACGAAGCCACAAGAATCGCCCGACTGAAGATCTGAGACCACCATTGGAATCAATTTTGGAAGGCATGCTGTCTCCGAGCTTGGTCATGGCTGATCCTAGGCAAAAGACTCCAACGGTTCAAGCGCAACGCGCGAAGCAGCCACTGAAAAATCTGCTTCGCGCGTCCACTCATTCCTCAACGCCCAGCTTCCGGCAGAATCAAATCTGAACCAGTCTCCTTCTCCCTCTCTTCGGCTGCCCCATTTTCAGAATCGAGCGATACGTCAGTGGCGGTTTTGGCTACCCGCACCATCCGCTCCATGTTGATCCTCGACTTGAGGTAATCGGGATTCTTCACCGAGGCCTTCTTGTATTGGACCATCGCATCGTGGATACGGCCTACGCCTTCGTATGCCAAGCCGAGATTGTTGAGCATAAAAGCCCGCGCCCCTTCACGCTTGGCCAGGGGATCCAGGGATTTGACGGCGGAATTGAAATCACGCATCAAGAGAAATGCATATCCCAGGTTGTTGCGATAATAATTTGATTCAGGCCGCATGCTGAGAGCCTTCTCAAAATTCAACACGGCGCGTTGCCAATGGGATCTATTCAACCAAACTCGGCCCATCAGGTTGTAGGTCTCAGCTCGATCCGAATTCAGGGTCAGAGCCCGTCGCAACATTTGCTCCGAGTCATCCACTTGCCCCCGATCCAGGGTTAGCCTGGCCAACTGGACCCATGGCTCGTCAGATGTCGAGTCGATTTCAGCAGACAGCAGGAATGCATCGGTGGCCAGATCATCGTCTCCACTTTTTCGAGCGACCTTGCCGAGCAGCATGGCGGCATCATAGTTGCGCGGATTGTCGTATATAGCCTTCTCCAACTCCAGCATGGCCTGCGCCCGGTCTCCAGTCTGTAGCAGGCTTTTGGCCGTGACCATATGGTCCACCGGCTCCAAATCCACGTGCTTGAAAGCCAAGGAGTGCAACAAATTGTTCTGCTCCACCACTTCCTCGGGTTCCTCTTCAACCCGTGTCACAGGCTTCATCGCCAAGAGCTCATCCACGCGAGCCAGGGATATCTGCTCTTGTACGCTCTCCATCGAAGGTGCCAGCCTGGAAGGTGCCGGCATAGAAGGTGCCAAGACACCCGCGTCCAATCCTCCATGATCAAGCTCGCAGCCCGCCAACGACACGAACAACGCCCCAATACTCAACCCTGTCCACACCTTCCTCATCGGCTTCATTTTTCCTCTCCTCTCCGCGCCTCCCTGGGCGCAGTATTTGGTCTTGGGAAGAGAGATTGCCAACTTCATGCCAGGCGAGAGCAGGACAACAAATAACTGACAATTCAAGAGTATACAGGAAAACCCGAAACAGAGAGATCAGCAAAATGTGTCAATTGGGACACACACCCCGACAGTAAACATCAGAAACCGTTATCGGAACCACCGCCGCCGCCACCACCAGGCTGGAGTCTGCGGAGGAGCTTCTTGGCCTTGGTGTAGTATACGTTGTTGGAGGGAACGATTTTCAGGACAGTCCTTAAGCGCTGAATCGCCTGGTCCGGACTGTTGGCTTTGATGACGTAGGCTCCTTCAAAGAGAATCTTGGCTTTCTTTGCCAGTTTGGCCAAATTCTCCTCAGCTGCAGCAATGCCAGACTGGTAGGACAAGGCGCGCCTGAAGTCCTTATAAGCCCCAGGCAAATTCTGGTTGATGTGCTTGCTTATCCCGGACCGACAATAGACCTTGGCCAGTCGTTTTCGGATCTTGCCCCTGTAAACGCCCTTGCCGCCACCGATACGCTTGTCAAGAGTCAAGGCGTCCGACAGGGCCTCGATGGCCTTTTTCGTTTGTCCGGCATGGCCGGACAACTGCATGCCCTTGCTGTAGGTAGCGCGAAATTTCTTTAGTAGCGAGAGGCTGGAAGTTGATTCCCCTGTTTCGGCCTTTGCGATGGCACGCTCGATCTCGCCATTGCGATACATGGCCAAAGTCTGCCCCTTGATTCTGGACCCCGTGCCGACCCGCTTACGCCTGCTTTTTCCCCTCTTTTTCCTGCGCCTCTTTCTCCGATTCTTCCGGCGTTCCCTTTCGAGTCGCTGATCTTCTGCATGCTTCAGCTTGGCATCCACCGTAGCCAGCACCTCAGAAATATCCAGATTGTCCGGATCTTGCTTCAAGGCCTCTTGGAATCGCAGACGAGCCATCGCGAAGCGTTCTTCGATCATCAACTTGCGGCCCTGTTCGATAAAGTCATCCGAGACCAGCTTGGTCACTTCTCGCTTAAGTGCATCGGCTTCCGCCTTATAAGCGCTGCCTGGATCAACTTGCCGCAATGCGATCAGGGCGTTGGTGAAATCCTTGTTGTTGACCAAAGCACGGGCGGAGGTCAAGGCGGACTCGGCAGATGCCTCCTTCCGGATCGCTTCTTGGTACTCCTTAACCACGCCACTGGCCGGCTGCAGCTTGGCTGCCAATTGCAACTCAAGTTGTGCTGCTTTCCAGTTTTGGTTCTTGAACTCGATCTTGGCGGCCTCCAGATGCGTATTGAATTTTTTCTGCGAATCCGCCTTTTGTTGCACAAGCGCCAGTTGATCCTGGTCGGGCCCACTGGGCAGGATCATCTTGATCAACAAAAAAACCACGATGACACCCAGCACTCCGGCTACCACCATCATCAAGCGCCGTTGCTTCATATCTTTCCACATGCCAGTCAGCAGGCCCGTACTGAGCGTAAACGACTTCCCCCTGGTCCTGGTGCCAATCACCACCCCCTGGCCCTGATCGGTGGGTGCCGGCTCATAGGTTTCGTCTCCGTAGGCATCTTCGGCCGTAGCGGGCCGAGGATCGCGGAACTCGAGGATCGTGTTGCCGACTTCGATCTCATCCCCATCATTCAATTCGGCTCGAGGGACCTTTTTGCCGTTGAGATAGGTGCCATTGCCCGAGCCGAGATCGGTGAGGAAGAAAACATCGCCCTTGCGTTCCAGCATGGCGTGCCGCCGAGAACAAGCGATGTCGGGTAAAACCAGATCGTTGTCCGGTCCCCGACCCATGGTCAACTCGCCACGCGAAAGAGACAATTCCCGGCCCTCTTCCTCGCCCTGAACGACAACCAGATACGCCTCAAGCCTGGGCTCGTCAGAAGCCTCTCCACTAAGGATCTGAGTCTTGCCATCCAGATCAGAGGAAGGCGGCACCTCAATGCGCGTAGAAGCAGCGGGGTCCTGTGCTATCTCATCATCGGCCGAATCGCCTCGATCGAGGGCAGCGACACCCTCGGGCGGAGTATGGGCCGACTGCCAACTTCCAGAATCTTCCCGCCCGGTCTCTTCGTCCCAGGTCGAAGGGGGCACCTGATCGGTTTCACTCGTGTGCTCATCCCAGGACTCCCCAGCTGCCTCGACCTCGTCCTTGTTAGTTCCCTCGGCCCACTCAGCATCGTTCTCTTCCTGCGCCTCCTTGAGAGGGAAATCTTGATCATCCACAGACGACTTGGCCTGGTCGGAGGCCTTGTCGGAGGCCTTGTCCCAGGGCAATTGCTCAGCCAAGTCCTCTTCACCCCCACCCCTTCCCTCAGCAAAACGCTGAGCGGCCTCGCGAAGTTCTTCAGCGTCCCAGTTGGCCGTATCCTCCTGCATGGGCACAAATCCGGATCCAGGAGTAGACGAGTTGCCGGTCACTTCGGCATCTGCCCGATTCGCCCGGTCGGTCACCTCATCATCCAAAACAGGCAACTCGCCTGAGGGATCAAGATCCAATTCGGGAGCTGAAACTTCTTCTTCCGGCTCATCCTCGCTCGCCGAAGCAGCAGACATAGCCTGGAGGGCCTTCAAATCATGCTCACCCGTGGATTCATCGATCTCAGTATCAAATCCACCTTCTTCTTTGGGTTCTTCTTTGGGTTCTTCTTTGGGTTCTTCTTTGGGTTCTTCTTTGGGTTCTTCTTTGGGTTCTTCTTTGGGTTCTTCTTTGGGTTCTTCTTTG
>JAFCZJ010000181.1 GCA_019314375.1 Deltaproteobacteria bacterium | reverse complement strand
ACCACGAGCGTCGTGAGGTTGGTCTTGCGAAAGGTCATCAACTCGTCCGCGCCCATGCCCGGACCCTGCCCAAGACCATTGACCACCAAAAGGACCATGACCGCGAGCATCATGACCTGCAAGCCGACCGGAAACAGCGAAGAAGCGACGATCGCGCGAAGGGGTTTCCACGCGAGCAGGTCGAATTTGATTCGTGATGATTTCATCGTGCCTGGCCAGGGACTTTCTCAAATGCATCAATCGTCTTTGGAGAAAGTGTACCATTCCTCATCGCCGAAATCGGTGTCATTTCGTGCGTCATCCAGGGTGCTTTCCGACTCGTAGAAAAGAATGGCCATCAGATCGTTGCTTTCGAAACGCCAGGCGATTTTTTCGTAATCATTGATGTCCCAACGAACAATACAAGTTTCCGTCTCATTGGAATACTCGACGATGTCTGCGTGAGTATCATTCCCAACAAAAACCAGGTCCCAGGAGGTATCGCTAATGCACATGCTGCTGATGGGCCCATTGACTCCCGTCCAATTGCCGGAGATAGCAATGCCCTGTGTTCCTCCTTCATTCAAAATGAAGGCGGGAGGGCAAGGACCTTCAATCTTGGAGGTAATCCCTGTATCGAATTGGACTATCGGTGGAAAATCCAGGTCGGTGTTCAGATCGAGACTGTAAGTCCAATCTGGCTTGGTGCCACCCATGAACTTGTGCCAAATATCCGTCCCCTGTTCGTTGTCCTCTTCCCACTCGGCGCAAAATTGAAACCACCCCTGGGGGTAATGATGGAATCGACCCACCGGGTGATTGTAAGGAGGAGGAAACACGGGTACGCCTAGCTGAAAGGTAATGGGCATGTCCAAATCAGGATGGGCCAACTCGTAATCCGCAACAAAAACCGCCGCACTGAATGGACCGTTGTTTTTGAACTCAAATTTCTTATGCAGGCTTCGCCCGGTGCCCAGGATGAAGACAGAAAAACCCGTCACGTGACTAATAAAATCCCCATCTTCTTGATCGACTTGCCCCCCGAGGCTTCCCCATTTCTCGCCATCCCACCTGAACATAACCAACAGGCCTTCTTCCATGGCTTTTTGATCCGAGTCCAAAGAGAAGCGAATCATTACCGGCCTGGCAGGATCAACACCACCGGTATCGACCTTGAAAGCTTTTGAAACCACTTCGATCTGATTGGGCAAGGCCTGCGGCAGGCCAACCTCAGACACCAAAACGTCGACATCCTGCGCAAACGAGCCCTCTTCGAAGCTGAGAGCAAAACCCTCCGGATGCTCGACTGTCCCGCCCGCGCCGCCGATGGTTTTCGATACGCTCTGGTAGTCGCCCTGGCCGCAACTCAGTGCTGCAGCGGCTACAAAAACCAGGTAAATCATCAAGTATTTCGATCCCATGGTTTTCATTTTCTTTCTCCGGTGGTTTCCCCGCAAATCACAACGAATTATCCGAATCATCCAGCTTGCAACTGTCCCTTGTCAAACTGGATAGTGCCGGTTTGCACAAAGACGCCAAGGCCCTTGACAAAATACACAACTCAACTCAAGCTTGCTCCACAACAACAGGCCCTCGGATGTGATGAATCCGCTATCTGTGGGGAAAACAATGAATGACGAGCAGAAGACCAGGGATGAACTACTCGAAGCGCTGCGAGAACTAAGGGCGAGCGATGCCCAGAAGCGCGCGATTCTGAACGGCATCCCCTCCGTTATCGCCTTCGTCAACCAGGATCTGGAGGTCCAGTGGGCCAACAAGAGCGCTCTGGATTCGATCAACAAGACGCAGAGCGAGGTGTTCGAACGCAAGTGCTACGCCCTCTGGGCGGATCCGAAGAAACCCTGTAAAAACTGCCCAATCCTGAAAGCCTTTTCGACCAGGCAATCCGAACAAACCATCATGCACACGCCGGACGGGCGGGTCTGGCAAACGAATGGCGAGCCGGTCTTCGACGATCAAGGGACGCTGCTCGGGGTCATGGACATCGCCACGGACATCACTGAGCTCAGACGGGTCGAGGAAGAGAAAAAAAAGCAGCAGTACTTTCTTCAGAAGGCCCAGGAAATCGGCAGCATCGGCACCTGGGAATTAGACATCAAGAAAAATGAACTGTTATGGACGGACGAGAATTACAGAATCTTTGGGCTTCCTATCGGATCGAAGCTCACCTATGAAACCTTCCTGAATTGCATCCATCCCGACGACAGAGACTATGTAGACACGGAATGGAAGGCCGCCTTCGGCAAAAAACCCTATGACATTGAACACCGCTTGCTGCTTGATGGTGAAACCAAATGGGTGAGGGAAAAGGCGGAGCTTGAGTTCGATGAAAAGGATGAGTGTATTCGCGGAATCGGATTCACTCAGGACATCACCAAGCGCAAGCTTGCCGAGGAGAAACTGATCAAGAACCTGAGGCGATGGCGACAAGCCGAGGCCGTGGGCCGAATCGGCACCTGGGAATTCGATGTCGCCAGCGGTCGCATTTGGGGATCAATTAGTGCCTTTTCTATTTATGGCATTCCGCTTGATCCCAGCAAAAACAAAGGGCAACTTCTCCCGCTGGATCGCGTCGAGGCATGCATTTCGGAGAGTGAACGCATTCATGCCGCGCTGGTCGATCTCCTCGAGAAAAACAAACCCTATCAACAAGACTACGAGATCATCACTGAGTACAAAGGCGAAGCTCGAACCATCTCTTCCAGGGCCGAACGAATCGATGACGAGCATGGCAACCCCATCCTTGTGCTCGGCACAATCCAGGACATCACCGCCCGAGTGCAAGCAGAGGAAGAGAAATCCGAACTTGAAGAACAGCTTCACCAGGCCATGAAGATGGAGGCCATCGGACGGCTCGCCGGGGGCGTGGCGCACGACTTCAACAATGTGCTTTGCGCCATCACCGGCAACGCCAATTTGGTTCTCGATGATCTGTCCACCGCCGATCCCTTGCGCGAAAAAATGGAGGAGATCACCAAAGCGGCCGATCGAGCCACTGACTTGACTCGCCAGCTGCTGGCTTTTTCTCGCAAGCAAGTCATCAAGCCCAAGGTGATCGACCTGGGCCAGCTGGTCGAAAACCTGCACTCGATGCTCGCTCGACTGATCAGCGAGGACATCATTCTGCGGACGGTACCGCGGAAACACCCCGGACGAGTCCGAGTCGATCCCGGTCAGATTGAACAAATCGTGCTCAACCTGGCGATCAACGCGCGCGACGCCATGCCCGACGGGGGCGAGATGCTCATCGAAACCGGAGACGTCATGCTGGACGAGGACTACTGCAAGCAACACGCAGGGGCGACGCCGGGCGCTTACGTCATGCTCGGGGTGAGCGATACGGGCTGCGGCATGAGCGACGAGGTCCTTGAAAAAATCTTCGAGCCCTTTTTCACCACCAAGCAACTGGGCCAGGGCACCGGCCTGGGCCTGGCCACGGTCTTCGGCATCGTCGAGCAAAACGGCGGCAGAATCGATGTCCAATCCGAACCAGGAAAGGGCACATCATTCAAGGTGTATTTCCCGCTCCTGCTCGACAAGGCCGAGACCATCACACGCCCGGATGCCGCCAAGTCCAAACCCATCGGCGGCAACGAAACGGTCCTGGTTGTAGAAGACGAAGAGATGGTGCGCACCCTGGCGGTGAAGCTCCTGCAACGCCGCGGCTACAAGGTACTGGCCGGCAGCTCCGGTGCCGACGCCATCGCCGTGGCGGCGCAACACGATGGCCCAATCGACCTCTTGCTCACCGACGTAATCATGCCCCACATGAACGGTCGCGAGCTGGCCAAAAAGTTCGCCGAGCTGCGGCCCGGGACCAAGGTGCTCTACACCTCCGGATACAGCCAGGACGTCATCGCCCACCAGGGCGTACTCGACGAGGACGTACAGTTCATCGAAAAACCCTACTCTCCAGACACATTGACCGCTCGGGTGCGCGAGGTGCTGGACCGCGACTAAACCTCACAAGTCAGAAGTCAATTACGCAAACCGATGTTGCGTGACGCACAAAAAAGGGGACGCTCAGTGAAGGACAATGAAAGATACAAACAACTCTTCGACAACATGAGCGAAGGGGTCGCCATCTATGAAGCCGTGGACGACGGCGAGGATTTCGTCTTCGTCGACTACAACAAAGCCGGCCAGTCCATGGACGGCACCGCGCTCGACGACGCCATTGGAAAAAGGGTGACCAACGTCTACCCCGGCGTGAAAAAACTCGGCCTTTTTGAGGTATTGCAGCGGGTGTGGAAGACAGGCGAAGCGGAAAGGCATCCTGTCAGCCTCTACGAGGACGACAAGCTGACCTTCTTTCGCGCGAACTACGTATACAAACTGCCCAGCGGAGAAATCGTCGCCGTCTACAACGACGAGACGAAGCGCAAGATGGCGGAACAGGAAAACGAAAAGCTCCTGCTCATCTCCGGGGAACGCCTTAAGGAGCTTCAAGGGCTGTACTCGCTGAGCAACGCGGCCGCGGAGTGCACGAACACGAAGGACCTATTCCAACGCAGCTGTTCGCTCGTACCCCCGGCCTGGCTCCATCCGGAAATCGCTCGCTGCCGTCTGCTTTTCGATGAGCAAGAGCTATTATCCGAGCCCTTCGAGCCGACCCAATGGATGCAGGCTGCCGAAATCCAGGTTGAGGGAAAAACTCGAGGCGCATTGGAAGTCTACTATCTGAAAAACACGCCGGAGCAGGACGAGGGACCCTTCCTCGCCGAGGAGCGCAAGCTGATCGATGGCCTTGCTCGAATCCTCGGGCAGGCCGTGGCCCGGATCGAGCTCGGAGAACGTGTGTTGCATCTGAGTGCCGTGCTGCGCGCTGTCCGCAACGTGAATCAGCTCATCACCAAAGAGAAGGACCGCGAAAAGCTGCTCCGGGGGGCCTGTGAAAACCTCACCGCGACCAGGGGCTATTTCAATAGCTGGATTGCTCTTTTCGACGACGAGCAGAAGGCGACCGCCACGTATGAATCCGGCCTGGGCGCTGATTTCGATCCCATGGCCAAACGACTGAAACGAGGCGAGCTGAGCCGATGCGTGAGGATGGCGATAAAACAAGAGGCGGTGGTCCTCATCGATGATCCGCCGACCGAATGCGGCGACTGCCCGCTTACCGGTCTCTATGCAGGAAGAGTTGGCCTCTCCAGCAGACTGGAACACGAGGGCCGGGTCTTCGGGATATTGTCCGTGTCGCTTCCGCAAGGGTTTTCCAAAGACGAAGAGGAAATTTCCCTCCTCAAAGAAGTCGCCGACGACATCGCCTTTGCTCTGCACCTCTTTGAGGTCAAAGAAGAGCAGAAGTTGCTTGAGAATCAGCTCCTCCAGTCACAAAAAATGGAGTCCGTCGGTCGATTGGCCGGGGGCGTGGCCCATGACTTCAACAACCTGCTGACCGTCATTCTGTCTTCCTGCACCTTCATGGCCGAAGACCTGCGCGACGGAGACCCACTGCTCGATGATTTGCAGCAGATCAAGTCCGCGGGCGATCGGGCCGTGGCCTTGACCAGTCAGCTCCTCGCCTTCAGTCGGCAGCAGATGCTGCAACCCGAGGCGATCGACTTGAACCGGACCATGGAGAATCTGGACCGATTGCTCCGCCGGCTGATCGGCGAAGATATCGATATCGCGACCAGGATGGACCCCGAGCTATGGAAGGTCATGGCGGACCCGGGGCAGATTGAACAGATTGTGATGAACTTAGCCGTTAACGCCCGAGACGCCATGCCGACCGGGGGCAAGCTCACCATCGAGACCGCGAACATCGAGCTGGACGAAGAGTATGCGCGCAGACACGCAGGCGTCACGCCGGGTCCACATGTGATGTTGGCGGCAAGCGATACAGGCTCCGGTATGGACGCGGAGACCGCGGCGCAGATTTTCGATCCTTTCTTCACCACCAAGGAAAAGGGCAAGGGCACCGGGCTGGGCCTCTCCACGGTCTATGGCATCGTCAAGCAACACGGAGGCAACATCTGGATCTATACGGAACCAGGCAAGGGGGCGATTTTCAAAATCTACCTGCCCAGGGCAAAAACAACAGAGGAAAAGGCCATCAGGCCCCAAAACAAAGTCACAGACTCGCGCGGCACCGAGACCGTGTTGGTGGTGGAGGACGCGGCGGCCGTGCTGCGGCTGGCCGTGAAAGTGCTCAAGCGGAAGGGCTATAACGTACTACAGGCGAGGGACGGACTGGAGGGGGAAAGCGTGGCGAATGCGCATGAGGGGCCAATCGACTTGCTCTTGACAGATGTGGTGATGCCGAACTCAAGCGGCAAGGAGTTGGCCGGCAAGCTGCTAGCCAAACGACCGAACATAAAGGTGCTTTACATGTCCGGCTACACCGACAACGCCATCGTCCATCACGGTGTGCTCGACCCGGGCACTCATTTTGTGCAAAAGCCCTTTTCCGTGGACTCACTGGCCCAAAAAGTCCGCGAGGTGCTGAACCTGGACCAATCCAAAACAGCAGCAAACTCAGGCGATCAGCGAAACAAGGCCCCGACGAGCTCTTGATACTTATCCATGTCGCGAACCTTCTTGAAGCGCTTGGTTAGCTTTTCAGCATCCGGAAAGTTGTGGACTAGGTAAGTCCACAAGCCGCGCATCTTGTCGACGATGTGCCCAGGCGACATGCCCGCCTCGCTGTAACCCTCCACCAGGTCATCATGAAAATGGCCGAGAACTTGCCGCCGCGAGCTCGGCGGATCGAGCCCCTTGATGGCCGCGGGCAAAAAGGGATCGCGCAGAAGCCCGCGTCCGATCATCAAGCCCGCGATCCATGGAAAGGCTTCCCTCACACGATGGGCGTCTTCAATTGTAGCGATGTCGCCATTGGCGATAACGGGACTCGTGAGTTTCCGGCCCTGTTCTCCGAAAACATCCCAGGCCACCGTGCCCTTGTACATCTGCTTGGCCGTGCGCGGATGAATGATGATCGCGCTTAAGGGAAAGGCATTAAAGATAGGCACCAGGGCCGAAAATTCGCTGTCGTCTTCGAGCCCAAGCCGAGTCTTCACCGACACCTTCAATGCCGGCTCAAAGCGACATAAAGTCTCAAGCAGTTTCTCGACCTCCTCCGGGTATGGAAGCAGGCCCGCGCCCTTCTTTCGCTTGGTTTCCATGGGGAAGGGACAGCCAAGATTCAGGTTCACCCGGCGATGACCTGACTCAACAAGCAACCCACAAAGCGAACTCGCCTCCGCCGGACTCGCGGCGATGATCTGCGGCGTGAACCCATCTCCCATAACCAGGCCTGCAGCCAACTCCCTCTTATCCCGGGCAAGCAATTGACCGGCGCGCAGTCGCACAAAGGGGCAATAGCTGTGGTCCACGCCGACAAAGTGGCGCGCATAGACCTCGCGAAAGACGTGTCCAGTGAGCCCCTGCAAGGGGGCCATTTCAATGCGCATGCTGACATCTAAGGGGTTCGCGCCAGCCGCGGTCGACCCATTGCGAAAAACCATGGCCCAGCCTACCACCCCTAAGGGATCGACATCTTTAACATTGGCATCAGCCGCGAACAACAAATCGACTCGGTTTTTACTTCCAAGGCGCTTCGGCTAAGATGCTCTTCATGAAAACCATCCAAGTCGAATCCCACGAACACGCGATCCTGCTACGACTGACCAACGGCCCCACGAACGCGCTGAGCGCGGACCTGATTGCCCAACTCGCCGAGGCTGTGGCCGACGTGGCCCGGCAGGAAAAAGGCCTGGTCTTGGCAGGCGGTGAAAAGTTTTTCAGCATCGGTCTGGATTTACCCGAGGTCCTGGAGATGAAGCGATCCGCCATGGCGGCATACTGGCGTCGCTTCGAAGACATGCTGTTGGACGTCTTCACCCTGCCCGTGCCCACGGCCTGCGCCATGACCGGCCACGCCACCGCCGGGGGGATGATCCTCGCCCTGACCACCGACCTGCGACTGATGGCCCATGGACGAAAACTCATGGGGCTAAACGAAATGCAGATCGGCATCATGATCCCCTATTTTACGCACCTCATGCTGGAGCAAAGAACAAGTGCAGCCAAGGCACGGCAACTGGAGACCTCCGGCGAGTTTCTGGGCCCTGAAGACGCCCTGGCCGCTGGGCTTGTCGATGAAGTGCTCCCTGCAGAGGAGGTAGAAGCCAAGGCATTGTCCCTTGTCTCAATGACGATCCGGCTTCCCCGAAAAGCCTTCGTTGCAACAAAAGACGGCCAGGTGAGCATCACGAAAGAGCGCTTTCTCGCGCTTCGGGACGAAAAAGAGCAAAGCCTGCTGGATTCCTGGTTTGACCCTGGCACCCAGACACTGTTGCGCGAGGCCGCCAAGAAATTCTAAGAGAGACGGGGTCAGGAGAGACGGGGTCAGACACCGGCACTTGACACATAGCCAGTCTTCAAGTCTTCAAGCATAACTAGCTAATTACCCTAAAATTCCAAGTGTCATATGCCGGTGTCTGACCCCCCTGTTTAGTGACTGATTATGCTTCAATGACTTGATTCGAAGGAGACCGACATGACGTGGCGGGCTTTCTTTTCGGCGGTTGCGGCGCTCTGCCTGATAGTAGGCGTGATTGGCTGCACGAACGGCGGTCGAGTCTTCGTGGACACGGATGCAAGTGACGGCTTCGTGGACACGGATGCAAGTGACGGCTTCGTGGACACGGATGCAAGTGACGGCTTCGTGGACACGGACGCAAGCGACGCTGGAAATATCTGCGCCCCCCTGGCACATGACTGCGATGGAGACGATGTCATCAGATGCAACGAGGCTGGGATGGCCTGGGAGGTCTTGGCGCATTGTGAGCATGGCTGCCTAGACGGAAGCTGTCTTCCTTGCCCCACTGATTGCGCCGGACGGGAATGTGGAAATAACGGCTGCGGCGGCACCTGCCCGCCGGGATGCGGCATTCACGGCTGTTGCGCCGAGGACGGGACCTGCTTCAGCAACCGACTGAAAATCATCTCCTACAACATCGGCTGCTCCTGTGGATGGACCGACCATGCCATGCTGGGCAAAATCGCCGACCTGATCGTTGCCGAACAAGCCGACGTCGTCGGTCTGCAAGAGTACTGGTGGGACTACGCCGGAACAGACTCGCCCGATACAATCAAGCAACTGCTCGCAGATCGCGCCTACCCGATGTACGGAGTTTATGAAAAACGCTTCAACCTGAACCCGGATGTCGAATTGGGTCAGATCGTGTTGAGCAAACATCCCTTGCATGACTATGGCTTCTATCGTTTTCAGGGCGGTCATACCGACCAGGACATGGTGCAGTCCTTCCTATACCCACTCGGCGCCGCTTCTGTTCGTGTATTCAGCGTTCACCCGCAACCGGGAAAGTTCTGTGATGTTGTCGGTGAGCTGAATCAGTACCTGGACGGGTTTTCAAGCGAAATGGGTGTCTTGATGGGTGACTTCAACGCATTGACCAACGATCCATGTTTCACCGAAATCACGCTCGATTTCCGCGACTGCTGCCAAGAATCGTCTGATGCGACCTGTGATTACACTGTGGACAGAACGGTATGGGCCGGCGGCGTAAACGCACCACCCGACCTAGGGGAAGCGATTGACTACGTTTTTGTGAGACGGGGCACTCTCGCGCCCTTTCCGCGTCCATGGACCGTCGTAAACACCCGCGCCAGCCACACGATCAACCATGGAATCCCAGTTTCGGATCATTTCCCGGTGATCACAGAGCTTGCATTCTGCCTGCCCTGCGCGAACTGCCTTGGTACTTACCCTGACTGCAGCGCGGCCTGCCAAGCACACGGTTCGAACGAAGGCACCTGCGGCTGGCCTGAGAGCAGCAATTTCGGTCAGTGCTGCCTTTGTCGCTAGCCAAGCCCTCATGAAGGTTTTGCGTTGGCCGCGTAGCTCATCCCTTATTCTTTTGACAGTCCAAACAAAGAAAGGCCTCGGGCCGCGCTTCGAGACGCCTGGGTTCAATATCTCCCCCACAAGCAAGGCATTCGCCGAAACTGCCTGCATCCAGGCGTGCAAGGGCCCCGGAGATCGCCTGGAGCCGATTGCGAATCCGATCACGATGCGCCAAAGACATCTGCTGCTGCTGCAAAGCATCCATGCGGGTCAGGCGCCCGATGGATGGGCTCAGTTCCACCGGGCGAGAAGCCTCTGTCAAGCTGGAGTGCTCCTGCTCCAGGGCGTCACGAAGCGCCTCCAGTTTTGCCCGCCATGCTTGTTCCTGTTCCGGGGTCATGACCACCTGGCACCCTTCTGAATTACTTGGCTGGGGTCGACTTGGCTTTGCTTGTGACCTTTGCAAAAACCTTTGGGTGCTGCTTGCGCGCTTTGTCGATCTCGACTTGGCCGGGGCAATCCCCGCTGTCAAAAGCGCCACTGCGCGGCTGGGCCAACTCATGTTTGCCGTCTATGTCCTTCTTTAAGTAGATGACAAGCTTTGTTCCCTTGGTGGCCGGGGGGCGACTGCAGTGATTGCGACTCATGTGGGCGGTGCCCGAACAGCTCTCGGAAAAAGCAATCTCGCCGATCTCGTGTTTGCCCATCCACACTTCCTTGACCTCAATCCTGGCCGTCCAGGAATACTCCCACTTGCCGTCCTTTTGCTTCTTGGTCTGCTCGGTGGCCTCTTTCACTTCA
>JAFCZJ010000180.1 GCA_019314375.1 Deltaproteobacteria bacterium | reverse complement strand
GTTGTTTGCCCAACGACTTCGACAGCACGACGACTTGTGGTGACGCCGGGGCGGATTGCGTGAATCAGGACCTCTGCGATGGCTCTGGGGCTTGCAGCGACAATGGGTATTGGGCGGAGGACACAAGCTGCACTGACATCATCTCTGATGATTGTGAGTTGGCCGAATGCGACGGTATGGGTGCATGTGTGCAAGGCCACGCCTATGCTGCTGTGGATACGCCATGCGAAGCGTTCGATCCTTGCATGACAGGCGACGTCTGTTCTCTCGCCGGCAATTGCCTCGAGGGTGGTACACCCAAGGACGATGATTTAGATTCACATGTGGATGATGCCTGTGGCGGTGACGACTGCGACGACACGAATCCGGATATCTACCCGAACGCGCCCGCTGAAGGGCCTGGTAAGATCTGCGACATTTACGCTAGTTGTTTCGATGGCGTGGACAACGACTGCGATGGCAACACGGACAGCGATGATGGGGATTGCCAGGCTACCGGCTTCATGTGCCTATACGGGCCCGGCACCTCGTCCATCAATGGTCCCGGCGACACCCTCACCGTGCGCCTGGATACAAATGGCTACGATCCCACTGACATTGTTTGTTACACGGACAACGACCGGCTTCTGAGTTCAACAGATCTGTTTTCTGAGGATTTTCAATCCGGCACTGGAAGTTTCGTCACCGCGGGGACGGTTGGAACCGGCTCCGGGTCTCAGAATCCAGATACTGCCGATGCTTCGAATACCAGTGGGTTGTATCTGAACAGCGATGGGGCCTCCATCACTTCGGGTTCCATCGATACCACTGGTTTGACCAGAATACAGCTTCGTTATGCGTCCAGAGCGAACGGCACGGAGAATGGCGATCCCAGGGAGTATTGTATCGCGGAATATTCTCCTGACGCTGGGGGGAGCTGGTATCCCTTGAGTCTGAGTGGTGATGGATACGATGAGCATTGGCAGTGGTACACACACATCCTGCCGACCGAGTGCGAAAACATATCCGGACTACAGGTTCGTTTCCGAATGGATGGCCTTGATGCAACCAGTGACTATTGCTTTTTTGATGACATCGCTGTATCCGACATGCCCAGCCCCACGGTGAGTTGGGCAGTGTTGAGCAACCATTTTGAAACGAGCGAGGGCAACACGGCGGCGGATGAATGTGTCGGTGAAACCATCGTCGGTTTCAACCAGCAGGGCAACAACAATGCCGAAGTGTGCTTGTTGGCCGCATCGCAAAATCCCTCCACAGCAGACGGGGAAAACGAGCAAGGCGTGCGCATCGTGGACAATGACCCATCGTACCTGGAAGACACCGTAGTGGATACCAGTTACGTGCCGACCGGTAGTGACTTGGTTGTGCAAGTAGCCATGAGTGGCTACAACTTTTCAGACGAAGGATACGGCAATCTTTGGTACTACGACGGATCTGATTGGCTGCGCACCATCGGTCTTGGTGGCGGCACCACGGAAGGCTGGATCGACTACCGGTTCATTCTTGGATCCAGCACCATCGGCCTAACCAATGCCGCGTTTTCTTTCTGGATTAACACCACGGCCCAGGTCAGCAACGCGCAGGGGATGGAGTTAGACGATTTCGACCTTGTTTGGTATCGAGCCAGCCTTGACGAGATCAGCGGTTTCACCAATGAGGGCGACGGGACTTACACTGCCATCATTTCCTCGGATACCATGGGCGCGGCCGACGTGACCTGCATTTACCACGGAACAAGCACCGAGGTGACCGACGGCAGCGGTGTGAACTCCTCCCCGCAGCAGGTGATTTTTGTCCCCTAGCGAAAAGCCTGAATAGCGCAGAATCTACTAATTTGCTAATCTGCTAGGCTGACTCGAAACTCGGAACCTGGCGAGCGGGTTGAGGCCCATTTCATGCCTCAAGGCCAATCGCTTGAGCGAGGTGTGCCGTGGCGCGCGCGAAACTTTCTTGGTCCTCCCTTGTGTTTTTCCTTCCCTTGTTAAGGGCCTTTTTTTCTAGGGCCTTTTATGCTGCGGCGTATTGCGCAGTGCTGGTTTTGGTCCTTTCCGGCTGCGATTCGGACGTCGCGGGCCCCAACCGCGCGCCGGTGGCCGTGGTCGGTCCGGACGCGGAGGCGGCACTCGGGACTTCGGTGACCTTGGATGGCAGCGCCAGCTACGACCCGGACGGCGATGCCCTTAGTTACACTTGGCAGGTCTTGAGTCGACCAGCGAATTCCACGGCCCAGCCCGCGGACAGCGGCAGCCGGCAGACCTCCATGCAGGTGGATGTGTCCGGGATCTATCTGGTGGCCCTGGTGGTCTCCGACGGGCAAGCGGATTCGGGGCGGGACGTGATGCAAATCCGGGCGGCCGGCTGCGAAAGCGACGCAGAGTGTGAGGACGAGCTTTTCTGCACGGTTGACCATCGCTGTGAAGGTGGCATGTGTTTGAGTGACGCCATGGACTGTGCGGATGCCGGCGATGATTGCAACGAGGGCATCTGTGATGAGGATGAGAATGCCTGCGGCCAGCAGGCCTTTTCCGATGGGACCGTCTGTGAGGACGATGGATTGTTCTGTACCGGTGCCGAGACCTGCTTGGCTGGGGTGTGCACCAGCGCCGGCAATCCCTGTGACTCGCCCGAATTCTGTGATGATACGGCGGACACTTGCTCCGGTTGCGGTGACGGTGAGGTCAACGGCATGGAGCAATGCGACCCCGGGCCGCTTCAAAACGACAATTGTTGCGATGCCACAACCTGCACTTGGATTGCTTTGGGTGAGGTCGACCCGCAGGCTGTTTGTGATGGAGCCCCCGAATGCCAAGTGGATGTCTGCGATGGTAGCGGCGGTTGCACCACGGTGGCCATGGGTGACGGTGCGGCTTGCGGTGACGCCACGGATAGACCCTGCGACGATTCGGACACCTGCCTGGCTGGACAATGTGAGGCCAATTTGGCCGGCTTGGGTACCCTTTGTCGGGACGCTTCTGGTGTTTGCGATGCAGCAGAGTTTTGTGACGGCGTGATGGTGGATTGCCCTGAGGACATACCGGCAGTGGATGGCACGATCTGCGACAGCGATGGGTTTTTCTGTACGGGCATTGAGACCTGTCAGCTCGGGGTTTGCGAAAGTCCAGGTAATCCTTGTGCGATTTCGGCTGACTGCGATGAAGAAAACAACATGTGTGGCGATTGCGGCGACGGCATTGTGGGAACCGACGAAGTCTGCGATCCGGGACCGCCGCAAAATGACAACTGTTGCAATGTGGCCGATTGCTTGTGGACCGGCTCCGGTGAGGTGGATCCCCAGGGTTCCTGTAGCGGCGCGCCGGACTGCCGTGTGGACGTTTGTGACGGCGGCGGTGGATGCATCGAGGCTTTCGCCGGTGTCGACACAAACTGCGGCGACGCGGCGACTGAATGCAGCGGCCAGGATACTTGTGATGCGGTCGGCGGTTGCCTGCCCAACGACTTCGACAACACGACGACTTGTGATGACGCCGGGACCGACTGCGTGAATCAGGACTACTGCGACGGTTCGGGGACTTGCATCGACAACGGCTGGGTTGTGTTGGGCAGCGACTGCGGTGACGCGCCGACTGAATGCAGTGGTCAGGATACCTGCGACGGCATCGGCGGTTGCTTGCCCAACCACTTTGACAGCACGACGAATTGTGGTGACGACGAGGCCGAATGCGTGAACCAGGATACTTGCGACGGCTCGGGGACATGCAGCGACAACGGCTGGGTTGTGTTGGGCGCCGACTGCGGTGATGCGCCGACCGCATGCAGCGGTCAGGATACCTGTGACGGCATCGGCGGCTGCTTGCCCAACCACTTTGACAACACGACGAATTGTGGTGACGACGAGGCCGAATGCGTGAACCAGGATACTTGCGACGCCTCGGGAGGCTGCACCGACAATGGCTATTGGGCACCGGGCACCCCCTGCGTGGGTGACGCGTACGCATGTACCGACGATACCTGTCAGGGCGGAGTCTGTATCTCCGTGGCCAACGACGGAAACTGCACAAGCCCCGACATCTGCGTGCCGGTCTGTTCGCTTAACGCCTCGGGCTGCGTCACGCCGCCGGGTTCGCTGGCGCTTGGCTGTGAGGACCCCGTTTTTCTTGACGTGGACACCGTCTCTGACTGCTCTATTACTCTTGCGGGCGGCGACATCACTGGCCAGGAGGCATGTTTGAGTTGCAGTGCCAGCGTGGGGGTGACGACGCTGATCATGACCGATTTCGAAGATGATCTCAATCCGGGCAGCTGCGCGCCAGTGGTCGACCAGGTCGCGGACGGCTGGACAATTGTATCGGGTACGGGGTGCTACGGAGATGGAGCGAGTTGTCCCATGTCCGACCCGAACAACCGGGATTGTTGTGATAATTTGATATGCCCCATCGACCTTGCGGGCACCATTGCCTTCCAGGCGGATCGCGACACCTGCACGCTTGGAGACCGCCAGTGGAGGCTTCAGCACACCTTCGACACCACCGGGCTTGCCAACCTTGAGTTGTGCTTCGATTACGCCGACAGGCAGGCCGGCGGCGGCAACGATGTTCTTCAAGTGGATATCGGGGATTCCACCGGCAATTACCAGGCGGCGGTTTTTTGTGATGTTGACGGACCCCGGGCCGCCCTGGAGGATGTTTGGTTTCGTACCTGCGTCGATCTTTCGGTGGCGGCTCCTTTCGTCGATGACAATCAGGCCGTCACGGTGGCCTTCTTTGTGAACTCCAACGACAACAACAACCGCATCTACATCGATAACATTTCCTTGCGTGGCGAGACCACGGCCTGTCCGGCGGCTCGGGTGGGTATCTTCACGGAGGACTTCAGTGGCTGTAGCGATCCGCTTGTCAGCTGGAACGGCTGGACGGTTGGCGGCGGGGCGTTGATAAGCTGCGGCACGAGCTTTGATTGTTTCGACGGTAGCGAAAGGGCTTGGATGAAAAACACGGGCGCAGCCGCAGGTGAACTCTATCGGTTCCTCGACATGTTTGCCTACACCGATCTCGAGCTTTGCTTTTACTATGGAGAGGACGGTGCCAACGGGGGAGAGATACTCACAGTCGACGTCGACTCGGGCTCGGGCTGGCAGCCGGTATGGAGCAAGGAAGGGGCGTTCGGTCCGAACAAAACATGCGCGCAGCTTTGCCTGAACCTTTCGGATCTCGTTCCGGCGGCCGATCACAACGCGAATTTGGGGATTCGTTTCCAAATGCAGGCCGGGGACAAGGAAATCAATCTCGATCAGATCACCCTCACGGCCCACCAGGATTGTAGCGCGCCAGCGTTGGTATCGCTGAGCAACCCGCAGGATCCCGAATCCAACGGCAGCTATGATTTCACGGCCACGGATAGCGACGGCCACCTTAGCGCGGACATCACCTGCCAATGGGATCCCGATGCGACGCTTTCCGACTGGAGCCACGTTTGGTATCGCCCGGCGGGCATCAACCCGACGAACGTCGATCCCGGCTTGCTGTGCATAAATCCCAACTCGCTGAACATCACCGCCCCGGTCGTCATCGATACCGACGCCGGCACGATAACTGGCGTGGGGCCGGCCGATGTCAGGTTTTTCGTGGTGCCTCAGGGCGGCGGTGCGTCCGATCTCGGCGTGTTCGCCTTCGACAACATCGACATCGCCGCGGATGTAAGCGTCAACGGAAGCCGGGCGCTCGTGCTGCTTGCCTGCAACGACCTCACTGTTTCCGCCGACATCTCCGCAACGGGAACCGATGGGGTCATGAATTCCAATGGTACCTGTCTTTCAGGCACCGGGGGGACAGGCGGGTCTGACGGTGGAAGTTGCGATCCCGCTGAAAGCGGACTGGGTCTGGGAGGAGGCGGGGCAGGTGGAGATGCCGGCTGCAATTCCTATATTGATTCCGGAGGCGCGGGCGGCAGCTTCGGGGGGACCGGTGGTGCGGGAGGAGATGGAGATGACTCTGCCGGATGCAGCATCGCAGGTCCAACCGGCGCGGCACCATACGCTGACGATACCTTGTCTCCATTGTTCGGCGGAAGCGGTGGGGGCGCAGGAGGCGATGATACCGGTGGGCCCGGTGGTGGCGGTGGTGGGGCGGTTCAGCTCAGCGCAGGGGGTGAAATTCACATCGTGTCAACCGCGAGAATATTGGTCTCGGGAGGTGCCGGAGCAGGAGGTCACGATGGTGGCGATTCAAGTCCGGGAGGTGGCGGCGGAAGTGGGGGTGCCGTACTGTTGGAAGCGTTTTCTGTTACCGTGGATGGTGTTCTTGCGGCCAACGGAGGCGGAGGTGGAGCCGGCTACCACGAAGACACCTCATGGGGTGCTGATTTCGCGGAGGCGGGAGAGTCCGGCACATTCGATAACACCCGAGCTGCAGGCGGGCAGGGGTCCGGTATCGGTGGGAGCGGGGGAGAGGGAAGCGGCGGTGCGTTTGGGGACGGGGGTTCCGGGGAGGCGAATGAAAATGGTGGTGGCGGCGGCGGGGCAGCCGGCCGCATTCGAATAAACACCTTTTTCGGATCTGCAACGGTCAGTGGCAGCATCACACCGGATTCGTCGACTGGCACCTACACCCAAGGAACGATTGTGACATGGTGATTCTCACCCCATAGCGCATCCTCCTCGAATGGCATAGAATCTGCTAAACTGCTAAGCTGTTAAGGTGATTCGAAACCTGGAATTTGGCGAGCGGGTTGAGGGCTATTTCGTGCCTCAAGACCAATCGCATGAACGAGGTGTTCTGTGGCGCGCGCGAAACTTTCTATATCTTCCCTTGTGGTTTTCCTCCCCTCGTTAAAGGCCCTTTTTTCTAGGGCCTTTTATGCTGCGGCGTTAAAGGCCCTTTTTTCTAGGGCCTTTTATGCTGCGGCGTATTGCGCAGTGCTGGTTTTTGCCCTTGGCGGCTGCGATTCGGACGTGGGTGGCCCCAATCGGGCGCCGGTGGCCGTGGCCGGGCCGGACGCGGAGGCCGCGCTTGGGACTTTGGTGACTTTGGACGGCAGCGCCAGTTACGATCCGGATGGGGACGCGCTCACCTATGCCTGGCAGGTTTTGAGCCGCCCGGAGAATTCAACAGTCGAACCTTTGGATGTAGGCGCCCGGCAGACCTCCCTGCAAGTGGATGTGGGCGGAGTCTACCTGGTGGCCCTGGTGGTCTTCGACGGGCAAGCATACTCGGAGCGCGATGTGATGCAGATCCGGGCTGCCGGTTGCGAGAGCAACGCCGAATGCGAAGATGCTCTTTTCTGCACGGTGAACGAGCGCTGTGAAGACGGCCTGTGCCTGAGCGATACAAGGGATTGTTCGGCGGCTGGCGATGACTGCAACGCCGGGATCTGTGATGAGGCAAGCACGACTTGCGTGATGGAAGCCCTGCCGAACGACACTCCCTGCACCGATGACGATTTGTTCTGCACAGGCGAAGAGATCTGTCGCTCCGGCGTTTGCGTGAGCGCCGGCAATCCCTGTGAGCCGGCCAATTCCTGTGACGAAAACGCGGACGCCTGTGGCGGATGCGGAGACGGCGAGGTTTTGGGGTCGGAGGAATGCGATCCCGGGACGCCGCAAAACGACAACTGTTGCGATGCGGCCACCTGCAGGTGGGTTGTGGATGGAGAAGCAGACCCCCAGGCCGTATGCAGCGGAGCGACCGGATGTCAGGCGGATGTCTGTGATGGAGGCGGAAATTGTGCCGTCGCGAACGCGGAAGACGGCACGGCCTGTGGCGACTCCACGGATAGACTCTGCGACGATCCGGATACTTGCCTTGCTGGGCAATGCGAGACAAACCTGGCCGGTGCGGGTACCCTTTGTAGGGCCGCAGCCGATGGTTGCGATGCGATTGAGTACTGCGACGGTGTGAACGAAGACTGCCCCACGGATGAGGTGGTGGCGGCCGCGGTGCCCTGTCGAGTGCCGACAGGCATCTGTGATGCGGAAGAGGTCTGCGACGGAGTGAACGCGTCTTGTCCCGCGGACTTGCGGGTGCAGGCCGGCACCGAATGCCGCCAATCAACAGATGCGGACTGCGATCCGGCTGAAAACTGCGACGGAATCCTGGTGGACTGCCCCGCCGATTTGATGTCGGCAGACGACACGCCCTGCACCGATGACGGCTTTTTCTGCACGGGCCTTGAGACCTGCCAGTTTGGCGTCTGTACCCAGGGAGGCAATCCATGCCCGACCCCTAGCGACTGCGACGATGTCAACAATATTTGCGGTGCCTGTGGTGATGGCGTGGTGGGACCGGATGAGGATTGTGATCCGGGCGCGGCGCAAGGTGACAATTGCTGCAATGTGGGTGATTGCTCCTTGACCGGTTCGGGATTAGTGGACCCCCAGGGCGTCTGCAGTGGTGCCGGCGAATGTCGGGTGGATGTCTGCGACGGCGTCGGAGGATGCACAGATGCGGTCGCAGATGATGGCGCAGACTGCGGCAGTAACTCGGACACCCTTTGTGATAACGCGGATACCTGTCTGGGTGGCGTCTGCCAGGATAACCTGGAAGCGAACGACCGCATTTGCCGGAATTCCACCGGGCCTTGCGATCCCGAAGAAAATTGTGACGGCTCGAACGCTGACTGTCCTGTCGACCTGCTGGATGATGGAAGTCTCGAATGTCGCCCATCCCAGGGGGACTGTGACCCCGCTGAGTTTTGTGATGGCAGCAGTGCTGGATGTCCCAGCGATACGCGGGCCGATTTGGGCGACGCGTGCCGGCCTTCGGCGGGCGATTGCGACCTGGCCGAAAACTGTGATGGCGTGGCCCCAACTTGCCCGGCCGATGTCATGGCTGACAACAGCGTCGAATGTCGTCCTGCTGCGGGCGATTGCGACCTGGCCGAAAATTGCGCGGGTGGCGTGGACTGCCCGTCGGATGTTTTTGCGGACGGCAGCGTTGAATGTCGGCCTTCGGTGGGGTTTTTGCGGACGGCAGCGTTGAATGTCGGCCTTCGGCGGGCGATTGCGACTTGGCCGAAAATTGCGCGGGCGGCGTGGACTGCCCGTCGGATGTTTTTGCGGGCGGCAGCCTTGAATGCCGACCCTCGACAGGTGCCTGCGATCCCGCTGAAAATTGTGACGGCAGCGCAGACTGCCCAACTGATCTCCTTGCGTCAGAGGGGGATTCTTGCGAGGCAGGCGATCCTTGTTTGACCGGAGACACCTGTGACATCAACGGTGTCTGCAACGAGGGTATAACTCTAAAAGACGACGACTTAGACGGGCATGTGGATGTCGCTTGCAGCGGCGACGACTGCGATGATTCGGATCCGCTCGTGTTTTTGGGCGCAGACGCTGAAGGAAGCGGCAACATCTGCGATGCGGCCGGAAGTTGCTTCGACGGCGTGGACAACGACTGCGACGGCAACACCGACTCAGACGATCCGGACTGCCCGGTTTCGGGTTTTATGTGCCTCTACGGACCGGGCAGCAGCCTGACCACAGGGGGCCTCGGTGGCACCCTCACCCTGCGTCTGGATTCTGGTGGCTACAATACCGACGACATCGTTTGCTACACCGACAACAGCCGCCTCTTGGCCCCCAATGTGATTTTCTCCAATGATTTCGAAAGCGACATGTCCGGATTTACGCATTCCGCTAATGCGGATCGCCATAGCGGCAGTCAAAATCCGGCTACGAGTTCCACCGGAAGCTACGGTGCGTATTTCTGCCGCAACAACGAGTATATTATGACAAATGCCATCGACACCTTGGGACGTACACGCATTCAGCTTCGCTATGCCTCCAGTGTCTGGAATACGGGCCTGGATGCCGACGAGTATGGGGTCACCGAATACTCCGTCGACGGCTCGACCTGGTACCAGCTTGACATTCAGGGCGACAACCTTCGCGAGCAATGGCAGTGGTACACCCATATTTTGCCTCCACTTTGCGAAAATCAATCTACTTTGTACATTCGTTGGATTGTGGTTTCTGCCAACGATAACGATGACTGTGTCATGATTGACGACGTAGAGATTGTGGAACTACCTGAACCCACGGTGAGCTGGACCTTGCTTGCCAATGACTTCGAGCCGGCCTCGGGCAATGCCGCGGAGGGCAACTGCGGCGATGATGGCCCCTGGCTTTTGGCGCTTTTCGACACGATTGGTACACACGCGGACAAGATTTGCCTGGTAACCGAGGCCCAAAATCCCTTGGGAACATCTTCGGGTGCTCAGGGTCTCCGAATCAATCACAACCATCCCAATTGGATCCGGGACACGGACATCGATACTCGATACGTGCCTACGGGCAGCGATCTTGTGGCTGACTTCTACATGCAGTCGGACCATCAGCCCGCCGACGGCTATTCCAATGGCTGGTACAGCGTCGACGGAGGGTCCACTTGGAGGCGGTTGAATGGCATGGGCTTGGACCCCGATGAAGTCTATGATCACTTCCGCTTTGTCTTGGATCCGGACGCCATCGGGTTGACCGACTTGATGGTTGAGTTCTTGGTTCCAGAATCCTCTGATGACCACCCGGAGGATGGTTTCTACCTGGATGACTACTCTCTCAATTGGTATCGAGCCAGCCATGATGAGATCGGCGCATTCACCGACGAGGGCGCCGGGATCTATACGGCCACCATCACCTCTGACCTGGACGGCACGGCCAACGTGACCTGTATTTACCACGGAGATCCAGACACCGAGGTGACCGACGGTACGGGTGGGAATTCATCCCCAGAGCCGGTGGTTTTTGAGCCATAGGCTGGAGGCGTGTTTTGGCACGGTTTACATTTTTTTTGTTGTTCCTTGCGGCTTTTGTTCTTGGCGGCTGTGATTCGGATGTCGGCGGCCCCAACCGAGCCCCTGTGGCCGTGGTGGGTACGGATGCGGAGGCTGGAATTGGCGTTTCCGTGACGCTGGACGGCAGTGGTAGTTACGATCCGGATGGCGACACGATCAGCTACACTTGGCAGGTGTTGAGACGACCGGAGAATTCATCGGCCGAACCCCTGGATAAAGGCGCCCAACAGACTTCCATGCAGCTTGATGTGGGTGGAATTTACCTGGTGGCCCTGCAGGTCTTCGACGGGCAAATGAGTTCGGATCGCGACGTGATGCAGCTTCGAGCCGCGGGTTGCGAGCGCGACGAAGAGTGCGATGATGGCTTGTTCTGCACGGGCGTGGAGAGCTGTAACTCCGGCCTTTGTACGAGTGCCGGCAATCCCTGTGAGCCGGCCGATGCCTGTGATGAAAACACGGATACCTGTGGCGGATGCGGAGACGGTGAGGTCTCGGACCCGGAGGAATGCGATCCCGGCCTGCCTCAGGAGGACCACTGCTGCGATGTGGGGACCTGTCATTGGGTGACCCAAGGTGAGGCGGATCCGCAGAATGTTTGCAGCAGTGCGGATGATTGCCTTGTGAACACTTGTGACGGCGCTGGGGGATGCGATGAGGCGGTCGCCGAGGATGGTGCCGGCTGCGGCAGCCCCTCGGATTCCCTTTGCGACAATCCGGACTCCTGTTTGGGCGGCGTCTGCCAGGACAACCTGGAAGCGAGCGATTATCTTTGCCGTGCCTCCGTCGGGCCCTGCGATCTGGAAGAGCGCTGCACCGGCAGCAGTCCGGATTGTCCGACCGATCTGTACTTACCTGTTTCCACGCCTTGCACCGATAACACCCCCGGTGATTGCGTGCTGGCCGAATGTGACGACTTAGGTATTTGTGTGCAGGACCATGGCGTTGCCTCCCTGGGGGCCCCCTGCGATGCCGGCAACCCTTGTCTTACCGACGACGCCTGTGGTGATGGTGACGGCGTTTGCCACGAGGGCTCAACGCAAAGGGATGTCGATGAGGACGGGCATGTGGATGTCGCTTGCAGCGGCGACGACTGCGATGATTCCGATTCGGACGTGTATTTGGGCGCACCCGCCGAAGGAAGCGGCAACATCTGTGATGCGGCCGGAAGCTGCTTCGACGGCAAGGACAACGACTGCGATGGCAGCACGGACTCAGAAGATCCGGACTGCGTGGGATCGGGTTACATGTGCCTGTACGGACCGGAGGGCAATCTGACTACAGGCGGCAGCGGTGGTACCCTCACCGTGCATCTGGATACAGCTGGCTACGATCCCGACGACATCGTCTGCTACACCGACACCAGCCGTCTCCTGGCCCCCGATGTGCTCTTGTCAAACGACTTCGAAATCGACATCTCCGGCTTCACGGTCAGCGACGGTAATGATGTGGGGCGAGTGAGCGGTTGGCCCCAGAATCCGGCAACGGCCGACCCGGATGATTTCGGTGCGTCAGTCTGCCGAGATAACTGGCTCAAGACGGAGGCCATCAGCACCTTGGGCCGTACGCGTATCCAGCTTCGCTATGCTTCCAAGGCGAGGGTTGCTTTGGACAGCGATGATTACTTCGTCACCGAATACTCCACTGACGACTCAACTTGGTACCAACTTGACATCCAGGGCGACGACTTTCGCGAGAACTGGCAATGGTTCACACACATCTTGCCAGAGCGTTGCGAAGATCAGGCCAACCTATACATCCGCTGGAGTCTGGTCTCCGACGGCGATGACGAAGAGGATGACTGCGGCTTCGTCGACGATGTGGAAATTGAAGATCTTCCCGAGCCCACGGTGAGCTGGACCTTGCTTGCCAATGATTTCGAGCCGGCCTCGGGTAATGCCGCGGAGGGCAACTGCGGCGATGATGGCCCCTGGCTTTTGGCGCTTTTTGATTTGATTGGCGATCATGCGGACAAGATTTGCCTGGAAACCGAGGCTCAGAATCCTTTGGGAACCTCTTCGGGTGATCAGGGCCTCCGAATCAATCACAACCACCCCAATTGGATCCGGGATACGGACATCGATACTCGATACGTGCCGACGGGCAGCGATCTTGTGGCTGACTTCTACATGCAGTCGGATCATCAGCCCGCCGACGCCTATTCCAATGGCTGGTACAGCGTCGATGGAGGATCCATCTGGAGGCGGTTGAATGGCATGGGCTTGGACCCCGATGAAGTCTATGATCACTTCCGCTTTGTCTTGGATCCGGACGCCATTGGGTTGACCGACTTGATGGTTGAGTTTTTGGTTCCAACATCCTCTGACGCCGGCCCGAACGATGGTTTCTTCCTGGATGACTACTCTCTCAAATGGACTCGATCCAGCCATGATGAGATCGGCGCATTCACCGACGAGGGCGACGGGACCTACACCGCCACCATCACTTCGGACCTGGACGGCACGGCCAACGTGACCTGTATTTATCACGGAGATCCAGACGCCGAGAGGACCGACGGTCTTGATGGGAATTCATCCCCAGAGCCGGTGGTTTTTGAGTAGCAGGATAGCAGGACTCCTTGTTAGAGAAAAACCCGCAAAGCTGGTAAACTGATTCGAAATCCGGAGCTTGGCGATTGAGCAGTGGCCGCTTCATGATTCAAGGCGCTGTCCTTTTGCGCGAGGTGTAATGTGGCGCGTTTGATGGTTTTTTGTTTGTTCATTTCGGCTTTTGTTTTTGGTGGCTGTGATTTGGATGTTCGCGGCCCCAACCGCCTGCCGGTGGCGGTGGCCGGCCCGGATGCCGAGGCGGCACTTGGTACTTCGGTGCTTTTGGACGGAAGCGCCAGTTACGATCCGGATGGGGATGTCCTGACCCAATATTCTTGGCAGATTTTGAGCCGTCCGGCGGATTCCGTGGCTGAACCTTTGGACGCCGACAGACAGAAGGCTTTCATTCGGCCGGATGTGTCCGGGATCTATCTGGTGGCCCTGGTGGTTTCCGCTGGGCAAGCGGAATCGGCACGGGACGTGATGCAGATCCGGGCGGCTGGTTGCGAGAGTCACGATGAGTGCATGGATGATTTTTTCTGCACAATCAACGAGCGCTGTGAAAATGGCATCTGTCTTCATGACGCCATGGACTGTTCATCCTTCGACGATGATTGCAAAGACGGGGTCTGCGATGAGGGCAGCGACGCATGTGTTCAACAGATCGTAACTGATGGCACTGCCTGCGCCGACGATGGACTATTTTGTAACGGCGTGGAGGCCTGCTTGGTGGGCGTGTGCACCGGCCGCGGCAACCCCTGTGAGCCGCCCGCCTTTTGTGATGAGGACCTGGGTGCTTGTTCCAGCGTTAGCTGTGTCGACGGTGAGCCCTGTGAAGACGGTTATTATTGCACACTGAACGACACTTGTTCGGAGGGTGTGTGCGTTGGAGGCGGGAATCCCTGTGCCGGTCCGGATGGTGACGACGATTGTAACGAGTCCTGCGATGAGGAGACCCGGGACTGTTTGGCCTACGATGGCGATGGAGCGGCCTGCGACGACGGCATCGGCTGTACGCTGGATACTTGTTCAGCCGGATCCTGCGTCGGTGTCATGGACGAGTCGCTCTGCGGCGAAGACGAGATCTGTAACCTGTGTGCCTACGGCGACGTTACGGGCTGTGGCGCAGCGCCTGCTTCGCTCACGCTCAGCTGCGATCCCAAGATGCCCGTCGGCCAGCCCGCAAGCTGCACCCTCCTTCTCAACGGCATACCCTGCGAGACGGCCAACATCGACTGCGTGGCAAACACCATCCCCACCAGGCTCTTTTTCGAGCCCTTCGATACCGATCCAGACCAGAATCCTGCCTGGACCACCCTCTTCGGGAACCCGCAGGTTACCACGGAGCTTCCTGGAGGGGACTCCGCGGCGGTGGCGGACGGCAATCTCGGCGGTGACTGGACCATTGAGACCAGCATCGACACCACATGCATGGACGTGGTCTGTCTCGATTTTGACTGGGCTCACGACAACGAAACCCTGGGTGAAGCCATCATCATCGAGTTTTCCACCAACGGGGGTTTGAACTACCGGCCGGCCATCTACCTTGACTTCCATTATAACGGGACGATCGACTGGACAGAAGACGATGTGTTGGCCGCATGGTTCGGAAATATTTGCCTTACGGATATCGATCCGGCTGCGGCAAACAACAGCGATCTTCGTGTCCGGATCACGCTGCGGTCGAATGCCAATGACGACGAGGTCTACATTGATAACTTCACCGTCATCGGCTTCGCCTCCGTGGCTAAGACGGTGATATTCTCTGATAGATTCGATTTCGACCCCGACTCAAATCCCGATTGGGCTACGATTTCCGGTGACCCTCAGGTGACGACGGAGCTTCCAGGTGGAAATTCCGCCGCGGTTGCGGACGGAAGTAACTGGACAATCGAAGCCGGCGTGGACACCAGCTCCTGCCACGTGGTGGACCTCGACTTCGACATCGCGCACGACAACGTGGACAACGACGAGGGCGTGATCGTCGAGATGTCCACCGACGGCGGTGGACAATGGAGCGAGGTCACCAACATCGACTACGGCGGGGGTCGCTGGGCGGCTGACAATGTGCTTCATCCCTGGTACGGCCTGATGCGGCTTTCCGACATGGACCCGGCCGCTGCCGGCAATGGGGACCTCCGAATCAGACTCACGCTGAGATCAAATGCAAACTCGAGAGAGAGCTACGTGGATAATTTTGAGGTGATTTGCCACGAAATGCCGGACCCCATGGTGATTCTGCCCGAGAGTGAAAGGACGGACAACGGCGACGGTTCGTACGACTTCACCCTTTCCGCCAACTGCCAGAATACGAGCAATATCACCTGCACCTGGGATAACGGGAACGACTCGCCGCTATCGGATCAGGCCACCATCGTGCATAACTTCGTCACCAAGACCTTCGGCGAGAACAGCACTGGGCAATACGCAAATGACCACCAGGGCGTGACCGAGGACGTTGCCGTTAGTCGCGAGTGGCCCAACACGAATTACGACAGTGGTAATGACTCGGACGGGTACGGCATCGATGAAGATTGGTACTTGTGGATTCGGTTCGACATTTCGGCCATCCCCGCTACCGCGACGATCCAATCCGTGAAGTTGCATCTTTATACGCAATACCGGGACAGCTCTGACGTGGATCAAGTCTACGAACTGGCGGCGGCGCGCGAGACCGTGCCGGGAACAAGCTGGGTGGATAGCACCGCGACATGGAATCATTACAATGGTACGGCATCCTGGAGCGGGGGCTACGATGGCGGACAGGGGGATCGTGGGGCTGTTTTGTCCACGCTGACAATCCCATGGCTTCCAAATTTCAGGTGGTACACATGGACATTTGATGATGCCGGGGTTTCGTTTGTTCAAAGCAAGCTTTCAGGAACGGTCAACTTCACCATGTACGGGACGGTGGACGCCTACTGGCGTCAATTCCTGTCAGCCGAGGATACCGACGGTCGCCGCCCTTATTTAGAAATTACCTATGGCTGGTAGACCCTGACCGACGGACCTAAAATATCACCACCATGCTGCCCGGCGCGATGTCTACCGGCTTGCCGTCTTTTTCTTGCAGACCCAGATGATCCCATCGGGGCACCAGTCCCTCAAAGGGGCGCAGGCCGGCGTTTTTTCGGCGCGTGCTTTGGCGGTCCTGCCAGGCCCTCTGGATGCGGGCCTCGTGATGGGGGGGCAAGAGGCCGTCGGCTCGACCTCGGGCTGCGTCGTAGGCGTTGGGGAAGTTGATCTCAGCCCATCGGTTTTGGCCTGTTTTTCGTTTATTCACCACGAAATACATGCCATGGGGTGTTGTGGCCAGACCGAGGCGGCGTCCGTCCTCGGCGCGGCGCCCAAATCGGGCGCGCAGGGAAGAGGCGAGGCGGCCGTGATGGTAGAGCTTCGCTTCGCCGCTGGCGGCGTCCACCAGGAGCAAGCGAGACTCGGTCTGTGGTACGAAAAGCCTGCGGTGGGCGCGGATGAAGGCCGAGGGATCGGTGTAGTGTTTGCGGATCCAGGATAAAGTTTTTTTTCGGGCCGAGGGCCAGAAGGTGGGGGAGAGGCTTTCGTCCCAGCGTAACTCCAGGTGCAGGTGGGCGGCATAGCGGCCCGCCGTGTCGCGCCCGATGCGGCCGAGGACCTGTCGTCGCTCAACGATTTGCCCTTCGCGCACTCGGATGTCGTCAACGTGTTTGTAGACTGATCGGATGCGCTTTTTCGTCGTGTTCTCATAGTAGCAATGCTGGATGATGATGATGCCGCCTGTGGGTTTGACTCTTTCCTTGGCGAAGACCACTCTTCCCCCGGCCACCGCAAAGACGGGTTGACCGAAATCCGTGTTGCTCAAGCCCACGCCGTTCCAGTCCTCGGCCGGGTGAATGCCATAGGCGTAGCGTTCGCCGAAACGCACAGCCACGTACCAGCCTGGATGGGTTTTGCCGGTTTTTGCATCGCGGTAGGCTCCGCCTCCATCAGGGTCGCCGACGGGAAAGTCAAACCCGTCAGCCGGGGGCAGGCTTGCCGCCATGAAGTTTGTAAAGATTTGGTCGGCTTCCCTGGCCCTGTGAGGTTTTTTCGGCAGCAGAGATTTGAGATCGCCCGCGTCCAGAGGGGCGCTGGCACCCATGCTGCGGCCTCGATGAGCAAGCAGGGGAATCGGCGGAAAAAAGGGGGCGGGGTCGGGCACCTCGGCCTCGGCGGCCTTTGTCTGGTGGGGTTTTTTGGCTTCGGACAAGGGTTTTGGCAGTGCTTGCCGCGGTTCCACCTGCTTCGGAAGTTGGGGCGGCATGGACAGAGCTTTTGACGCCGCGATGGATGTCGCGTTCATGAAAGGGGCCAGGAAAAGGAGCGACCAAAAGGCTGCACTGGCCAGCAGGGCAAAAATGGCGGCTTTTTGTATTCCCCTTTCCATGGTCTGATTCCTTTCTTTTCTTCGGGGCCATCAGGACTGCATACTTGACTGCCTACTCTGAATATTGCAGATTTCATGCCATACAAAATGCCTTGTGATTTCAGGTCATCTGGCATGGTATAAAATCTGGATTGTTGGTCTCTTGACACGGTCTTGTGGTTGCGGGTCAAAAAATGCTAGGGAGATGCTGATGCGTGTCGCCTTGTTGACTCTAATTTTGAGCTTGGGGGTTGGGTGCCTTTCTGCGCCGGCGTTTGGTGGACCACTCCCCCGTGCTCCGGATGGCGTGTCTCCCGTTCAGGGAGGCGTGTCTCCCGTTCAGGGAGGCATGGTCTTGATTCCCGCGGGGAGTTTTTGGATGGGCTGCAATCCGGCCAAGGCCAAGCTATGTGAGTCCAACGAAAAGCCGGGCCATGAAGTCTCAGTGCCGAATTTTTTTATCGACAAACGAGAAGTTAGTGTGGCGGACTATGCTCGTTGCATGAAGGCCGGTAAGTGCAGGCGGCCGACCGATGGTTTGTTTTGCAATCGCAACCGCAAGGAAAAGCAAGAGCATCCGGTCAACTGCGTAAGTTGGTATCAAGCTCGTTCCTATTGCAAGTTTGCGGGTAAGCGTCTACCCACCGAGTCTGAGTGGGAAAAGGCAGCACGAGGTGTGGACCGGCACCTCTATCCTTGGGGCGATGATGAGCCCAACTGTGACAAGGCGGTTTTCGACAACGGCAAAACGGGTTGCGGCAGCAAGGGCACCTGGCCGATCGGCTCCAAGCCGCTTGGAGCCAGTCCATACAAAGTTCTGAATATGGCAGGCAATGTGAGTGAATGGGTGGAGGATCCCTTCCATCGAAATTATCAAGGGGCTCCAAAGGACGGGAGCAGTTGGGAAAAGCCTCAGATGCTCAACCGCATTACACGCGGTGGCAGCCTTGGCCATCCGGGCATCAAAATGCGTATCGCCCGGCGCCAAGAGACTCCTCCAGGCATCCAGATGGGGTTTATCGGCTTCCGTTGCGCCAAGGATGGTTCTTGATTTGCTGCATGTTAGGTGACGTGTTATCGTCCTGCGCTTAGTGTGAAATGACGAAACTCTGGCGGTCACCACACGGAGGAGACCGAGTATGATGAATCGAATCCCTTGTTCCTATTGCCTGCGGCCCCAATCTGCCCAAGATCTCGATGAAGCAGGCGGTGGAACAAAGCAAGCTGCCTCTGATCGAGGCCCACCTGTACCACAAGGTCGACCCCAACAAGCCGGACGAGCAGGGTCGCATGAGTCTGCACTGGGCTTGCGCCAAGGGGCACAGAAAAGTTGCCGACTTCTTGATCAAAAACGGCGCACGGATCGCTTCCCTGGACAAGAAGGGGCGCACACCTTTGCACCTGGCGGCCAACAACGGACACCAGGATGTGGTGACCTTGTTGATTAAGTATGGTGCTTCCGTCGACGCCAAGGACAAGGAAGGCGAGACGGCACTTCATTTGGCGGTCATGGAAGGACACAAGCTCTGCGCCGCCAACCTTTTGCAAAGCAAGGCCAAGATCAACGCCCAGGATAAGCTGGGACGGTCTCCCCTGCATTTGGCTGTAATGAAGAACAACGCCGAGCTGTTTGACTTGCTTATCGAACGCAAGGCCAATGTGAAGATTAAGGCGCGATATGACGAGACGGCTTTGCATTGGGCCGCCACGACTGGTGCCAACGAGATGGCCGAGGAGCTCATCGAGAAGGGTGCGGAGGTCAACGCCCGAGACGAGTACGGCGGTACGCCGGTTTACTTTGCTGAGCTGAAAAACAAAATGGATACGGCGGAACTCATCCGCAAGCACGGCGGCATCGTGGGCGAGAGCAAGCTGCACACGGCGGCACGCGAGGGCAAACTCGACGTAGCCAAGAAGCTCTTGGACCGAGGGGCCTTCGTGGACGCCAAGGATGAGGGCGGTTCCTCTCCTTTGCATATCGCGGTGTTGTTCAACAAGGTGGATGTGGCTGCCCTGCTTGTCGAGAAGGGTGCGGATTTGAATGCTCAGCAAAAGAGTGGTGCCACTCCTTTGAATCTGGCCTTGACCAAGGGCAACCGCGAATCCATCGAGTTGCTCATCGGCACGGGTGCGGACGTTCGCGCCAAAAGCAACACCGGCATGACGGCATTGCATTGGGCTGCTATGGAGGGTCTGCACAACATCGCCGGCAAGCTCCTGGAGAAGGGTGCCGAGATTAACGCACTGGATGAAAAGGGCCGTACACCCTTGCACCGTGCCGCCCAAGAAGGTCGTCTGGACGTGTGTGAGCTGCTTATTGAAAAGGGTGCCAAGGTCAACATCAGAGACAGTCGCAAGGCCACCCCCCGCCGTCTGGCCCGTAAGAATCGTCATCGGAAGATTGAGCGTGTCCTCCGCCAGGCCGGCGGTCGCATGTAGCCAGCAGTTCCTTACTCAAAACGATAGTTGCGCGACGGCCATTGGCCGATCATTGCGTCTTTTCAGGCCTCAGGTTTGGCGCTGATGTCGTAGCGTTCCATTTTCTGATGCAGAGTGGAGCGAGCGATGCCAAGAGAGCGGGCTGCTGCCTTTTGGGTGTAATCGTGGGCGGCCAAGGCCTGTTTGATGGCCTCGATTTCTACATCCCTTAGTGTTTTTCCCTTTTTGTAGAGTCCCGATTCAGCCACCTGGTCTGCCAAAGAGGGGGGAGAAAAAGTCAGGTACTTTTCTCCGATGACCGGATCCGGACAGAGGATGGCCGCTCGGGTTACAGCATGCTTGAGCTCGCGAACGTTGCCGGGAAAACCATAGGCTTGCATCTTCTCAATGGCGGCTTTGCTTAGTTGTCGCTGGTTGGGGCCGTGACGCGTGGCTCTTTGCAAAAAAGTTTGGGCCAAGAGGGGGATGTCTTTCGGACGATCCCGCAAGGGCGGGATGGCGATCTCGATGACGCAGATGCGGTAGTAGAGATCTTCACGGAATTCGCCTGCTCGCACCTGTTCGGGTAAGCGTCGGTGGGTGGCGCAAATAAGGCGGACGTCCACCAGCTTGGGTTGATCGCTGCCCACCGGGCGAATCTCTCCATTCTCCATTACTCTGAGTAGCTTGGCTTGAAGGGCAACCGCCAGCTCCCCGATTTCATCCAGAAACAGGCTGCCCCCATCGGCTTCTTCGAAAAGGCCGCGTCGTCTATTTTGGGCACCGGTGAAGGCACCTTTTTCGTGGCCGAAAAGCTCGCTCTCCAGCAATTCCTTGCTGATGGCCGAACAGTTCAGGGGGACCATGGCGTGGTTTTTTCTCAGGCTCATTGTGTGGATGGCCTGTGCTATCAGTTCTTTGCCTGTGCCGGTCTCGCCGGTGATGAGCACGGTTTCGTCGGTGGGGGCAGCCTGGCGAACCAAATTGAAGACGGCCTCCATGGCTGAGTCCTGGCTGATGATTCCGCAGAAGCTTTGTTGTGCCTGCTCTGGTTCTTCGCAGCCAACCCGAAATACCTCGCGACCCAGGCGAAGTTGCATGCCGGGTTCGATTTTGGCCTCGCCCACTCGAATCTCGTTGACGAAGGTGCCGTTTGTGCTGTCTAAGTCCTGGACGAACCAGCCTTGCTCTCGCTCGCTGAGGCGACAATGGAAGCTTGAGATGAAGCCGTCATCCAGGCGCAAGTCATTGCCTGCATCGGCCCCAATCGATAGCGATCGTCGAAGTGGGATGGATTTCCCGCCGTGACGCTCCAAGACCAGGCGGTGCTTCATCTCAGGGGCTTCGCACAAAATATCGGTTTTGCCTCCGGCCAGGGTGGTGGCCGGGGAGACTTCTTTTTGGGCCAACCTGAGCTCCATCGCCAGTTGTCCGAATTGGATGCGTGAACCAGGCTTGATTTCGATCTCCGTGTAGCGTTTCCCGTCTACCGTGGTGCCTTGGCCGCTTGAGTCAGTGAGCCACAGGCGGCCATCCCTTCGGGTGAGTACGCATTGGTGGCGTGATACCGTTGGGTCGGGAATGGCCAGATCGTTGGTGGCGGATCGACCGATGCGGATGCTGTTAGAATCGATGGGCAAGGTGACTAGCGAGTCGTTGCCCCTGATCACGACGAGTTCCATGGTTGTCCCTTATGCTGCGACATTTGTTGCAGTGCTGGCTGAAGTTTCTTGAAGATAACAAGAAATCCTGGGTTGATCCAGTGCTCAGTAGACCAGCTTCAGACGAGGAAAGGTGCAGTACTGGCGTGGTGAGTAAACTCGGATGCGGGTTTCGATACAAACCGGGTGGACGTCCAACTCGATTCGATCCGGGTGCTTGCGACGGAAGTGCTTGGCTTTGTGATGGTCGCAGTCCGGGCCATGCTCGTGTTTGTCGATTCCTTTGATCCAGCTGGTGTCCAGTCCCGCCGCGCGTAGCTTTTCAATGCTGTGCTCATGGGGAAAGGGCTCGTGAAAAGGATAGGTGGAGCGCAGGTTGCTGCAGGGCGTGTAGATGGCCCATTCTTTGCGCGGCGGCACCTTGGGCTTGAGTTGGAGGGTCACGTGTCGTAAATCCACCGGGTTTTGGAAGTCCAAAGCGTAGACGCAGCTGTCCTTGCTTTTTACCCATCCGCCGCCAAGCAGGATTTTTTCGGTACCTTCATCCGAGTTGGTCAAATCGGCGCGGGCGAGCCAAACTTCGCCGAGGCCTTCCGCTGGCATGCCTTTGGGCAGCTTGAGTCTGTACTTGGTGACCGGCGTGGTCTTTCGGATGGATATGACTTGGTTGCTACGACCCTTTTTCTTCCAGACTCGCTTGGGACCAAACCAGCCTTCCACCACAATCGGGAATCGGGCCTTGCCGTCTTTCGTGCGTACTGAAAGTCCGATATCCAGCCGCGGACCTGCCGCGCGCGTACAGTCGGACTCTGCCGTGCCAAAGCCGTCGCAGTCGGCCAACATGTCCAGCCAGGCCTGATCCCGAGAGCAGCTTGCCGGCTTGAAGAGAGTGGTCTTGTCGCCATCCAGGGCGGCCCAGGGATCGCCCCCTCCACAGCCCGACAGGGCTCCCCGTTTTCGTTTGTAATACACCGTCAAGGTGGCGTCGGCGGCCGGCTTCGACTCCTCCATCCGGAGAATTCGTGTGTGGGCGGCCTCGGCATTCTTTTCGTCGGTCTTGAGGTTTTTGGTTTCTGGCTGGGATGATGAGTAGGCGTTGCCGGGAACGAGCCGTGTCATTCGTTCTACGTTTTTGGCCTGGCCTGAAAAAGTGGCGATGGTCCAAAGAGGCTCAATGACGGCGTAGCGCCAGTAACCATAAAGTTGGGCTTCATCGTGAGCTTGCCACCAGGTGGCCAGCACCCGAAGTTGTTCTCCCTGTCGGAGCCTGAGCTTGCCTGCAAGCCAGGCCTTGCAACGGTCGTCTTTGGAGCCCAGGCGTTTGGTTCTGATGGTTTTGGTGCGGGCCTTGCCCTCGGTCTGAACGGTCAGCCGCAGGTCCTGTGGGCCCAAAGTTCTGATTTGGGGGGCAGGCAGGCCCAGCCAGGCTGAGCCGGAAACCTCACTTTGCAGCAATAAGGTTTGCTGGACCAAGACGTGGTCGGAAAGCACCTGGTGTGTGAGCCGGTCCTCTAAGACACGCAGTTTGGCCTTGCTGGTGGCTTTGGCCTTGTCGCCTTGCCTGTCCAGCAGGGCCAAGCCCGCTTGCGTAACAGAGGAATTCACGCATAGCGCGAGAGGGAGAAAAAAGATCGCGAAGATGGTTTTCGCTGTCAATCGAAGACCTGCACGAGTCGTCGCATCAAGGGAAGGGCAGATTGATGCAAAAATAGAGACTCGCTGTGAATGAGTTCATCGCATTAATCATCTGCGGGAAGATGACCATGCCCATGGTGGTCAAACCACCCAGCATGGCTGCGGTGACGATGGCGTAAGACACCATGGATTGACCGCGCCGCCCGCGGCGTAGTCGCTTCATCATTCCTCGTCGCTTCATGGTCATGGCTAGCGCCTCCTTCTTCTTTTCTTCTTTTTGCTTCGTTTTTGGCATGAGGCCATGCAGTCTTTTTCGATTTTGGGCAAAAAGTTCTTTCTGCAGGAAGCCGAATCTGATGCTTTGGGGAGTTTGGTGCACTCTTTGGCCATTTGATTTCTTAGTCGGGTGCAAGTGCGCTTACAACGAGCGATTTTGTTTTTCGATCGAGCAGAGACAACCGGAGCGGCAAGAAGGGCCACCAGCAGCAATGCAAAAAAGATTCGAATCCGGTTCATCGAGTACTCCTTGAACGATCAGCAGTTGGTGTCATGACGATCATGTTGACCAGCACTGCCGCTTGTTGAGGAT
>JAFCZJ010000295.1 GCA_019314375.1 Deltaproteobacteria bacterium | reverse complement strand
GGTGAAGGGACTGCCGGCGTCGAAAAACGTGGGGCGCTTTTCGTCGAACTCCGTTTGTACAAGTTGTGGGGATTCCAGCACAATACTAAGGCTCGATGAGACCAGTTCAACCACCGCGTTTTTGCGGATGTTGTTTAATTGAGCAGAAAGTCCGGAAGCCCAGATGGCGAATTGGGAGATGCCCCACCAGGCGACGAGCAGAAATACGAGCTGGAAGATTCTATTTTTCTGACGAATTTGGCGGCCCCATTTCCATAAGGCAAAGGGGAACACGATCAGGTGAAGCGTAACCAGGGACAGAGCAAGCCAGGGAAAGTCCCATTGGAGTGAACTGAACATGCCGCCGGTCTCGCCCGTGAAAGCAAGCTGCCTCGCATTCAGTGGCGTGCCGAGCAGCAAGAAAAGATGGATGTTGCCCAGGATGTAATTCGCCAGTAAAAAATAGGTAGACATGATGAAGGTCAGCGCGGTCCACCGAGCGAAGCGATGATTGTCGACCGCGGGCCATGACCAGATCGCTGTTTGTAACAGAAGCCAGATCGCGACCAAGAGTGCATCTTGGCCGGTTGCCAAGGGCCAAAGCAGCATCAGGCTCCAAGGCGCTCCCGCAGAAAAGTAGGCACCGGCACCCATGGCGGCCTTGGAGGTCACGCCTACCCAAAGCAAGAGAAGGCCACTCAAAAGAATGGACGAATTGATTTTTCTGGTGGTTTCCTGGGGCATTGAGGCAGGTTCTTCCTGTTTTCTTTATTTGTTTTTTTGGGTTTTTTTTGTCAGTCGATCCAGTTTGGTTTGTAGTTTTTTTGCTTGGATTTCATCCGGTATTTGTTTCACCGCAGCAATTTGTTTTTCGAGGTATTCGGTCTTGGAAGGAGCCAATTCGAAAGCTCGGGCAAAAGCAAGGGCGGCTTTGGCCGGAGTCTTGGCTTTCAAATGAAGATCAGCCAGCTCAAGAAGCCATTCTTCTGTTTTTTCTGCCATCGAAAGAGCCCGGTCCAAGGATGCGATGGCCTTGGTCCAGTCTCCAATGCTGCTGTGCTCGCGTGAGCTGGATAGATGGATTTCAGGAAGTCGGTCTTTGGATACAGGGCCTTGTTCCGCGATCCTCACATGAATCTTCGCGGTCACTTTCGCTCCGGCATCGGATAACTGTTCGTCGTGGGCCACGAAGGTGAGGCTGCCTTTGACCCAGCGCGGGCCTGTCGCCTGGCCTAGGGTTTTCCTCAACGCGTCGCGAACCAGCCTGCTTTCGGCAAGCATCAAAGAGATCTTTGGATTCTGATGCTGGATTTCAGCTTCGGCGTTTACTGTTTTCATCTGCTCCATCGTCGCGATGGCAGTCTTGCTTCTGTTGGTTGTGGCCGTGGCAATCCAGCCCGCCTTCAGTTTGTCGAGCTGTGTTGTGGATGGTGGAAGCTGGGCGTTCAAAATCTTCAGGGTGAGCTGGCTGTCGTCGCCGGCTTCATGGAATACGAATGAAACCGCGTCGGGCTTCAGCATTTTCGCCAATTCCTTGCGTGCCCTGGATTGAGCCACATCGCGAGCGAGACTGACGTCACGGATGTCGGTGGCCACCCCGATCGCCGAGATTGAGAGCAAAGGGGAGTCGACTGCCGTGGGTTTTGTCGTAGCGCAGGCTTGTGTCAAGGCCAGGCAAAGTCCCAGCAGGGGCATCAGGTGATTTTGTGACATTTTAATTTTCCTTCCGGGCATGAGCTTCGCCGGACCTCTTAGTACTTCTCTCTCCTAAGTTCCAAGACCGCGTCGGTCTTGGGCAGCATGCGCATTTGGATTCTGCGTGTGTAACGGTCTTCGGGGCCGAATACGTCTCGGTCTGCTATCAACAGCAGGGAAGTGGGCACGGCCAACCGTGGAGAGTTGTTGCCGTAGTAGTGAACGAGCACTAGGTACTCTCCCTTGGTGGCTTTTCTCATGTGGTACAATTCGGGACCCAGTCCATCCGTGATGTCCCAGTGTAGTTTGCCGCCTAGCTGTGTTTCCTGGTGGCTGTAATAGCACTTCGTGCCATCCGGCTCGATAACCCACAGGTCGATATCGATGCCATCAGTACTCCAGTGGGTGGTGAGTTGGTAGTCGATGGAACCTTCGCCAGTGTTTTGCCTGAGGAGCTCAGTGCGTTTGGCGAGCAGGCCGCGCAGATTCTCGGGCATTTTCCGCTCGCGCAGAAGTGCCTCTAAGAGGCGACGGTAATGGTAGTTGGCGACGGTTTTGATTTCATGTTCGTGTCTTCGCCAGGACCGCGACAACACGATTTCATATCTGCGGGCAGCTTCGTCTAAGCGCCCGGCACCGTCCAATGCCAGCGCTTCTTCTAAGAAGACCTGTCCTTCGAAGGGCCGCTTGAGGCGAGCCCGTTCAAATAACTCGGCAGCTGGTTCGTACTGGCCCAGGGCGAGCAATGCGTATCCCACCAGACGGGTCGCCTCGGTGTCCTCGGGTCGGAGTTCAACCGTGCAAGAGAGAGCCCGCACCGCGCCCATGGTGTCGCCCGCCAAGGCTCGGGCGCGGGCGATGGCGTCGTAGACCAAGACGTCCATTTTTTCTTTCTTGCGTTCTTTGCGATAGAGGATCTCTGCTTGCAATCGTGTCTCACCGCCGGACCAGGGCCTGTCGACCAGGGGCTGGGGCCTCAGTGGGGCCGCTAGTTGACCACCCGCTTCGCGCATGGCTCTGACCAAATCTCGAGCCAAAGGCGACGCTTCGTCGAGATCGAGGGCCAGGAGTTTTTCCATTCTTTTGTCTTCTTCCTGGCGTCGCAAACGCTCAAGATCCGTCAGCTCAATAGTTTCATTTTTGATGCCGAAAGCCGTGTACGCCGATTCGTCTTCCAGGATGAGCATGCTGGAGCGCGCATTGGCCAAGAGGTAATGCTGACTGAGGGCGACGATCATTCTGTCGAGGCGTTCATCATCAAGGGCGAGCAGCCGGTTGGTGAAAAGCTCGCCGAATGCACGAGCAGCCATCCGGTCTTTGGCTTTGGCCGGCAACTCGGCGTTGAATTTTTGCTTCTTGCCGTTAATTATTGCGTTTACGACCAGTTGACTTACTCCGTCCCCGAGGAGGCGGCCTGCTATTTTTAACTCTTGGCCTGGAAATATGAGTTTTGGATCTCCTGCGATGGTTAGATCTGAGACTTTGACTCCCTTGACCTCAAGCCCGAGCAACTTGGCGGCTGTGTGTCTATGGGCCTGGGCCGCGGCGGGAATTTCGCTGGGGGAAAGAATGGTGACCACTTGACCGTCGCTCACCCGCGCCAGGGAATCGAATAGA
>JAFCZJ010000179.1 GCA_019314375.1 Deltaproteobacteria bacterium | reverse complement strand
CTTGTCGGTCTTTCCAAGCCGCATGTACCATTGAGGCAACGTGATCATGCAGGTGAATTCGTTCTTTTCGCCAAAGGCCATGTAGCGAGCTGTTGAAAAGAGACGCCATTGGATGTGGGTTGGGTTGGGGATCAGATGGGCCCTGACCGGATTGAAGTGGTCGTAGAGCATAACCTGCATGGCGTAGGCTTCTTCCCGGGAAGATTTAATCTTGGGCCGGTCGTGCGCAACCTTGCCAATGCGTTTATGGCGTTTATTGTATCCCATGCCGAAGCGTGAGTGAGCCCGACGCATGTGGTCGGACAGCTGTGTGGACTCTTCACCTATCTGGCCGTTGAGGTGGCCGTGGTTGCTCATCATGGTGTAGCCCTGGAGCTCGAACTGTTCGGACTTGCATTTTTTCATGTAGTCGTCGCGGACCGCACGAAGGTAGCAAAGCTTTTCTTTGTGGGATTGCATGATGTACTCGCGGTTGTGAGCCCGCCACATCATGTGGAAGAAAGAGTAGGGTTTGAGCACCATGTGTCGAGCAACGCGCATGCCCAAATACACATGCAGAACCGATGCCAAAATTCCGGCCTGTCACCAAACTTTGTGAAATCAATTAGATAGAAATTTGAAGCCGCCGATGTGGATCCCTAAGGTGTCCGGATTCCGGACACCCCTGCCTCCGTCCCTGTTTTAAAAACCTATTCGGACTTGGGTGCGGCTTCGGTTTTGGTTTCGGCTGGTTTTTCTTTGGTGGGTTCGTCTTCTGTTGCTGCGGGTTCATCTGTAACCGTATTGTTCTCTTCGCCTATTCTGAATATTTTGTACTTGGCTTTTTTGCCGACGAAGTGGATGACGGCTGCCATGCCGGTGCTTTCCGTTCCATCGTTCATGCTCCACGCCATGGAATCCGCGGGACCTGGATTGACAAAAAGCGAACTGACAAAGGTGTTTTGTGCGATGGCGGTCGTTCCATCAAGATTGGTTGCCTTGCCGCCTGCTTCCTGGATGTTGCCAAAGGCACCAAACTGAATCTTGGCTCTGCGGATGGCCTGCGCCAGCGCGGGGTTACCAACGTTCGCTCCTTCACTGACCGCGTCGATTCCATTTCTGTCTTTTTGTCGGGGCGGTCCATGCGAAATGAGCAAGACAGATTTCCCTTTGGCTTCATTGGCGAGATCGACGAGAGAGAGAGTGTCGCTTTCGTAATAGATGCATTTGTCCCAAGGGCAATGGACATATTCAGGGTCGTGATAGCCAGGCATGCTGATGATGCTCAAGTTGTCGAGCGCCACCCGTCGAACCAAGTCCATGTTGAAAATGTTTGGGAAGTCTTCTTGGAGGGTGGTCAGTGCGCTGTTGAAAGTGGACTTGCATTCCCGGTTGCCGATTACAACCAAAACAGGGAGTTCGGTCTCGGCAAGCAGGCTGAGCATGTCCACCAGGTCATCATAGCCTTTGGCCATGGCCTCTCGACGTGCCTTGCTGATGAGCCGGCGCCGAATTTTCGACTGATCTGCCTTGCTGATGGGCTTCCCTGCTTCGTCGTTCTCCGGTACATCCACATCGTCCGGCATACTGGTCACGCTGGCAATATCTCCCAGGTGAAGGATCACATCCACCTTTTCGGATTTGAAAAAATCTAAGATTTTCGTAAGGTTTTTTTGGTTCTCGGGGTTGTTTTCTTTCGAGTCACTAATCACGCCAACCACGAGTTCATTTTCACTGCCCCGCTTGTTCAACTGAGTTGCCAAATAGCCATCAAGGTTGAATTTCCAATCTCCAAACTTCAAAATCTTGGGCTTTTTTGATTTTTCAAGAGGCCCAACACAATCATCGTCCGAGGCCTTGAGCGTGGGGCGCACTCGTTCGGCCTGTTTTGTCACTTGACCCTCTTTGCTGGCTTGTTTCTCTTTTTCTTGTTGCTTTGCCGGGGTGCAAGCAATTAAGACGAGGCCAAATGTCAAAACTACGGCCAAGAGGGCAGAAAATGCCGAACCATGGGACCAGCGAATACGTTTCATGTGGGCCTCCTCGATCGCCTCAAAAAGCAATGGTGCTGCCAGCATTAAGGTACGGAAATCGGGCACAGTATACACAATCAAAAGGGGGCGACAAGAAAAAATGTATATCTTGGCAAAAGCTTGGAACCTGGACCCTGCCGAATATAGAGTGCTGAAATGGACAGGCAAGGCAAATCACGGCGAGCGAATCAGCTGGCACATGTCACGGCGCTTGTCAGAGCTGGATTGGGTGACGTGGCATCAAAGCGAAAGAAAACAGGTCTTTTACTTGCTTGTTCAGGGGGGGCCGATTCCACGTTGCTACTAGACGTGATGGATAGACTTTCGACCAGTCAAAATCTATCCTTGCACGTGATGTATGTCGACCATGGTTCGCCCCATGCCAGCAAGGCTCGCAAATCCTTGGCCCGGCGTTGTGCTCGACGTGGGTTGCCCCTCATCGTCACCGAGATTGAGGATGACGGCAGGCCGAATCAAGGGAGTGAGACCCGGCTACGTGAGGCCCGGTTTGATATTCTGTATTTATGGATGCAGAAACTTGGTTGCCAGGCGGTGGTTTTGGGGCACACGGCCGATGACCAGGCAGAAACTTTGCTTTGGAGGATAATGCGCGGCACGGGGCAGAAGGGCTTGGCGGGTATACGCTCATTCAGGGATGGCTGGGTGTTGCGACCGATGTTGGGCCTGACCCGCGCCGATGTCCTGAGCTATCTGAGAGCACGAAGGCTTTCCTGGGTGGAAGATCCGAGCAACTTAGACACAGGTATCCCCAGGAATTTGGTGCGTCACGAACTCTTGCCCTGGATACGAGAGCATGTGAATCCTGCCGTGGATAAGGCTTTGAACCGTCTCGCACAAGTCTCTGCTCGAGATGAGGCGTTTTTGTATTCCTTGGCATTGCAGGTTGATTTGGACCGTTCAAAAGAAGACTCTGTGGAGGTTGGCCGGATTCTCCTACAGGCCTTGCATCCTGCGGTACAAGCCAGATTGCTGTTGCGCATGTGGGATGTTTTCGGGCCCGAGGGTTCGAGTCTGGAATTGGAGCAACTCAACACCGTAATTGAGCGTTGGAGTAAAATCGGTACCAGGTCAGGCTCTCTGGATTTGCCAATGGCCGTTCAAGCCTGGTGGAACCAAAAATCCGTAGGTCTGCGGAAAATTACTTCGCATGAGCTGCCGGCACCGTTTTCCGTTCAGATCGATGGACCCGGCTTGGTTGAATTTCCAGGAGCTAGACTTGGAACCGACCTTCTGTCCAAGGCGAAGGATTTGGGTGACGGGCGTCTTGTCGCCTGTTTTGATGCCGATGTGGCAAGATTTCCCCTTACATTGCGCTCTATTCGACCAGGAGACATCATGCGACCCTTTAAGGGGCGGGGTCGACGCAAGCTGGCGAGAATTCTGATCGATGCAAAAATTCCTCGTCTCAAGCGGCACTTTTTCCCTGTGCTATTGTCTGGTGAACAGATTCTGTGGTTGGTGGGGTGCCGGCGTTCGGATGCCGCCCCCATTGGAGAGAAGTCTGGTCGGGTCCTTAAAGCCTGGCTTGAGGGGCCCAGCCTCTATTGACGATGGAGATCCTCATCCTTATAATACGTTGGAGTTGAAAGCGAAGTCTCTGCCCACAGAAATCAATTTGGGCCGGAGCGAATGGAAGGAAGGCAGCGGTGAGACAAAGCCACAAGACGATCCTCCTATGGGTCTTGCTGATAGCAATGTTCTTCAGCTTTTATTCAATATTCTCAACGACCCCCAAAGTGGGCAAAGAGATCGACCTGTCACAGTTTTGGACCGAGCTGTCTAATGACAATGTTCGTAGCATCAAGATTAAGGGCAAGGAGATCACAGGAGAACTGGTCAAAGGCACTCAGCGAAAATTCACGGCCCGCGTCCTTCTGACCGAGCACCTGATTGGCGATTTGCGTAAGCTGAAGGTGGGCGTGAAGGTTCAGAAGGAGGACGACAACCCATTTTGGCAATCGGCCCTTCTAAGCTGGTTGCCTATGATCTTTCTTTTCGTGATTTTTATTTTTTTCATGCGGCAGTTGCAGTCAGGCGGCGGAAAGGCCATGAGTTTCGGCAAGAGCAAGGCCCGTCTTATGACCAATCAAACCAACAAAATTACCTTTGCGGATGTGGCTGGAGTAGATGAAGCCAAAGAGGAACTTGAGGAGATCATCGAATTCCTCAAGCACCCGAAAAAGTTCACCCGGCTCGGTGGGCGGATACCCAAGGGCGTCTTACTCATGGGCTCCCCGGGTACCGGCAAGACCCTGTTGGCACGCGCCATCGCGGGCGAAGCAGGAGTTCCTTTTTTCTCTATTGCGGGTTCGGATTTTGTTGAGATGTTTGTTGGTGTGGGTGCAAGCAGGGTTCGTGATCTTTTTGAGCAGGGAAAAAAGCACGCTCCGTGCATCATCTTCATCGATGAATTGGATGCTGTTGGGCGTCATCGTGGGGCAGGTCTTGGGGGCGGCCATGACGAGCGCGAGCAGACGCTTAACCAACTGCTTGTGGAGATGGATGGATTTGAGTCCAACGAGGGCGTGATTCTCATTTCGGCGACCAACCGCCCCGATGTCCTTGATCCGGCCTTGCTGAGGCCTGGACGCTTCGATCGTCGGGTTGTCGTGCCCAGGCCTGATCTGAGAGGCAGACTGGGTATCCTGAAGGTTCACACTCGAAAGACGCCCTTGGAAGATACCGTTGATTTAGAGCAAATCGCCAGGGGAACACCGGGATTTTCGGGGGCTGATCTCGAAAATTTGGTCAACGAAGGAGCGTTGCTGGCGGCTCGGGCCGACGTTGACAAGCTTCGGCAGAAGGACCTGGAACAGGCCAAGGACAAGGTGCTGATGGGGGCTGAGCGCAAGAGCATGATCATCAGCGACGAGGAGAAGAAGCTGACTGCCTATCATGAGGCGGGACACGCCCTGGTGGCCAAGCTCTTGCCGAAGACGGACCCGGTACACAAGGTGACAATTATTCCCAGAGGCATGGCCTTGGGTCTCACTCAGCAGCTTCCCACTGAAGATCGCCATACCATTTCCCGCACTCAGGCATGGAATCGCATTCGGGTTTTGCTTGGGGGTCGAGTGGCCGAGGAGCTTGTGCTTGAGGAAATGACCTCGGGCGCGGGCAATGACATTGAGCAGGCCACCGAGCTTGCCCGGAAAATGGTATGTGAATGGGGTATGAGTGACGCATTGGGACCTCTTTCTTTTGGCAAAAAGGATGAGCAGATTTTTCTGGGCCGCGAAATCGCTCAGCATCGGGACTACAGCGAGCAGACCGCACAGGAAATTGACCGTGAGGTCCGAGCCTTTATCGACAAGGCCTACCGTGACGTGCACGAGCTGCTCAAGGCGAATATGGACTTCTTGCGTCGTATGGCTGAGGGTTTGCTTACCTATGAAACCCTGGACGCAAACGACATCGAACGGCTGGCCAAGGGCCAGGAGCTGGATCGACCCAAGCCTTTGGATACCCAATTGTTGCCGCCAGAGCAGCAGGATGCCGGTGAAGAGAAGCCGAGTCCGCAGGGCCCGGATCGAGAACCCGAACCAGGGCTGGCCTGATTGCGATGTACCTTGCCCTGATTAGCGACACGCACGTTGGTGCGGACCAGGTCACAACGCTGGTCAATTCTCTTCGTGAGCGCCTGACAAAAGCCGATCGGATATTGCACGCGGGTGACGTGGTAGTCCCTGAATTGTTGCGTGCCTTGGCGGAGATTGCCCCGGTGGATGCGGTGGCCGGCAACATGGATGGTGAGGAAATCACAAATGGTTGGCCCGAGCGCGGAGTCTTTCGCTTCGAGGGACACCGGGTGGGGCTTATTCATGGCTGGGGCTCTCCCCACGATTTGTCCCGAAGGGTTTGGGAGCGCTTCACCGGGGACGACAATCAGCCTGAAGTGGACGTGATTGTGTTTGGGCACAGCCACCAACCCCTCATCGAAGAGCGGCGAGGGGTATTGATGGTTAATCCTGGCAGCCCCACGGACCGAAGATGGGCGCCTCATCGAACCATGGGTTGGCTCGAGCTACTCCCGGATAAACCTCCAAAGGCTTCCATCATTCGGATAGAATAATGAGAGATCCTCAGACTTTGCGCTGTGGCAATCTGCGCATGGAATTCGGCAAACGCCCATACATCATGGGAATTCTTAATGTGACGCCGGATTCGTTTTCGGATGGCGGACAGTATGAATCCTACCGGGCCGCCATTGATGCCGGTTTGGCCATGGTGGAGGCGGGTGCCGACCTCTTGGATCTGGGCGGCGAATCAACCCGTCCTGGTGCTGAGCCGGTCAGTGCCGCCGAGGAATTGGACCGGATCCTGCCTGTGCTTGAGGGATTGGCCAGATATTCTACGACGCCGGTTAGCATTGACACGAGCAAAGCCCAGGTGGCGGAGGAAGCAGTGGCTGCCGGGGCGGCTATGATTAACGACGTCAGTGCATTGCGCTTTGATCCGGATATGGCACGGGTCGCCGCCGAGACACGTGTGCCGTTGGTCTTGATGCACATGCGCGGCGAACCGCGAAGCATGCAGCAAGGCGATTTGGTCTACCAGGACTTGATGGGCGAGATCGGGAAGTTTCTTGAGTCTCGAATCCGCTTGGCCGAGCAAGCGGGCGTGGAGCGAAATCGCATTCTCTTGGATCCTGGTATTGGCTTTGGGAAAACGCCCGAGCAGAATCTGACGGTTTTGAACCGGCTTGAGATGTTTCTGAATCTTGGAAGGCCACTTCTTTTGGGCCCTTCACGAAAGTCTTTTATTGGTTCGGCTTTGGGTAAGCCGGTTGATGAGAGGCTGCATGGGACGGCGGCGGCTGTGGCTGCTGCTGTGCTTCATGGCGCTCATTTATTGAGGGTGCATGATGTGGATGGCATGCGACAGGTTGCTGATATGGCATGGTGCATCAGGCAAGAGCGCCTGATAAAGGAACAATAAAATATGCGACGTATCTTCGGTACCGATGGCATTCGCGGTGTGGCCAACGTCCATCCCATGACCAGTGAGACTGCTTTGAGGCTCGGCCGTGCCGTGGCCTATTTGTTCCGCAAGGGCAGCAGGCGTCCTCGGGTGCTCATTGGCAAGGATACGCGACTTAGTGGCTATATGCTTGAGACGGCCATGGCCTCGGGGATCTGCTCCATGGGGGTGGACGTGCTTCTGGTGGGTCCATTGCCGACGCCGGGCATCGCTTTGCTTACCCAAGCCATGCGGGCGGATGCGGGTGTGGTCATTTCTGCTTCCCACAATCCTTTCCAGGATAACGGCATCAAGATATTCGCGGGTGACGGCTTCAAGCTGCCCGATGAGACGGAAGAACGCATTGAACAGCTCATGGTAGAGAACATCATCGATCACCATCGGCCCACCGCCAATGCAGTGGGTAAGGCTTTTCGTATCGATGACGCGGTGGGTCGGTATGTGGTGAGTCTCAAGCATGTTTTGCCCAAAGACTTGACCCTCGATGGCGTACGTATCGTGGTCGACTGCGCCAACGGCGCAGGTTACCGAGTTGCGCCGGCCGTCTTTGAAGAACTTGGTGCCAAGGTTTTCCTTCTCAACGTCAAGCCGGACGGGCGCAACATCAACAGGCGTTGTGGCTCATTGCATCCGGAGGTCATCACCCAAGCGGTTCGCCGGCACAAGGCGGATCTCGGCATCGCCTTGGACGGTGATGCGGATAGAGTCGTGATGGTCGGCGAAAAGGGCGACATCCTGAATGGTGATCACATGTTGGCCATTTGCGCCAAGAACATGCTGGGACAGAAACAGCTACGCAAGAAAACCGTGGTGGCGACGGTCATGAGCAATTTGGGGCTGGAGAAATCCCTGGTGGACATGGGGGTTCGTCTGCTGCGGACGCAAGTCGGCGATCGCTACGTGGTCGAGGCCATGCGAAAGGGTGGTTACAACCTCGGCGGAGAGCAGTCAGGCCACTTGGTCTTTCTTGACCACACCACCACAGGGGACGGCGTGGTGGCGGCTCTGATGACCTTGAGCGTGATGCTGCGCGAAGGGAAGACCTTGAGTGAATTGGCCAAGGTCATGACCGCCGTGCCTCAGGTGATCGTCAACCGCAAGGTTGAGAACAAGCGCCCTATTCAGGATTTGCCGGCGGTTCAGCGGGCCATCGTCAGCGTGGAGAAAGCTTGCAAAGACAAGGGACGGGTGCTTGTGAGATACTCCGGTACTGAAAACAAGGTACGGGTCATGGTGGAAGGAGAGAACGAAAAGACCATCATGGCTTGGGCGCGGGACATCGCCGACGCCTTTGGAAAGTGAGGATAGGACAATGGATGAAGTGCGTTTGGGTGTGAACGTGGACCATGTAGCGACCATTCGGCAGGCTCGAGGCACGCGCTATCCTGATCCGGTGACGGCCGCTGCCTTGGCTGAATCAGGTGGAGCAGATCAGATAACGATTCACCTGCGGGAAGATCGGCGACACATCCAGGAAAGAGATTTGCGAATTCTGCGTGAAACGGTTCAGACCCGACTAAACCTGGAAATGGCCGCCACCAAAGAAATGAGCAAGATAGCTTACGAGTTCAAGCCCGATATGGTCACTTTGGTGCCGGAAAAGCGGGAAGAGTTGACAACAGAGGGTGGCTTGGACGTGGCGATGCGGCGCGATCCCATCAAAGACCAGGTTCGCTTTCTGCAAGACGGTGACATTCACGTCAGCCTTTTCATCGATCCGGACATCGATCAGATCCGGGCAGCCCACAAAGTAAATGCCAATGCGGTGGAGTTGCACACGGGTGCCTATTGTGAGGCCAAGAGCCAAGGCGTGCGGCAGCAAGAGTTCGGCCGTTTGGTGGATGCAGCAAAGACCTGCTCCAAGATCGGTTTGCCGGTCTATGCCGGCCATGGCTTGACCCTGAACAATTTGGCACCGGTGGCGGCCCTGCTCGAAATCACCGAGTTCAACATCGGCCACAGCATCATCGCCAGAGCGATCTTCGTGGGCATGGTCGAGGCCGTCAGAGAGATGAAGCAGGCGATTCTGCAAGCCCGTAGCGGCCAGTAGGTCGAGGGGACCTGACAGTGGCTATCGCGGTTCTGAGTGCCGACGAGATACGGCGCATCGACAAGCAAAGCATCGAAGAGATTGGTATCCCGGGTTGTGTCCTGATGGAGGTTGCGGGCAGGGCCGTCGCGGAAACCGCCGAAGCCCTGATCGTGGATGAGGGTCGGGTCCTGGTCGTTTGCGGCAAAGGCAACAACGGCGGGGATGGTTTTGTGGCGGCGCGCCATCTTTTAACCCATGGGCATGAGGTAAGCTGCGCCTTGTTGGGTGAAACGGACGCCCTGCAAGGGGACGCTGCCCAAAATGCCCAGATTTTTACCAATCTCGGCGGGGTGATTACGGCATGTCTCGATGAAGACGCCATCGATTCCTTGGCTTTTGATGACTTGGATTTGGTGGTGGACGCATTGTTCGGGATTGGACTCAGCAAGGACGTCACTGGACTTTACGCTCAAGTGATCGACCGGATGAACGCCTCCACGGCACCCCTGATCGCCGTGGACATGCCCAGTGGCGTGAGCGCGGATACTGGACAAATTTTGGGTCGCGGGCTGCGCGCGGACGTGACGGTCACCTTTGGGGCCCCCAAACGGGGTCAGCTTTTCTTTCCGGGCGCTGATTTGTGTGGCGATTTGCATGTGGTGGATATTGGACTTCCGCCCCAGGCCTTCGAAGACAAAGGACTTTCTCTTTGGCTCCTGGCCGAACACGACATCGCTGAATACCTGACCTTGAGGGCCCCCGACGCCCACAAAGGGGATTTTGGGCATCTTTTGGTCTTGGCCGGCTCGCTGAACAAGCCTGGTGCCGCGGGGCTGTGTGTGGAGGCAGGGCTGCGTGGCGGGGCGGGCCTGGTTACCCTTGCTGCGCCATTGCCTGTCTTGCAACAGGTCATCGCAGGCCCCAGCGACAGCCATTGCCCTTGGACCGGGCCTGGGGCAAGAGCCTGAAGTGGAGCGCATGGTCTTGCGGGCGGTTGAGGAAATCGAAGTGCCCATGGTCATTGACGCCGATGGGCTGAATCTTTTGGTGGGACACTTGGACTTGTTGGCCCAGGTGAAGGCCCCGCGGGTCCTCACCCCGCATCCGGGGGAAATGGCCAGGCTCTTGGGACAGGACACAAAGACGGTGCAATCCGATCGCATCGGCGCGGCAGAGCGCCTGGCCAAGGAATCCGGTGCCGTGGTCGTGCTCAAGGGCGCGCATTCGGTGGTCGCGGATCCCGAGGGGCAGACTTTCATCGTCCCGACGGGCAATCCGGGCATGGCTACGGGCGGTAGTGGCGACGTCTTGACGGGCCTGATCGGGTCGATGCTGGCTGAAGGCATGGAATCCCTGGAGGCAGCCTGTGTGGCAACCTACGTCCATGGACTGGCCGGCGATTTGGCATCCTTGGCAAGCAGCCAGCGGGCCATGAAGGCGGGCGACATCCTGAAGCGTCTGCCGGAAGTGTTTTCTCGATTTGAGGCGAATTCGGATGGCGAAGAAGTCGATGCCGAAAACAGCTGACCCTGCTGACTGCTGGACCGTCGAAAGCGCCTCCCGCGAGCAGACCCAGGCCCTGGGACGCAGCCTGGGTCAGTTGTTCTTGGCGATGGACTGGGTTGGCCTGAGCGGTGATCTGGGTGCCGGCAAAACTTGCTTTGTGCAAGGAGTGGCTTTGGGTGGGGGCGTGGATGAACAATGCGCCGTGACCAGCCCGACCTTCACCATTCTGCAAAGCTATCCTGGGCGTCTGCCTCTGCATCATCTCGATCTGTATCGCTTGGGGGTCTACGACGAATTGATCGAGATCGGTTACGATGAGTTGCTGGAAAGCGATGGGGTTTGCCTGGTGGAATGGTGGGATCGGATTGCCCAGGCTCGCCCCGCATCGGGTCTTTTGTTGGAGATATCGATCATCGATGAGCAGCGTCGAAGCCTGACATTTGAAGGATTCGGGCCGCGGGGACGGGACTTGCTGAAGGCCTTTCAGTCGACATGGCAAGAGGAGAACAAGTCATGAGCGAGGCAAAAACCTTCGACCTCATCGTGCTGGGCGGTGGTCCTGGTGGATACGCCGCGGCCATTCGTGCGGCGCAGCTCGGTGGACGGGTCGCCCTGGTCGAGCAAGACGCCCTCGGCGGCACTTGCACGAATCGTGGATGCATCCCCACCAAGGCCTTGGCTGCCAGCGCGCATCTCTTAGAGCGGATTCATCGCTCTGAAGAGATGGGCATCCGGGTTCCCGATGGCGTGGAGTTGGATTTCTCGGCCGTGGCCAAACGCAGAGATGACATTGTTGCCGAACTACGCACCGGCATCGAGGGCTTGCTCAAGGCCAACAAGGTTGAGCTGTTTCGGGGGCGGGGAAAATTGACCTCGCCGAAGCAGCTTCGCGTGGGAGAACAAGAGCTGAAGGCGCGAAGCGTGATTTTGGCGACGGGCAGCCGTCCGGCGACTTTGCCCATGCTGCCCGTGGACGGAAAAAGGGTGCTGAGCTCGGATCAACTTTTGGCCAGCCAGTCTTTGCCCAAGCGCTTGGTGGTGGTGGGCGGCGGCGTGATCGGCTGTGAGTTTGCGAGCATCTATCGAGCCTTTGGTGTCGAGGTCTGGGTCGTGGAGTTGTTGGACCGTCTTTTGCCGACCATGGACGCGGTACTCTCAAAACAGCTGAAGCGAGCCTTCAAGCAACAAGGCATCCACGTGCTCTGCTCAAGCGCCGTGCAAGGCCTGGGAGAGGCCTCGGCGGAAGGCCTGGAGGTCATACTGCCCGAAGATGAGCGGATTGCCTGCGACCAGGTGCTGGTGGCCGTGGGTCGCAAGGCCGTCACCGAAGACCTGGGCCTGGAAGACTGCGGTCTGACCTTGCGCCGTGGTTGCGTGGAAACCGACGCCCACATGGCCACCCCCATCGAAGGCCTTTACGCCGTTGGGGATCTCGTGGGCCGAACCTGGCTCGCTCACACGGCGGCCCGGGAAGGCGAAATCGCCGCGGCCAATGCCATGGGCCAGGTCGAAAAAATGTCTTACAAGGCGGTACCGGGCGTTGTTTTCACAAATCCCGAATTGGCCACGGTAGGGCTAGGCCCGGCGGAAGTAAAAGCAGACAAACTGGATGTGACGGTAGGAAAATTCTTATACCAGGCCTCGGGCAAAGCCCTATGCGACGGCGTCGCGGAAGGTCGTGTAGAAATCATTTGCTCCGCGTCGGATCAGCGGGTTTTGGGCGGATGGGTGGCAGGCCAAGAAGCCGGCATACTCATCGCGGAGATAGCACTGGCCGTGGACCTGGGTCTGACCGCGGCCCAATTGGCCGACGTAATCCACGCCCATCCCACCATGCCCGAAATGCTGGCCGAAGCCGCCGCCGACAGCATCGGCAGAGCCATCCACAGAGCGCCCGCGCGAAAAAAGCGCTGAGCAGTCAGTCACTAG
>JAFCZJ010000178.1 GCA_019314375.1 Deltaproteobacteria bacterium | reverse complement strand
GCCACCAAAACCAGGTGCCACCAAAACCAGGTGCCAGCCGAATAGTTGGGGGGGTGCTGAACCCATCAGGGGGGATCCGGGCTTACCAGCCCGTCCAGGCTGCATTGCTCCCAGCAAACCACGCGAACCCGGCCCGCGCCGCCGCCGCCACCCCCGCCATTGGCTTTGATGTGGTCGCCGGGGTCCAGGTAACCCAGACCCCTCTCGCCATCCGGCTCGCCGGCCGCGCCGCCAGAGCCTCCCACGCCCGTATTCGGTCCCCTGGTGATATAATAATTGGCACCGCCGGGCGCCCTGTCCGCGTTCGCTTCGCCGCGCCCTCCGGGCCGGCCCTCGGAGCCGGGTCAGGTGCAGTCGCCGGAGCCACCTCCGCCGCCGTTGGCAGCCAGCACGCTACTGGCGTCGAGGATCACCATTGCAGCCTCGATGAGAATGGCGCCGCCCGCGCCGCCGCCGCCACCGCCGCCGGCATCGTTGGCACCACCACCACCACCACCGCCCGGGGCGGTCACAATCCCGGTCGAGCCAAGCAATACGCCGGAAAGGGAGATAATCTGGATCGCACCCCCTCCGGCACCACCGAGTCCCGGCTCGCTGGGCACTCCCACTGCGATGCCGCCGCTGCCTCCGCCGCTACCTCCAACCAGCGGCTGGATGGACTCGCGCCCGCACTCTCCTCCCCCTGCGCCGCCGGTGTATACGGTCGGGCAGCCGCCCTCGGGGTCGGAACCGTCTCCACCACTGCCCCCCAGGCCGCTGTGGCCGCCACCTCCTCCTCCGGCGGTGCAAGCAAGGCCGCAGGAATCGCCGCCATCCGCGCCACCGCCACATTCTCCCAAGCCGATCTCGCCCGCCTGGCCACCAGCAAAGCCGCCCGGCCCGGACAAGCAATCGCCGTCATACACGGCTGCGTCATCTTCCCGCCGGGCCCCCACGTCCACGGTACCGTGAATCTCCACCCAGTCTCGGCCAAACAAGACGAGCGGGTTGGAACCGATCCCCACCACCGTCACCCCCTCCGGCACGATGAGACTCGCGAAGGAAAAGACAGCAACCTGATTGGAGGGCGCATCTCTCTGGCCAACCAAATCGAAGCCGATGCCACCTACATCTCCCGTGCCCGGGCCCCGAAAGACCCTGCCGCCGTCATCCCAGATCTCGCCGCTGTCTCCATCCAGGTAAACCAAAGAACTCGCCCCGGACAGGTCGAGACTCTCAAGGGGCACGCCGAAGTATGCGTCCGCCACGCTCCCCGGGAGGTTACCCACCGCCTTGCAGGACGCGGTCTGGTCGCTACCGAGACACAGCTCACCATCTGGACACAGCGAGCTGTCGGGCACATGCTGGCACAGGCCCGAGGAGCAGACATCCCGGGTGCAGGCGATCCCGTCGTCGCAGTCTGTGCAACTCGGTTCAAATCCGAACCTAGCGCATCCCCAGGTCGATGCAAGGAGCACCGCGACTGCCGCGAGTAGGCAGACATGCATAAGATGGCTTTTCACTGATTAATTATAGCATTCCGGCCATGCCCGGTCAATCGGTCCAAACCTGCGGCCGCCTTGATGTTAGTGGCATTTACGAATCGTTGGGGTGGGCTTCCACGCCACTACCTTGCACAGCGGAAGCCGAGGTTGTAGACGCGAATAGAGGGAACGACGAAGTAGCGAAAGGCGGCGCGCAGGCCGCTGGCAACGCCGTTGAAGCCGCCGCCGCGCTTAACCCGGGAGGAGCCGCTATCTTCCCATGCACTGCCATCATCAGGGGCACCCGTATAATCATCGTGATACCAATCCTGCACCCACTCCCCTACATTCCCCGCCATGTCGCAAAGCCCCTGGTCCGTGTCACCATCGGTCTTGCTGCATACAGCCCAGGTGCGGTCCTCTCCACAGCCCAATCCTCCCTCCCACATCACCGCGTACTCGCAAGTCGTCGTTTCATCCCCCCAGGGGTAGGTGATGTCCTGCCCCCCCGACCGAGCCGCATACTCCCACTCGGCCTCAGACGGTAAGCGGCCTCCCGCCCAGGTACAAAAGGCTACCGCCTGGTCCCAGTCAACACAGTTCACCGGATGTGCCCCTCGATCTGAATATCCCCGGTTGCAATAAGAACTCGCGGTATTGTCATTCGGCAAAGTGCAGGTCCCCGCTTCGACACAGACCTGGTACTGTTCGACCGTCACCTCGGTCTTGCTCATCTCGAAAGACGGCACCGTAACCGGATGCACGGGCAGTTCCCTAGAATCACCTGCATCACTTCCCATCTGAAACGTACCACCAGGAATTGAGAGCCATGTCAGGGCTGACTGAACAACCTCACACCGGCCCGAGGGGGTACAATATGGCGTTGCCCCGCTGCAGGTGCCGCAGTCCGCTTCCAAATGCGGCGACGATCCGCAGTCCAGCCCGGCACAATCGTCAACACATTGCCCCTCGGCGCTGCAATAGCCCGTAGCGCCGGGGCAGGTGCCGCAATCCGCTTCCAGATTCGGCGACGGTCCGCAGGCCAGCCCAGCGCAATCGTCAACACATTGCCCCTCGGGGGTGCAATAGTCCGTGGTCCCCGGACAGGTGCCGCAGTCGATCTGGACCCCGCAGCCGTCGTCCCAGTTGCCGCATTCCTTGTCCAGAACCTCGCAATCCACGCCCTGGCATTCTTCTTCACAAAGGCAGGTGTCCGCGTTGCAGGTCTGGCTGGTGAGTGAACAGTTGTTGCCACAGACCCCACCGCATCCATCGTCCCCGCAGCATTTCCCCGTGCAAGACGGCGTGCATTGATCGCCACCATCGGAACAAGCCATAAATATGAGCGCGAAAAGAGACAAAAGAACAAACGAAGACAACAAAACCCGACCCCTGACACTACCCATTTGAACCTCCTCTTTCACTTTTTCTGGTGCGCTTAGCCAAAACTAGATGCCAGCCGAATAGTTGGGCCGAATAGTTAGGGGATCATTTTAACGAGAATAACGCAACAACGTCCCCCCACCGATTTTAGGGGTCAAGGCGCCGGGAGGGCGTAGCCCAGTAGGCCCAGGATATCCTCTCCATTGCAGTTGGAATCCTCGGAAACGAAGTTGTCTTGGTTCCAGGGCCCCCGGCATCGATAGAGCGCCACCGAGTTGGGGATTTGCGTGGTCCAGATGTAGCCCACCGGCCCCATGTTCTCCATGCCCTCACAGCCCACATCTTCGGTGAGGAAGGTGGTGTCTCCGGCGAGGGTCTCTTCGTAGCATTCAAAAAGCAGCACCGTACCGGCCTCCGGTTCCCTTAGCAGGTACCAGCTTTCCTCCGCGGCAAAGTCGGCCGGGGGAAGTCGGGAGGAGGTCCAATGGATATCGACAAACTCGTCACGCACGCTGGATGTCAGAAGCGTGTACGGGAGGTGCTCGAAGCCGCAGTCGAGTTGGGGCGGGTCCAGATCGATTCGATTGGCCATGGCCCAGACCGTCCAGGAGGGTTTGGCGCTCCCGTCGGCGCGCCTCATGCCGATTTTCCAGTCGCCGTCCGCTGGGTGATCCTGCATTCGATGGTAGATGTATGAGGTGATCCCCGGGGTGCCCAGGATGTTGCGCAGAGAAGTGCACATGGCTGCGGCCTGCGCCGCTTCGTTGGATGGAGGACCTGAGTTGAGACCGCTCTCGGTGAGTTGGACTTCCCAGGCGTGGGGTTTGTTTGGAAAGGCGGCGCGAAGCCAGCCTAAGATGACGCCGATGTTGCCATAGGTCACCCGGGGTAAATCCAAAGCAGAAAACTCGGTTTTCCAGAGATCCGGCGCATAGGGGTGATAGGCCACCTGCCACTTGCGATTGCCGATCTGCGCGTCAAACTCGGTGATGAATGTTTTCACCGAGATCACCGTAAAATCCGCGGCGGGCTGATCATATTCATAGTCGTAATGATGCTCAAAAGAGAGCAGCACCTTGGCCTCGGACTGATGCGACTTGATGAGGTCATAGGCCGCGGCGTAGTTCTCGGCGTAGGTCTGGATCCAAAGGGCCTGGTCACAAGGGACGCCCTGGCCGCAACCAATGTCGAACCAAATGTTGGTGTTGATCTCGTTGTGGATCACAAAATCGGCCACCCGGCCGTGCCCGTTCTCCCCGTTGTAACGCTGGGCAATCATCCCGGCAAACCGCGCGTAGTCGTCGGGGTTGTCAGGGCTACAGAACATGTCAAAACCTGCAATGGCGGGCGAACAACCCGTATTGCCCACGCGGGCCCAGCCCGGCACGCCGTAGACGATGCCCGTGACCACCACCCCCAGATCGGTGTAGGCGCGGATTTCCGCATCTCGCGATTGATCGATGACGAAGCAGTGCCCATCATACTCTTGCTCTGAACCGGAGCAGGGTGGTGACTTGGTGTTCCCCTCCCATAAAGCCCAAACCAGGTTGACCGAGATGGCACCGGTCTGAACTTCCGCCAGCTCGTTCCTGTTGGACCAAAAATCAGGCATCACCCCTTTGATGGCATAGGTGTCCCGCTCGGGATAAGGCAAACCCACAAGGGGACCCGCGTCTTCACCCGCGTCTTCACCAGCGTCTTCACCCGCGTCTTCACCAGCGTCTTCACCAGCGTCTTCACCAGCGTCTTCACCAGCGTCTTCACCGGCGTCTTCACCGGCGTCTTCACCAGCGTCTTCACCAGCGTCCTCACCAGCATCTTCACCAGCATCTTCACCAGCATCTTCACCGGCGTCCTCACCAGCGTCCTCACCGGCGTCCTCACCGGCGTCCTCACCGGCGTCCTCACCGGCGTCAACAAGCGCATCTGTCCCAGCGTCCATTTCGATGCCGCCCTCCCCGCATCCCCAGAACATCAACGCAGCCAACACCATCAATACCCAGATCCTGTTCATTGAGAACCTCCGGTTCTAGTTCTAGCATGTTCTTTCGAACGGGCCAATTGGCGCAAAAATTCTCGCGCTTTGAGGGGTCGACCTATCTGGGCATCGATGAGACGGATGAGCAGTCTGCGGATGAGCGCCTGATTGGCCTTGGAGTCGGCCATGCCGCTTCGACCCGCCTGGAGGCCCCTCAGAAGATCCACCTCGGCCTGGCCCAGTTCTTCGCGATGAGGTCCTTTGGGGCATGCGGGACAAACAAGCCCTCCCTGCTCGTGGTCGAATGCCCAAGACTTGGCCTGGCGCGTTCCGCAAGCCAAGCAATTTTCCAACGCCGGTGCCACCCCGGCTTGTTCGAGCATTTGCAGTTCTACCCGGCGTAGATCCAGCCCAGTCAAAGGTCCTTGTTCCAGCCTTGTCAGAAGCGAACAGAGAAATGCGTAGGGTTCAGGGTCCTCTTGGCCCTCCCTGACCATGGCGTCCACCAGCTCCGTCACGTAACCGGCATGGGCGATGGCCACGAGGTCTTCTCTTATTTTGGTATGAGCCTGGATAAGCTTGGCCTCCTCCAGGCGCCAGAGTCCGCCTCGTCCTCGGTCCACCGCCACCAAATCCAACTCACAGAACAGATCCAGGACCCCGGCGAAGCGTTTTTTTGACCGCCGAGCCCCAGGAGCCACCGCCGAAATTTTGCCTGTATGCTGGCACAAAAGAATCAGACGCCAATCCGATTCTCCCATGGGAAAGCGTTGCAGCAGAACCGCGGCTTCGCTGATACGACGCAAGAAGGTCTCTCGTTCAGGGATCGGTGGACGCTTCGCAGTTTTGATCGATGAGTCGTTGGCAGCTGCGTCCAGTTTGTGACCGGCGGCCCAAATCCCGGCATGAGGCCAGGTGGCGACAACCTGCTCGGATGTTGCCTTGCAGCAGGAGCACCTTGGCCAATGCAAACAAGCCCTCAGGATAGTCAGGGCAATACTCCACCAATTGTTGCAGTTCTTCGACGGACTTGTCGTATTGCTTTCTTTTCTCGTACATCAGGCCCAGATACAGGTAGCCCACGCAGAGTTTTTCATTCTGGGCCAAAGCGGTCATGACTCGGTCCATGCCCTTTTTTTGTTTTCCAGTCATGAAGAGAGCCCAGCCCAGATTGCTCTCGGCCAAGTAGCGCTCTTTCAAGAACATATCTTCGAGTGCCTTCTCCAATAAGGGGATGGCCTGCCGGAATCGTTTCTGGTTCATGTATAGCCGAGCCAGATTGTTCAGCACTTCGCTCAGATCAGGCTTGAGTTCCAGGGCTCGTTTCAGATGAGTCTCCGCCAATTGATTCTGACCCATGACCATGTAGGCCAGACCCAGGCCATTGTGCGCCAAAGCGAAGTCAGGGTGCACCTTGACCGCGGCCATGAAGCTACGCAAGGCCTGACGAAACTGCCCCCCGTGGAGTTCGCCCACACCGAGATCGTAACGAATTTCAGCCTGCTTGATGTCTTTTTGGGAGGGTCCTGTAACGCAAGCGCCTAAAAAAACAAAGATGCAGGATGCCAGTAATATTCGCTTGCTTGGGGTCATGCTTCGCCTTCTTTGCCTTCTTTGAAAACAATTCGCCTCAAAAAGAGGCCAGAATCTTCGCGATTTTGGCCACGCCTTCCGGCGGGATGACTTTTGCAGCCTCCACCGGGGTTTCGAGCGCCACTTCCTTTAACTCGAGGACTTCGCCCTCAAGTGCGGACAAGTCCAAAGGCTCACCGTCCTCAACCTGCTCATCCTGCTCATCCTGCTGCAGCTCATCTTCCCCACCATTCCGCGCCCGGGCCCAGGCCTTCAAATCGGCTTGAAAAACCGGCATGGTCTGAAGTACATGGTTCTGCTGTTCGGGCGACATGGAGCGAAAATTCACGTTGTCGACCATGAAGCCCATGCTCTCGACAAAGCTGAGGGCTTCCAGCTCTTGCTCGTGGTAGCTGTCCATGGGAATCTCGGCCGGGTCATGTAGATAGATCAAGCTATCGTTGCTATCGGTCAGATACAGGTAGATATAAATGGCAAACTGGCCCGAGGCCGCATTGCGCATGCCCACGATATAACTTTTGGCCGGCTCCAAAGAGCGCCCCGACGCCGCCACCATCGGTCTATTGATAGACTCAATGATGGCGACCACGTTTTCCCTGGTCACTTCTAAGTGATGGACCTGGTCTAGTAACTCGTACACCGAAAATCCCTTAGCGGCTCACGCCGTGGTTCATTGCACCGTAATGGTGTATTCATCGTTGAAGTTGGCGGTTTCGTTGGCCGTGCGCTTGTATTGCACCAGGGGATTCTCGATCATCACATTGTTGCCCCCGATATTGCCCTCTCCGATGATGACGCGCATATATACTTGGGGTGAGAAACTCAATCGTTTCTCGCCAACATTTTTGGTGGCTGCAAAATGGATCACATTCGGACCAGGCTTGAGGTACTTGGTGACCTCCTGGATGATCTGCTCGCCATTGGAACGAATGCGCCTGAACCAAACGCTGTTGATATACACATCGATGTCGTACTGGGCCTTGCCCGGGTAGTTCTCTTCCTTGACCAGCCAGTAACGTTTGCTGGGCATCCCCGTGATCGTGGTGCGTTGGGCGTCCTGCGGCTTTGAGACCGCGGTTTTCTCGCCACCCTCGACGGCATAACCCGGCGCATCGATGTACACGTCGCCTTTGGCGTCGATGGTGACGGTGCACTTTTCAAATTTCTGATTGGTCAAGCCGTCGATACGCACCCCGTTCAGAAAGGTACTGCCAGCCAAGACCACGCTTGCAATAGACAAAAGGGCCACGAAGACAAGAAAACTCACGGGTCGACTGACTTTGTTAAACATGGTCTGCACTCCGTCCGAACGATAAGCAAATCACAAATTTTGTAACCCGAAACACCTTAGAAGTCAAACAATTGGATGGTTCTGACTATTCCGGCAGCGGCAAGGGAATGGCTTCACCACCCTCAGGCCACAGATATCGATGCAACTGAAGCTGCAAACGTGCAGCCAAGCCACTCTCGATAAGCCAGGAGGCCAAAGTCGCTGCTTCCAAAAGTTGGAACGCAGGGGACACGAAGATATTCACGCCATCCGCGGGTGTTCGCAGTTCCAGCAATTGACAGGCCCAGTCAAAATCCTGCCGATCCGCGATGATGAGCTTCAGATCGTCCCCTGCCCGCAGGCGGGTCAGGTTGTCGAAATCCATCTTGTCCATCTCGCCCGACGATGGTGCCTTGATGTCAAGCACCACATGGGCCCCGGGGGGAAGCATCTCAATGTCCAAGCTCCCATTGGTTTCCACCGAGACCCGCCGCCCCACCCTGATGAGTTCCTGGGCCAGCCAGGGGATGGCCGTCTGCTGCAAGGGTTCTCCCCCGGTGAGAATCACGAGCCGGGGCAACTGCGCCAGAATGGCGTCTAAGACCTTGCCTCGCTCGATGCGCTTTCCGTCTCCCCAGGCGCGAGAGGTGTCGCACCAGGCACAGCGAAGGTTGCAGCCCGCCGTGCGCAAAAAAATGGCAGGGCTGCCGGCGTGGCTCCCCTCGCCTGAAATGCTCACGAAAAACTCGCAGAGGTCCAGACTGTGCGTAGACATGGGGTCGAGTTCAGCCTTTGGTGTAGCTGGCACAGGAACCCTCGGTCTCCCAGACCCGCACCCGCGTAAGCTTCAAGCTTTCATTGTCGACGATGCGAGCCAAGCGCTCGAAGACGATGCGAGCCATGTTTTCACTTGAAGGATTGCAGTCGGCAAAGACCGACTGTGCGTTCAGATCTGCGTGGTCAAAATCCTCAAGGGATTTATTCAGGGCTCTGCGCAAATCGCCGAAATCCAACACCAAACCCGTCTTGTCCAAGACCTCGGAGGCCACGCAGGCTTCAACTCGCCAATTGTGGCCATGAATTTTTTCGCACTTGCCCTGATAGCCTCGCAGGTGATGAGAGGCGCTGATGGTGCTCTCCACGGATATCTCGTACATCAGGGTTTCCTCACAGGGGCCGACAGGCCTGAGTCAACCAGGCGCGATGTGCCTCGTCCAGCTCTTCAGAAAGCACATCCAGCACGGTTTTGTGATAATCGTTGATCTGCTCAATCTCCGTTGGGTTAAGCATTTTCTTATCAATGAGCTGTCTTTCGTAGGGGCAAAGGGTCAAAGGCTTGAATCCGAGAAAGTTACCGGATTCGTTCTGCTCCACCTCCACCACCACCGCCAGGTTTTCAATGCGCATGCCGAAGTCGTCGGTCTTATAGTAACCGGGTTCGATCGACAAAACATGGCCCGCTGCCAGAGCCGTCATGTTCTTGCGCGGTGAGACCGAAAAAGGCCCCTCGTGGACGCAAAGGGCCGCGCCGACCCCGTGCCCCGTGCCATGACCGTAGTTCAAACCGGCGGCCCAGACAGGCGCTCGCGCGAGCACGTCGAGCTGGTACCCATCGGTGCCCTCGGGGAAGAGGCTGCGGAAAAGCTGTAGATGGCCCCGCAACACGGCCGTGTAGGCCTTTTTGTGCATGGCCGTGGGGGTGCCCAGGGCCATAGTGCGCGTGATGTCGGTGGTGCCGTCTTCATACTGCCCACCTGAATCGACGAGATAGATTCCTTCGGTTTTCAGTGGGATGTCGGATTCGGCGTTCACTCGGTAGTGAACGATGGCGCCATGTGGGCCATAGCCTGAAATGGTCTCAAAGGAAGGGCCGATATACTCGGGGGCCTCCGCCCGGAATTCCCCCAGACGCGCGGCGGCGCTGAGCTCGGTCAGTTCACCCGCGGGCACCGCCGTCTCCAACCAGCGCAGGAACTTGACCATCGCCAGGGCGTCCCGATGATGGGCCGCACGAAATCCCTCAAGTTCAGCCTGATTCTTGATCGCCTTCCAGGCGCTGATGGGGCTGGGATCGGCCAAAATCCGGCCACCCGCCTTGATTACCTCTTGTCGGCTGTGCTGGTTGTGGGTCTGCGGATCCATCCAGACCGCCCTTCCCTCGGCACCGAGCCGGGCCAGGGCCTGGCCGAAGCGCGGGTAGTCTTCAAGGCTCAAATCGGCCGGCAAAGAGGCCTTCAATTCCTCGCTGAGCTTGCTTGTATCAACGAAAAGCCGGGCCTTCTTTTCTTCGACCAGGAGGAAGGAAATAAAAACGGGGTTGAAGTCCACGTCGGCGCCGCGCAAATTCAAGGCCCAAGCGATCTCATCCAAAGCGCCCACGGCCAAAGCCCCCGCATCAGTTTCCCTCATCGCGGTACGGATGCGCTTGAGCTTATCGGCGACCGTTTCTCCAGCGTACTTCGTCGGGTGGGCCCTCAATGCCGCCTTGGGCATCGCGGGGCGTTCTTCTCCCCAAACTTGCTCCACCAGATCGATTTCCTGTCCAGAAATCTCCACACCGGCGGCCTTCAG
>JAFCZJ010000012.1 GCA_019314375.1 Deltaproteobacteria bacterium | reverse complement strand
CTCTCACTCATCGGGGAACCAATCCCCTACTTCCTACAGTTGTTTCTTGACTCCCTCTGCAGGATCTGTGGTGAGGGAAAAACGCTGTCGATCAAAAAAATTAAAGAGACCTACTATGACGAGCTCCTTGGCTCTGGAAGCAAACGCTACTTTGAATCTATAGGGAAACAGCTTGATCGTTACAATCGCTACGAGCAAATAAGTCGCGCCGGGGCCGAGCGCTTGCTGAATGAATTGGCGGTAAACGAGTCAGTGGACAAGCGCAACCTTGAAGCCATCTGGAAAAAGACGACAGGCAGCAATGTCGGGTTTGAACTGATGCTTGGCATTCTGCATGACGATTTTTATGTAAAGGAGGACAAGAGCAGGATCTTCCTTGCCAGCAAGCTCCTCAAGGACTGGTGGGTAAGACATGTCATGCCTGAAGGAGATGACCTTTCCGCTACGAAAGGATGACTGATGGATTCATTTTTCCCATATACCCCGAGAAAGACACCCTACGAAACGCTGAGGGACTCCTTTGTCGGACGTGAATCACTGCTGGATGAACTGATTTCAAGTTTAGAAACCCAAGCAGACGCGGACACCCTTCAGCACTGGATGATTCTGGGCACAAGAGGGATGGGAAAGTCGCATATCATTGCCATGGTCTATCACATGGTAAAAAAGACAGAAGACCTCAACAGCAAATGGATGCCCGTGCTCATGAACGAAGAGGAACAGGGCGTCTTTTCTCTGCACACCCTTTTTGTCCGGATACTCACAAAGATTGGGGAAGAGCTCGCCGAGAGTGACGAGCAGGAATCAAAAAAAATTGGTATATTTTTGGATTCCCTGAGGGATGGGAAAAACGGCCAAGACGAAATCCTTGAGGAAATAAAAGCCTACCTTGAAGACCTTACCGTAAGGCATGAGAAGAAGCTGCTGGTCTTGCTGGAAAACGCGGACGATCTGTTCACCCGCTGCCTCCCCAAGACAAACGACATCAAAAAACTTCGGAACATCCTTCAGAATGACAACTTCCTCCTCCTGTTCGCCACGTCTCCAACCCTGTTTGAAAGAATCACTCGCAGCAATGCGCCGCTCTACCAGTTCTTTCGCCTTCGGACCCTCGACCTGCTGGACTATGACCAGGCCGTGGATCTCCTCGGCAGGTGGGCCAGGCTGGATGGGAATGACGAGTTGCTCAAAAGCCTGAAACGGGACGATTATCGCCTGCGGGTGCTGTACCACCTCACAGGCGGAAATCCGAGAATACTCATGTTCCTATACATGGCCATCGGCGGACAGGGTGGCATTGAGACCGCTGTGGACACCTTCAGCAAACTCCTCGAGGAGGACCTCAGCAGCTACTACATGAGTCGCATGCGAGACATCTCAAACCATGTACAACCCATTGTCCTGGCCCTTGCGGAAAGCGACCACAACCTGACTCAAACCGAAATCGCACACAGGACCTTCTTACCAGCAAGAAGCATGGGCACATCCATGGCACGCCTGGTAAGCGATGGCATCGTGCGCCCGGTCAGCGGGAAAAGAGGCAAAAACACCCCATACACCCTGACGGATCAACTCTTCCGACTCTGGCACCAATGGCGGACAGGCCTGCGGGAACAAAAAATCATAGGGGCCTTAGTGGAATTTCTGGCCGTCTGGTACAGAAAAAGGGAACTTGACAAATGGGCCAGGGAGGAAAGCCTGGCAGGGCTGTACAGCAGGAAAGCCATCGATTTCAAAAAAAGCGAAAAGTATCGAGGCCACTGGGATCCACTCCGAGTCGAGGGCAAGGGACTTGTCAAGGCACACATGAAAAAGGGAGATTATGTCTCCCTCTTTGAGACCCTGGCCTTTTTCCAGGAGTGCGGGTTGAATGCCGAAGAGTTCGCCAATGACGCATTCGAAGACATAGACAAACAGGGCGACCTCGAAAAAGCCAAGAAGCAGCTTGCAACAAAAGTAAAGCAAGCGCCGGATGACTTTGATGCCCACCTGATGCTGGGCCAATTCATGCTGCGTAAGGGTGATTATCCTGAGGCTGAAGATGTCCTAAAGATAGCGGTGAAGCTTGACTCGAAAAGCAGCAGTGCATGGGCGAATCTTGGTCTTGCTCGGGGGTGTCAGAAAAACAACGCCGGGGCAGAAGAAGCCTTTATGAAAATAGTGGAGCTTTCGCCGAGAGAAGCCGCAGGCTGGATTATTCTTGGGCAGGCCCGGGAGCATCAGAAGAACCAGGCTGGAGCTGAAGAAGCATATGCAAAAGCGCTGGAGCTTGACTCGAAAAATCTCTTGGCCTGGACTAGCCTTGGATTTGTTCGGTGGCTCCAGGAGAACTACACCGGAGCAGAGGACGCCTATGCGAGGGTGGTTGAGCTTGCCCCGAAAAGTGCTGGAGCCTGGATGAATCTTGGTATTTCCCGAAATCGTCAGGAGAACCACGCCGGGGCCGCAGATGCCTTTGCAGAGGTGGTGGATCTTGCACCGAAAGATGCCGGATCCTGGATGAGTCTTGGTCATGCTTGCTGGCATCAGAAGAATTACGTGGGATCTGAAGAGGCCTTTGCAAAGGCCGTGGAGCTTGACTCGGAAAATGCCAAAGCCTGGATGAATCTTGGTTCTGCCCAGGGAATCCAAGATAACCACGCGGGAGCAGAAGAAGCCTATTCAAAAGCGGTAGAACTTGACCCGGAAAATAGCGAAGCATGGCGAACTTTGGCTTTCACATCATACAAAAACTACAAATTTGCTGCGGCAGGCGATTGCCTGCGTAAGGGCATACACATTAACGAAATGCAGGCAGAAACTTACTCGCTTCTCTGCGAGTTCCATCTGTCAGGTAATGTTGTCATTGAACCTCTGGACCTCCTGGAAAAGGCGTTGTCCATCAAGAAGGCCACTGATGACTTTAGGGCCTTTATCCACTTTTTGCGTGCCATGGTCTTTTTGCACAATGGAGACAGAACGCCCTTTTCAAAAGACCTGGAGGCCGGTTCCGAACTGCTGAAAGGTATTGACAAGGAGGCAAAACGCGAAGTTCTTGGAGACTTGCTGGACCTCCTTGTGGATGTCACATGTCAGGATACAATCGAGGATATCAAGGCGTACTCAGAAGGTCTGGGAGAGATTTCACCCGATGTGGGGGTAGTGCTCAAGCCTCTGGAATACGTTTTGGATTATTACACGCAGTACTTTGCCGCTGAGAAAAAAAAAGGGGCATCCGTGATTAGGGCTCAGAGGGTCCTGGATGACATCCCCGGCGAATTGAGAGGGCCCGTGGAGGAGATGGTCCAAACCGTAAAGAAAAATATCCTTTGGTCGAAAAAGCGGCCGGAATAGGCACTTGGCACAATTGCGCACCTCTTGAAAATGCCAATGTTGCAAACTTCAGCCATCACACCTAAGCCCAAAAACCTTGATTGATCGTCAGAATTTGTGTTAATTGAGCGTCTGTTCGAATTTTGTTCATGATCTGCTAAGGAGCGAGCCGTGCTTTGTTTTCGCTGTGGCAGCCACAACCCCGATGGTAGCGAATTTTGTAGCCAATGTGGGCAACAATTCTTGGGTGGCGAGGCGGCCAGCTCCGAGTCTTCGTCTCAACAGAAGGCCTCGGCCAAGGCCGTCCCTGTTGATGAAGGCGTGGTCTTGGAAATCGGCAGCCAGGTAGCCGAACGCTACGAGATCAAGAGCCTCTTGGGCCATGGACCGGTGGGTTCGGTCTATCGAGCTCATGATCTGGAAATCGACGTGGTGGTGGCCCTGAAGATGCTGTCACCCAAACTTCTGCAGACCAAAGAAGACCAAAAAACCTTCCTTGGACAAATTCGCGCCGCCCGGAAGATCAACCACCCCAACGTCATCCGCCTCTATGACGAGGACTCCGACGAGGGGCGTGTCTTCTTCACCATGCAGATGCTTGAAGGGCTGAGCCTGCGGAAAATCATCGGTTTGCGTAAGGACAAGGAGCAGGGCTTTAATCTGAAAGAAATCACGCCCATCTTTTCCCATATTTGCCAGGCCCTGGAAAAAGCACACGAGGCAACTGTCCATGGCGATTTGAAACCCGAAAACATCATCGTCCTGCCGGACATGCTCAAGGTCACCGACTTCGGGCTTTTGGATGCCCTGCCCCGGCGGCCCTTCGTTGCGGCCCAGCAAACAGATTTGGGCGGATATGCCTACCTGGCTCCGGAGATACGCGCCAGCGAACGAGACATCAAGCCGGCCGCCGACATTTACGCCATGGGCGTCATCCTCTGCGAAATGCTCAGCGGCGAGGTTTATAAGGGAGCAACCTCGGGTCTGCCTCGTCTGGACAAATCCTTGGGGGCTTTGCTGCCGCTCATCAAACGCGCACTGAATGAAAACCCGGGCAAGCGACACCGAAGCACCGGCGAGTTCTTTGACGAGCTCGATGAAGCCATCGGCAGCAAATCTCCCTCCAAGAAACCCCCGCGACCTGCGCCCTCCCGCAAAGAAGACAAACCAGCCAAGAGCACCAAAAGTGCCAAGCCGGCCAAGTCAGGACCTCCAGGCCCACCACCGCCACGGCGCAAGGGGCTGGATCCGGAAGAACTAAAAATCGACCCGCCGACGGTCGTCAATGCCTCCATTCAGAAAGACCCCACGCCCATCAAGCCCGAGCCCCCCAGGACCATCACCGATGAGGCCGAACTGATCGACGAGGTAATCGGAGACGATGCCGAGCCGGCCATGGCGCGGGACGCCACCGACCGCATTCCGCACAACGTGGAAGCCATGGGCATGGATGACGAGGAAACAGCCATCGCCGATACCGGTTCCGCGCCCTTGATTTCGTCCAAAGCCCGAGTGGCCCGACCCATAGAAGAGGCCCAGTCCGACAATGCCGAAGACGACGTCTCGGCCGTGCTGAAAGACGAGCCCGCGCCGGTTCAGGTTTTGGAGAAGCCCCCTGCTTCCCAGCCCATCATGCCGGCAATCCAGGCACAAACAGATCCCCGTCCGGCCACGGAGCCCATTCGCAGGACCCCAGGCACGGGGCCGCTCGGCCAGGGTCCGTCGATTTACCCGAACCAACCGCCACCCTATGGCACGCAGCCGCCTTACCCATATAGCCAGCCGCCGCCCGCGCCTTCGCGTACGCCGGTTTACATTTTTTTGTCGGTGTTCTTGATCATCGTGGGCGTGGTGGCTTACTTCGTCATCGATTATCTTTTGACCCTGAAAGCCAACCTGGTCACACCGCCCGCTCAAACCGCCATCGTCGATGGAGGTCAGCCCGCGGCGGACAAACCCAAGCTGGCCGCGAGCGACGCGGGTCCAATCGTCCCCAAACACGACTTGGCCGCCAAAGATGCGGAAGCCAAGAAAGCAGCGGCCAAAAAAGCCGAGGCGATTGCTGCGACCCAAAAAGCAGCCGAAGAATCACGCAAAGCTGAAGAATTGCGCAGGGCCCAAGACGCCATTTTGGCTGTTCAGAAAGCCAAAGCAGAACAGGCACGCAAAGAAGAAGAAGCACTCAAGGCCAAGCAGGACAAAGCCCCTGAAGCCGACAAGGCGAGGCTTGCCGAACAGGCTCGCCAGGCCAAAGCAAGGCGACAAGCTGAAGAAAAACGCCTCGCAGACCAGCGGCGCCGAACCGAAGAAGCCCGCAAGGCCGCGAAACGCAGGGCCGAGGAGAAGCGCCAGGCCGAAATCGCCCGGCGCAAGGCTGAGGCAAAACGCAAAGCGGAACAGGCCAGGCTGGCGGCTTCCAGTCTGCCGACCCTGGAGGAAGTTCCCGACGATGGCTCACCTCCCGCACCTGTTGAACCGAAACCCGTGCCCACCGAGCCGATCAAGGAAACAAAAGAAACCGTTGCGGCCACCCCAAGCGAACCCGCCGCCAAGTCCAATTGCCCCAAGGGTATGGTTTTTGTACCGACGGGCAGAGCCTGGATCGGCTCTGCCTCCAATGATCCCATGCGCAATTTTGGCGAGAAACGCCTGCATAAAGTGGATTTCTCCAAAGGCTTCTGCGTCGATCGTTACGAATACCCGAACGCCGCGGGCCACAAGCCCCGGGTCAAGGTGTCCTGGAAACAAGCCAGGGCCATGTGCAAACGCAAAGGCAAACGGCTTTGCACCGAGGATGAGTGGGAGTATGCCTGCAAGGGCAAGGGCAATCGCTCCTTCCCCTATGGTCAAAGCTTCGATGCCAAGCGATGCAACACGGAAGATGCCCAGGGTGAGGACCGCTCGGTGGCGTCCTGCGGGACCTTCCAGCGCTGTCGCAGCCCCTTCGGCGCCATCGACATGAGCGGCAACGTGAGCGAATGGACGGCTAGCAAGTACCAGCCCAACAGCAGGGCTCGCACCCACAAGGGCGGATCAGCCACCCGACCCAATTGGGCGGTTCGTTGCGCGTCCCGCTCCAGCCTCTCCCCTTCCGCTCGCAAGGCGGACCTGGGCTTTCGCTGCTGCAAATAAGTCTATTATTTGTATTACTTTTCTTTTGGATCCGAAACGGGTGGGATGTAGCACGATTGATTGCGCCCTTGGGATTTTGCCAGATAGAGGGCTTTGTCGGCAAGATCCAGCATGTCAGCAACGGAGCGCACCCGACTGTCCGGATACTGGGATGCACCGATGCTGATGGTGACGCCAGCCTTTTGCCCCTCGGCGCTCACCTCCAGCGCTTCGACCTTCTTGCGGATGCGCTCGGCCACGATCATGGCGTTTGCCGCGTTACACTCGGGCAGGGTCACCACCATCTCTTCCCCTCCCCAACGGGCCACCAGGTCCACCACCCGAACACAGTCAACCAGGCAATCAGCGACAGCCTTCAAGACCCTGTCGCCGAAGGGATGACCCAGACTGTCATTGATGCGCTTAAAGTGATCCAGATCGCACATCAGCATGGATAAAGGCGTGCCATAGCGCTCCGTGCGTTGGAACTCATAGCGCATGCGTTGCTCAAAGGACAAACGATTGTGCAAGCCCGTTAAGCTATCCAGGCTGGATAGCGCGTGCAGGCGCTCGTTGACCGCCTGTAGTCGTTCGTTGGATCGGATCAAATCGTCTTGCAATTTCTTGAGACGCAGCATGGACCTGACCCGAGCTTGCAGTTCCAGAGGATGCACCGGCTTGGTCAAAAAATCGTCGGCGCTCAACTCCGGCTTTTCGGCCATGAACTGCACGTCTTCTTTGGGCGTGATGAGGATAATCGGCGGGCAAGCGAAATCATCGTTACCTTTAAGGATGCGGCAGACCTCCCGGCCGCTTAGTCCAGACAATTCCACATCCAGCAACACCATGTCCGGATTTTCGTCACGGGCCAAGGCCAAGGCCTTTTGCCCGTTCAGGCCTTCGATAATCTCATAGCCATCTTCAGAAAGGATTTTGGAAAGCAACTTGCGCGACTTCTCGTCGCCATCCACCAAAAGAATGCGTTTTGCCATGATTTTCTCATTTCACGCAATTTCCAAGCTCTAAGAATGACCAAATAATCAACCCCTGTCAATTTGACAGTTCCTGGTTTGCAAAGGTATGCAGGAGGCGAGATAAAAAACGAGGTTGCCATGGAAATCGCCCCCCCCGATCCCGTCACGGATTTGGAATCCAAAAACCCGATCTTGCTCCTCCTCTTGGGCCTGGTCACCTCGGCGCTAGCCTTGGCCACGGTTTGGGGCATCAACCTGGCCAGCGACGACTTCAACTTAATGGGCTTGTACATGCTGTGGATCATACCCGTGGGGGCTTTGTTGGTGGGCGTGGCCGCGGGCAGCGGTTACGGCCTGGGCTCCTGGTGGACCGGCGTGCGCATCTCGCGGAATCTGCTCTTGCTTGTGCTGCTCTTGCAAATCGCGGCCTATTTCGCGGCCCAGTACATCGACTACCTGCATCTGCTGTCCCAGATCGGCCCCGAAGGAGAAGACCCGGGCTTTCTCACTTTTTTTGACTGGTCCACCCGACAAATCCAATTCAAGGGCGAATCCGATTCAGATTATGGCGATCCCTTGGGCGCATGGGGCTATGCCTTCCGTGCCCTGGAATTGGGGGGATTCGTGCTAGGCGGACTGGTCGTGCCCTTGGCGCTGAAAGCCAAACCCTACTGCGAACAATGTCAGGTCTACATGCGCACCCGCGATTTGGTGGTGCTGCCGGCAAGCACGCCGACTCGCAAATTCAAACGCAAGGACACCGATGCCCTCGAGGCCTGGCAGGCGGAAAATGAGGTGGCTCACCAGGCGGGCATGGATTTGCTGGAGCGAATTTGGCAAGCCGCGGGCAACCGGCAAACCGGGGTCATCAACGACATCGTGTCCGAGCACAAACCTCACGCAAAAGAGACCGGCAAGCTTTCGGTGCGCATCGTGCTGTCCGTGAGCACCTGTCCCGGCTGCGCCAAGGGGCGCATGTTCGCCGCAAGTCTGACCGGTCATGGCAACGATATTCACCGTCAGGAATTGGGCGGGGTGGATCTATCCGATGACCTCACACGCCAATTGAGCTGATCCGCATCACTTGATCTTGACGTAAGCCGAGCGAACCCGATCATTGCCATCGTGCTGATGGCGCTTACCCACAGGCAAACGACGGTCGCCCTTCCAGAGGCCCATCCAAAGGGTGAAACCCTTGTAAGGATAGTTGGCGGGCACTTCCATGACGTAATCGTCTTGCACGATCTGACCCACCTGCCACTCGCTGGTGGGATGCAGTCCCCCCAGGGGCGCGTGGTCACCAAAAACGCGATGAGAGCCTCCCTGGGGACCGTCTCCATGAATGAAAACCAGCCAGTCATCGGCCAAGGCTTCCTTGCAACGGAAGAAATAGGAGATGGTGAAGCTGCTTCCGGCATCGACCGCCTCAGGTTCCACCTTATATCCCAACAACTCGATCTTGCCGCCGAAGTCGACGTTCATTCTTTTGATGCCGGGCGGCAAGTCCGTCAGAATTTTGTCCTTAACTCGCCGGACACCGGCCGGATCCCGCTCCGTGGAGACCAACAAGCTGAACGGGTGGCCGTCGTAGACCACATAGAGGCTCTTACCCAAGGCCTTGCGCACCTTGGGGCGCAAATCAGCGAGCAAGGCCTTGCCGTCCCGACCGTGCCCCGCGCCAAGAATCATGAATGTACGTCGGGGTTGACGAAGAAACTCGATGGCCCTGTCGATGTTGGGTTGATCGGCCATGGACAGATCCCGAACCTGGTTTTCGAAATAGAAAGAAGCAGATCGACTCAACCAGCCATTATACTGGGCGATGGGATCCCGATTGGGGCTTGCCTTCAGATAGGCCCGATAAAGGGGCTCTTGAGTAAAGGTGTTGGTGACGGCCGGCAAAACGCTGGCACCGAGATACAGGACCAACATGCCCGCCACGACCGCCATCGCGGCGAAGACGAACGAAGTGATGCGCTTGCAAAAAAACAGCCCAGCCAGCAAGAGAATCCAAGCGCCACCCAAGGTGCCGAGCACGGGATATGGGTTGACCGACGCAGGCAAGGGCCAGCCATAGTAGTAGTCAAAAAGCTGAATGAACCACTTGTAGTCGTGCAAGAGATCCATGGTCAGGATCGCGGCCAGCGGCAAACTCAAGGCCAAAGACAGTCGCATCCATGCCCGATCTTCGTTCTTGTGCATGCGCGCCAGGTAAAGGCCCACGATGACCGCCAAAAATGGCACCACCGGGAAAATGTAGTGATGAAACTTGGTCTGGAAAAGACTGAAGACCGTGTAGGGCACAGCTGCCGCGAGAAAGACCCAAAGATCGCGGCGGCCCTTGCCTTCCATGTCGGCCGGCCCCCATTTCAACAAGCGTATGATGGCAGCGGGCAAGAGACTCACCCAGGGAAACAGCGCAAAGGCCAGTTGCTTGACGTAGATGTCGAAGCTACCCTCGGGTTTGCCGATGGTCCCAGCCGCCCGATCGAAGTGATGGTAGATGACGGCCTCCCTCACGAAGGCCAGACCATGCTTGCCGACCATGAAGGCATGCCAGGGCACCACGATCACCAACATGGCCCCCATACCTATCCACAGCCATCGGGCGTCGAAGTGATTCTCTGCCGCCGCGTCCTTGCCCATCCAAAACACCGCCAAAAAGGCCAGCAAAACAAGGTTCAACATGCCGGCGAAAGCCCAATCACCCAGGCTCAAACCGAAGCCCAAACCCGCCGCCACGAGTAGCCCCAGGCTGACGAGCCAGGTCCGAAGACCCACCCTTCGAAAAAAGGCCATGTCCCAACGCAAAACCAAGAAAGCAAAAAGAATGCCGGCCGGGATGAAGAGAGCCAGAAGCCATTTGGAGAGAAAAGCCAAGGCGGTCAGCACAAAGAAAAGAACGAGATCCGCAGGCTTGCCCTGGGGTGTTCGGGCAAGGAAATAATGCCCGACGGCCGGGGCACACAAGGCCACAAAGGGCATGTCGAACATGATCTGATGGGCCAACAGGGCATACATGGGTGCCGTGGCCAGCACAAGGGCCGAATAGAATCCCGCCCTTCTATCGTAGAGCCTCCCCACCCAGCGGTAGGTGAGCAAGACCCCCAGCAGGGCAAAGAGCATAAAGGGAAAACGACCCGCAAAATGTAGCCAGGGGTCATCCGGGCCCGCCACGTCGAAAAGAGCAAAGGAAAGGCGAAGCGACCAAAGGGGAAGGATGGGCTTGGACCACCAGCGATTCTGGCCACGATACCAAGTATCCATCCACGAGCCATGATCGGCCATCTCCTGAGCCACCTGGGAGTAATGAGGCTCCCAAGGATCCCAGAAGGCGTATGAGCCCAGGTTGGGCAAATAAAGGACGGAGACCACGACGACGAGGAACAGGCCGCCGATTAGGCCTCGATGGCTGAGCAACTTGCGCAGACGGGCACCCATTTGCATCTCACTCCATTTTGCGATTTATGCCGATTTATGCTGACGGTGCCCATCTGAGCATTCTGATCTAAGCCTGTCAAGCCAAGGCAAAGCTGCTCACTTTTCCAACTGGATTGAAACAAAAAATGGACCCGAGGCGTCGTGGGGGGGAACGACGGTCTCGGATCCCGGCCCCCTAAGGAACCAGGGGAAAAATACTCTGTCGCTGTAATTCTGTCAACGTTTGACATAATTATTCCGTTACTACTAAAAATTCCGAAGCCGCTTTCATGCGCAACAATGCATAATAACTAAAACAATTGGCTTTCCCTCTTGACCCTGGAGCGAAAGCCCCCCAAAATGTGACGTCGGGCCAAAAGGAGGTATTATGCGTGTATTCATGATTTCATTCTGCATGGCAATGATTTCGATTCTGAGCGTGGGTTGTGCTTGGGAGTCTACCGCCGGAAGCGATGGCGGCGGCGAACAGGACGGCCAGGTTCAGACCGACGAGCAAGGCGGTGATGAAAACCTGGAATACCCACCTCCACCCTACGGCCCCAATTACGGCGATACGGCACCTGACTTTAAAGTTGAAGAGTGTATCTGCGACGGCGCGGAACCCTTGGGTCAAGCCTTTGCCTTGAGCGACATGCTTGGCTCCAAGGCCATCATGATCACGGTGCACGCGGGTTGGTGTAGTGTGTGCAAAACCCAAACCATCGGCATGGAAAACGAGGTCTACGCCCCTTACAAAAATCAGGGTTTGGACATCATGCTGGTGCTCTTTCAGGATGAGGCAAGCCGCTCGGGTCGGGAATACTTACTGCCCTACTGCTGCGAATACAAAGATCGCTACGGGCTGAGTTTCCATGTGGTCATCGATCCCGACGCCAGGGCCACCAGCCAGTTCTTCCGTCCCACCGAAGCGGGCACGCCGCTGAACATGCTGCTGGATGACGAGATGGAAATCCGCTACAAGGTCGAGGGCCTCATCCCCGACTCGCGGATTTTGGAAGGCACCATCGAAGGAATCCTCAGTGAGTAGAGTCTTTGCTGCTGTCCAATTTGCTGTAGCTTGCCTGCTGCTCTTCGGCCTGACGGCATGTCAGGCTCACGGCGGCAAGATTTCCGGTGATCGAGGCGAATCCGAGATCCGGCGCGATTTTTCCTTGAAGGATCTCAAGGGTAAGACGATACGCCTGAGCCAACACAAGGACAAGGTGGTCTTGATCGCCTTCTGGGGCACCTGGTGCGGTCCTTGCCAAACCGAACTCACGCAGATGCAAGCCCTCTGGAAAAAGCACCGCGATGCGGGCTTTGAATTACTCAGCATCTGTGTGGATCCACCGGACACCGAGAGTCTGGTGCGCCAGACCGTCCGGCGTTATGGATACGAGTTTCCGGTTTTGCTGGATCAAGAGACCGAGGTAGCCAACCGCTACAACCCCACCATGGATCTGCCCTTCAGCGTTTTGCTCGATCGGAAAGGTCGGGTCTTCGCCCGGCATCAGGGATTTCGTCCAGGCGATGAAAAAACCGTGGAACAAGAAATCATTAAACTGCTCGCGCGGTAAAGACGCCAAATGTTCCGCACCTTCCTCTCCGCCTCAATCTTCTTGCTCGTCGCCGGCTGCCTTCAACCCGCATGGGCTTGGGATTTTCGATTTCCATGGCTGGACCTGCCGGCAAGCTTCGATCTCACCGAAACAATGGTCTTCGACTACCACGACGAGAACCACGACGGCGTGGACGACAACGACGACTACTTCGACCTGCGCTCTCGCCTGAACTTGAAATTGGCGGTGGAGCGTCTCACTTTGTCCATTCGCTTGGACACCACCAGCTTTTTTTCTGAACCCTCACCAGCCCCTGGCCGTGCTCCTTATCTCGATCGCTATGCGCCTGAAAAACTATCGGCGATCTGGAACGGTGATGACCTGCGGGTGGAGTTGGGGGATTTTTATGCCTCCATCGGTCGCGGCTTCGCGCTGCGCATCCGCAAGACCGATCAATTGGGGGAAGACACGACCTTGTTGGGTGCCAAGCTTCGCTACCGCTTTGGAAATCTGGAGTTCGTCACCCTCTCCGGTTTGAGCAACCCCTCCAACACCGATCTCTACGAAAAAACAATGGCGGATCCTTATGACCTGATCAGCGCGGCCCAGGCCAAGCTCAGGCTCTTCGACATCCTCGACGCCAGCCTGCACGCAGTCCACTTCATGTACGATCCCCTGGATGCAAACGATCAGGCATACCTGCTTCCCGATCACAGCTGGGTCGCCGGGGCTGGACTCTCCGTGCCGGACCTGGCGGGCTGGGCCAGCCTGGCCGCCGAATTCAACTGGTTGGGTCGCCAACTCAAGCCCTTCATCGGCCAGGATGAGGGTGACTTCCAAAACGCTTGGGCTGGCTATCTGAGCGCCTCGGTCTTCCTGGGCAACTTCACCTTGCTTGGCGAATTCAAAAGCACCGACGATTTCTACGCCTACACGGAAACCGCCTCGGACGACGGGCAGCACAACACCACTCGATTGGAATACCTGCGGCCACCCACCCTGGAGCCTGAACAAATGGAAGTGGTCAACAACCATGACGTCACCGGGGGCCGACTGCGGCTGGATTGGCGTCCAGGGGCCGCGGACACGGTGGTCTTCGGCTCCCTGGCCTATTTCGCAGGCGACGATGGTCCAGCGGGCAAGCGCTTCATCAGCCACAGCCGCCTGGGTGCTGAGCAGCGCTTCTTGGGTTCGGGTCGAGCCGTGTTGGCAGTCGGTCTGAGAGAGGAACACCCGGACTACGCCTTCGGGCATCATGTGCATCTGGTCTATGTCGACGCCGAGCTCAAGGTGCCGGTAAGCGCCAGGCATAGTCTGGAATTGCATGGCACCCACTGGATGCTGCACGAACTCATCCCCACCCGGGACTACCACAAAGGCGAATGGACTTTGGGCTATGCCTGGTCACCCTGGTTCACGGCCAGCGTCATCTTTGCTTATGATAACAGTCCCTCGGTGGGCGAAAGTTTCGCCGTTTTTCATCGGCAGGACATCGACCCCCTGGAGCGCCAACTTTTCCTGGCGGGATCTCTGAGCTTGAACCTCTGGAGCCAAGCCCAACTTCGGCTTCTATTCGGACAGCTTCGCGGCGGATTGAAGTGCATCGACGGCGCTTGTCGCGTCATACCACCCTTCGCCGGGGTGCGCACAGAGTTAACCCTGAGGTTCTAAGTCCATTGACTTTGCGACATCAAACCGCTTAATGTGAATGAAATTCGGCTAATTAAGCCCAATTGAGAAAAAGAGGAGAAGCTAGTGAAACGAAAAATAGCCACTTTGCCGCTGATGGCCTTGGTATTGTTCTTCATGGCATGCGGGGGGTCGGACGGCAACACCGACGCCGGCACGAACCCAACTGACGCATCCAACGGGCTGGATCCCTGCGTCGACGATAGCGACTGCGGCTCTCCGGAAACCTGCCAGGATGATGGATACTGCCACTACGTGCCAGGTCCCAAACCGGACGTGAACCGCCTGAACGGACTCTTCAGCATGGAGCTAAACGGTGACAGCGGCGCGGCCCTGGTCACAGGCAAGATCGACGGAAAAAGCGTCTACATGGAAGACGGTTGGGTGGAATATGATCCCGGCCTCGACAGCCACATCAACATCTACCTCTACGGCATTTTGACCAACAACCTCTATCGCATCCTCCTTATCCAGGTGGACCCGAACAGCCTGATGAACACGGAGATCGGCCTGGGTGCTGATGGGCCAGGCATGGGGGCGGTGGAGCTACTAGAAGTGGACAACGAAGGTCTGACAGTCGGCCAGACCTCGGTGGCCGAAGTCATCGGCGGCAACATCGTCTTTTCCAGTTTCTCAACTACCGACGACGATGAGATCAAGGGCACTTTCACAGCCGAGGTCCGACCCGTGGATGATATTTAGTCCCCTCCCCAACCCAACTCCCCCACCATCGAAAAAGCCATCACCTGCTCAATACGAGCCTTGTCGAGCAAGAGCATGAGCAGACGATCAACCCCCAGGGCATTACCGCCGGCGGTCGGCATGCCCTGACTCAGGGCCTGCAAAAAAGCCTCATCCAGGGGCACATCCGATTTGCCCATCAGGCGCCTCTGGGTCAATTGCTCCTTGAAACGTCGCCGCTGCTCTTTGGCGTCATTGAGCTCACCATAACCGTTCGATAGCTCCAGCCCGCCGATATACAGCTCAAAGCGCTCAGCCACCGCCGGTGCCGAAGGTCGCAACCTGGCCAAGGCCGCCATGGGCGCGGGGTAGTCGGTGAGGAATGCCGGACCCAATTCCTCCAAAGCCGGCTCCACGCGCTCGATCAAGGGTCGATTCACCAGGTCATCAAAACCATCGTCCGGACTCAGGCGATAACCAGCCTGAACCAGGGCCCTGCGAAGAGCCTCTTCATTCCAGTCTTCGGGCACATCCACTTGCGCCCATCGCATCAAGGCCTCTCGCACGGTCACGCGAGCAAAGGGCTTGGAGAGGTCCAGCTTGTGTCCCTGCCGAGAGACAAGCAAACCCCCGCAGAGGGTCTGCGCCGCATGACGCACCAGGGCCTCGGTGAAGTCCATGATGTCTTCCATGGAAGCGCCCGCTTCGTACCACTCCAGGCCGGTGAACTCCGGGTTATGCAAAGGCCCCAGTTCTCCATCCCGATAGAAAGAGTCGATCTGGTAGATGCGCTCGAAGCCCGCGGCCAGCATCCGCTTCATGTGGTGCTCGGGGGAAGTGGGCAGATACAGGTGTCGAATGCGACCTGATGGATCATGATAAATCGTCTGGAAGCTGTCTAAATGGGGTGCCGGATCAGGTGCCAGCACCAGGCTCGGGGTCTGCACCTTGCACCTCGAGAAAATCCCGGGCATCAAAAAAGGAGCGCAGGCAAGCAAGCAATCGACTCCGCTGGCCGATGGCCTCGCGCAAGTCATCAAGCTTCGTCGTCATCTTCTTCTTCGCCGTGGCGCTCGAGTTCCGCTGAGAAACACAGGCTGTCCATATCGTCCATGCGATCGACGAAAACCACGCCATTCAAATGATCCAGTTCATGCTGGAAGACCCGCGCCACAAAACCCTCCAGCTCCAGTTCCATTGGCTTGCCGTGGCGGTCCAGGGCCCTGAGCCTGGCCTTTTGATGCCGAGGGACGAGGCCTCGCAAGTCCTTCAGCGACAGACAGCCCTCCCAGCCCAACTCCTCGGCCTCCCCGAACAACTCGATTTCCGGGTTCACATAGACCGCGGATTCAAGGCCGGCATCCTTTTCATCATCCATCCCGGACGGCACCCAGACGGCCACCACGCGGCTGGAGACAAAAACCTGGGGAGCGGCCAGACCCACGCCATCATGAAAACGCATGCTCTCGATCAAATCATCGCAGAAAGCCTGAAAACGTGCGCTTTTCAACTCCTCGTCGGAAACGGATGCCGCGGTTTGCCTCAATACCGGATGTCCCAAATTGGCCACATGCAGAATCATTCTTTGTCCCCTTCTCCCTCTTCTGTCTGCCGCGTGAACAGCACGAAGGCCATGGCCGGCCGTTTGGATGCTTCCCGCATGGCAAACTGAATGCCATCCAGGTTCCAGCCCTCGGCCACCCACTGGTTGATGATCTCCTCAATCGACTCGTCGGTCACGATGCTGGTCTCAACCACCTTGTAAGCGAGCATGTACACCTCCTCGTCTGCCGCGAATTATGGCTCGGCAAAAATGCGCTTGTCCACTAGAAAGCGGTTGCCCATGTCCCCAGCCTGATCTACCATTGGCATCATCAAAAATGGAGGAGCGTCCATGGAAACCGTCCAAGAATATCTTCAAAAGTATCGCGAAATCGGCGGCGAAGCATTTGTCTTGGAACACGATCATCCATTCCTTCTCTATCCGGACACCCACGGAAAATCCAACTTCACAAGTGCCCACACCCAGATGGCCGACCGGGATGTGGATCCCAGCGTATCCGGCAGCACCAAGAGCATCCGGGACTTCCACGTGCTGGCACCACCCAAGCCTGGACGCAAGTGGCTTGTGGGTCGCAGCGAAGATCGTGAATTCTCCATCGAGCATTCAACAGTTTCCAAACGCCACGCCTTCATCGTCTACGAGGAAGAGCAACATGCATACAAATTAGGCGATTCGGGATCAACCAACGGCACCTACCTGAATGGACATCTTGTCGAGAGCGGCGAAGCGGTCTTTGTGAGAGACGGAAACATCGTTTCTTTCGGCGACTGCGATTACTTGTTCTACGGTCCTCAGGCCTTCGCGGAAATGCTGGATCGCTTCAAGGACGCCGGCGACTGAGTTTCCCTCGGCCCCAGGCCAAAAAGAACATCCACAAAGCAAACAGCCCAAAACCAGACAAGCCGAATCCTCCGTAGCCGGCCCGGCACCCGCAGCCCGTGGGGGTACCCAGGGTGGGTTCCGGTCGATGGTCTCCATCTCCTGTGTTTTCTCCGTCCGAACCATCAACAAAACCTGCATCACCACCTGCATCCGGCAACCCGGCGTCGCTTCCGGCGTCCGAGCCCGCATCCCGGTCCTCTTCAGGCACCACACAAAAACCACCTTCACAAGGGCTCTCTTCCGGACAGGCCAAGGCTTCGCAACCGTCAGGCAAACACAAGCCATCGAGACAGCGACTGTGATCCGGACAAGCCACGCCCTGGCAGGGATCCCCCGCGCAACGATTCTGCTGGCAGACCTGCCCAGGCAGACAAACAAGACCCGCGCAGACGGTATCCAAACAAGCACCCTGGATGCAGAGCTGCCAGAAGGCACAGGCCCCACAGGCTGGCGTCACGCACAGACCCTCGCGGCAAAGCGCCGGACTCTGACAAACCACGCCTGCGCAGGGATCGGGCAAACAATTTCCCCGACCCGTCCAGGGGTCCACAAGGCATCGCTGCGATTCCGTACAGGCCAAGGCAGGGTCAAAGCAATCCTTCTCCACGCAGGCACCCAGGCTGCAAACCAGCTCATCCCCGCAGCTCGAATCCTCGCAGGGGTCCGCACAGGCTCCATCCACACAGACAAAACCGGGATCACATTCAACACCGCAACAAGGAGGCACACACCAACCTTGACGACAAATCCGATCCGAGTCCGGACAGCCCGCGTCCTCCTGACAACCCCCGGCGCAAGTACCGCAAAGACAGGCCAAGCCATCGGCACATGGCGAGCTTTCCTCGTCGATCAATCCGTCGCAATCGTTGTCCAGGCCATCGCAAAGCTCTATGCCGCTCGCAAGATCCGGGCAACGCTCTTGGCCTTCCTCACAGAGCGTAGCGCCGCGACAAATACCGGCACCGCAGAGGGTCGGCCGGAAATCTTCATCCGTGTTGCCATCGCAGTCGCTGTCTTTGCCGTCACAGAGATCTTCGACGCCGCAACCCGCGCTATTGCTTGACAATATCGCGCCGTCCGAGCCGGCCACCCAAACGGCATCCTCGGAGGGGACGACCAGAGCCCGAAGCCTTCGGCTACAAGGCAAGCTCTGTTCAAACCAACTCAATCCACCGTCCCGCGTCGCCCACACCCGGCCCAACTCGCCGCCTACAAATCCCCTCAGACCGCTGGGTGAAAAGGCCAAAGCCTCAAAATCCATCTCAATACCCAGATCTACCTCTGCCCAACTCAGTCCCCCATCATCGCTCTTCAACAAACCGCCATCGCTTCCAGCCACCCAGGAAACACCCCCCGCCTGCCAGGTCACAGCATGCAAATCCGCGGCGGTGGACAAAGCGATGCGTTGCCAGCTCTGCCCCCCGTCGGCGCTGCGCAGCAGGGTACCGTCATCCCCCACGATCAAACCGAGGCTTCCGTCCGCGAAAGCCACATCGTGCAGCCAGGCCGAACTCTCGGCGCTTTGCGGCTGCCAGTTCTGGCCGCCATCCGCGGTGGCCCAAATGCTGCCTGCGTATCCCACGGCCCAGCCGAGCTCCGCATCGACAAAGTCCACACCGAAAAAAGCGTTTGGCGCTTCCGCCATCTGGCTTATCCAATTCGCGCCCCCGTCGACGCTTGCCAGGATGCGGCCACCGCCGGATTCGCTGGCACCCACCGCCCAAAACCGGCCCGACCCCGCGGCTGCAACAGAGGACAGGCGCGCTCCACTTGGCGACTCTATTGCCTGCCAAGGAGCATCGCCCGCCGCCCGCAACCACATGCCGCCCCCATCCCCGACCGCAAGTCCCAAACCCGATTCATCAAAAGCCAAGCCATGCATGGCACCGGCCGGCGGATCGCTTGCCACTTGCCAGCTCAGCCCCCCGTCCGACGTGATCAACAACAGTCCCGCGTCACCGGCGACAAAGCCATGTTCGGCGTCGGCCCACCACACCGCATTCAATGCGGCCGTCACGCCGGAGTCCACCTCGGTCCAGCTCAAGCCTGTGTCGTGGCTTATCAGAATGGTACCGCCCTCGCCCACGGCGCAGCCCAAGCCGCGGCCCGCGAAGGCCACCGCGGCCAGGTTGCGCACGGTACCCACGCCCGCCACTTGACCAAAAGTCAAACCATCCCCGCTGCGAATGATGGTGCCGTTGTGTCCCACGGCCAATGCCAGCCTGGCGTCCACGATGGTGACATCCAGCAGGGTGTAATACGCGCCGGTGTTGATCCGTTCCCAAAGCCGCCCGCCATCCGTACTCCGCAACAGCGTCCCGCCCTCCCCCGTAGCCAACACAAAAGAGGGACTCAAGGCAGCTACGGCCCGCAGATCCTGGATGGCGCCTGAGTCCTGATCGAGCCAGGATCGGCCTCCATCCCAAGTTCTCAAGATGTGACCGCCATCGCCGACAGCCCAACAAACCCTGGGATGAACGCAGGTCAGCCCGTGCAAGTTGACTGAAAGACCGGAGCGCTGGGGACGGAAATGCAGGCCCGCGTCCTCGGATCGCCAAATGGAACCCTGGCTGCCCACCGCCAGCACCCACCAGGAATCAGCCCAAACAGCAGCCCGCAAGTCGGCCTGGTCGGGCCCCTGGGCCACTCGCCAGCTCTGACCCCCATCCAGACTTGTGATCAAGGCCCCATCCTGCCCCGCCGCCAGCAGTCGCAGAGAATCGCCGGGATATCCATGCAAGGCTTGCAGATCATGCCCATGAAGGGCAGGCCGCTCCCAGCGCCAAGCCATATCGGCCAGCGCCCATGTGTTTTGACAAAGCGCCAAGAGGAAAATCAAAAAACAGAAACGGGCCTTCATGTTTGCTCCGAGATGCTCCGCCCGTGTCGTTGTACGATCAGGCGAATCAACTCAGCCGCAGCCTGGCTTATCTTGGTGAACTTGACCGCGAAACCGCTGGGTTCCTGCCGACGGAACCAGACCACCTCTCCTTTGGCCCGCACGGGCGCGTGCACCTGCGGCAAAAAGAGATCCAGTTCAATCTCATGCTCAGCTTCGGGCAGGCTATCGGCCAGGAGGAAGACACCCCCGGCGCTGATGTTGCTCGTGTGATAGGTCTCGGTTACGTCCCCCCAATTCACCCTGGCCACCGCGGCCAATTCCACCCGGACATGACGACGACGTTCTTTGAATTCATCATGGCTCATGAAGGAATGCTCTCACGCCCCCGACCCGGCCGTCAACGCTAAGGGTCTTGGATATCGCCGGTGACCTGGTTTCTCCCCGCTCGCTTGCTGGCGTACATGAGCTTGTCGACTCGGGAAAACAAGCTCGCCGGGTCGTCCTCCGGCCGGGCCATGGTGGCCCCCAGGGATACGGTGACGGACAGCAAATGTGAACCCTCTTTCAAATCGCTGCCCTCGACCAAAAGCCTGGACCGTTCGGCCACATGCATCAACTGTTCAGGCGTGACGTTGGTCAAGATGGCCAAGAACTCTTCCCCGCCCCAACGCCCCACCATATCAAAAGGACGCACGCTGTTGACCAGGGTCAAGGACACAAGCTTGAGGACCTTGTCACCGACCTCATGACCAAAGGAATCATTCACCTGCTTGAAGCGATCCACGTCCACGAAAAGCAGGCCGAAAGGCCAGCCGAAGCGACGCAATTCCCCCAATCGACTATCCAAACTGGCGTCCAGGTGCCGACGGTTCACCAACCGGGTCAAAGGATCGAGCAAAGCCATGCGCTCCAGTTCCTGCAAGCGCTCTTGCAACTGCTCTTCCCGTCCCTCGGGCCAAAAAAACTCCACGGCACCCAAAAGCTCCCCATCCTCATCCTTCCAAGGCACGCAGCGGACCATCACGGGTACTCGATGCCCCATCTTGTGGTGGAAATAAACCCGCAACTCCCGGCTCTGTTTGTCATGAAGTGTCTTGTGCAGCGGACAACCGCCCTCGCAGAGCAAATGGCCCGATTCATCCATGTGCATCAGAACCCGGTTATGACAATGTGAGCCGACAACTTCCGAGGCAGCAAAACCCGTGATGCGCTCGGCCGCCGGGTTCCAGTACTGAATACGGCGATCACGATCCACCAAATACACACCCTCACGCATCTGCTCCAACAGTGTGCGATTCAAGATGCCGAGTTCCATGCCGAGATCCATGCTGAGTGCTCCCGTCCAATCAGTCGGTCCATTCATAGCATTCCTTGCAGTCCCCAACCAAATCTACGAATATCAAACAAGGAGGAATCGATGATGAAGAAACTGCTTCGTCCCTTGCTCATTTGCTTGCTAACCCTAGGCCCTGTTGCCTGCGGCCTGGATGTGGTGGAGTTCGACCTGGTGGGGACAGGCGGCGTGGGCGCGGCGGGCTTGTACTTCCCCGGCATGGCCAATTTTTCAGCGGGGCTGGGGCGCGCGCTGTCCGACAAAGACGTAGATCCCGGCGACATAGACAGCATGAAAGTCCTGGAAGTAAGCCTCCGCATGACCTCACAGGGAGGCCTCACACAAGACCTGAGTTTCATCGAGGACATGGAGTTCTCAGCCGAGGCCGATGGCCTCCCAACGGCCCGTATCGCCTTCCAGGCATCCATCGCCGAAGGCGTCCGTGAAGTCCAGTTCCAGGTAGAAGACAACTTAGAGCTCAAACCCTACTTAGAGGCCGGCAACATGGCCATCAAGGTCCAAGCCACCCTCAACCCCCCACCCCCCGACCTGGTAGAACTAGAAGTAACCTTAAAAATCCGCGTGGATGTAGATCTGACCTAAGCCGCACAGGAAAAGGCAAAACAGCTCGATGGTATTCAGCTCGGTCACCTTTCTCTTCTTCTTCCTCCCCCTTGTGCTGGCAATTTACCTAATCCTCCCGCTCCGAGGACGCAACGTCTTCCTCATGCTGGCAAGTTTGCTGTTCTACACTTGGGGCGAGGCCGAGTATGTCGGCATCATGGTCGTCTCCATTGCCAGCAACTATGTCTGCGGCCGTCTACTCGGCCGCACATCCTCGCCCAGAAAAAAACGCCGAGTCCTGATCGGCGCGGTGGCGATAAACCTTGGTCTCCTGGGTGCTTTCAAATACGCCAACTTCCTGGCAGACAACCTCAACCACTTGCTGGCGGCGGCAGGAATAGGCACCCTGGACATCCCCCAGGTACACCTGCCCATCGGCATCTCATTCTTCACCTTCCAGGCACTAAGCTATGTCATTGATGTGTATCGCGGCCAAAGCGAAGTACAACGCAGCCCGATCAAACTAGCGCTGTTCGTTTCGCTCTTCCCCCAGCTGATCGCCGGACCCATCGTGCGATACCACCAGGTGGCGGAACAAATCACCCACCGGATAGTAAACTGCGAAAAATTCCAGAAGGGCATTCAACGTTTCATCATCGGCCTGGCCAAGAAGGTCCTGATCGCCAACACCCTGGCTGTAACAGCCGATCAGATATTCAAACTCGATCCCACGAGCTTGCCCGTCGCTACGGCCTGGCTTGGCGTCATTTGCTATACTTTTCAGATCTATTTCGATTTCTCAGGCTACTCCGACATGGCCATCGGCCTGGGGCGCATGCTTGGCTTCGATTTCCCGGAAAATTTCAACTACCCTTACGTCGCGAAGTCGGTGCGCGAGTTCTGGCGGCGCTGGCACATTTCCTTGAGTACCTGGTTCCGCGACTACCTGTACATCCCTCTGGGCGGCAACCGCCATGGAGCCATGCGGACCTATGTCAACCTTGTCCTTGTGTTCTTTCTCTGTGGGCTTTGGCATGGCGCGGTCTGGACTTTTGTGGTCTGGGGCCTCTATCACGGCATTTTTCTTGCTCTCGAACGAACAGCCTTTGGGCAGGTCCTCGACCGCTCATGGCGACCCTTGCGCCACATCTATACGGTGCTGGTGTTCGGGGCAGGTTGGGTGGTGTTCCGCGCCGAAACCCTCACCCAGGCAGGACAATACTATGCTTCACTCATGGGCTTCGCCGACGCCCCTGACGCGCGCTATGGACCAGGCACCTATGCCAATCCCCTGGTCATCTTGGTGTTGCTGCTGGGGCTGGTCTGCTCGTTACCGGTCCTGCCGATCCTCAAGAAATGGTTGACCGCTGAACGCCACGAGACCACCCGCGGCCTGGTCCAGCTTGTCAGCTCGGTGACTCTGCTCCTCCTGCTCTTGCTATGCGTGCTTCCCCTGGCCAGCGGTACTTACAACCCTTTCATCTACTTCCGATTCTGAGGCTGTGATGAAGCGCTTACCGACACGTCTCGCACGCTACGTTTTGTTGGGTGGCTTCTCCATCATCCTCTTGGGACCCCTGACCGGAACCGTATTTCAACTCGATCCAGGGCAGACACCGGCCGAGAAGCGCAAGCTGTCCAGATTTCCCAGCAACGAGTTGCTTTGCGAAAAAGGCTTTCCAGCATGGCGTGATGGATTCGAATCCTTCCTCAACGACCATTTTGGTTTTCGTAAGACCCTCATCACCGGCCACAACTTGCTTTTGTACCAAGTCTTTTCTGTCTCCGGGGCCGAACGAGTCACGGTGGGGACTGACGGCTGGCTCTTCTACTCCTCGGCCGTTAGAGATTTGCTGCACCAAAAGCCCTTCAGGGCAGACAGACTTGAACAATACGCCACGATTTTTCAAAGACGAAAAAACTGGCTCGCCCAGCAAGGCATCGGATACGCCGTCGTCTTTGCGCCAAGCAAGGCCACCATGTATCCACAGCACCTGCCGGGCTGGCCCGAAGGCGATGGACCTGGCAAGCGCAACATGCTTGCCCTCCAGGCTCATCTCAAGCAGCGAGGGATCCCGCTCGCCGATCTACATGGTGCGATGAGTCAGGTCGCGAAGCAAGACAGGCTGTACCACAAGACCGACACCCATTGGAACGATCTCGGTGCCTTCGTCGCCTACCAGGCCACCTGCCCCACAATCGATGTCGCGCCGATGTCACGCAAACATACAACGGTCCGGCAACAATCCGGTGCCTGCGGCGATTTGGGCCGAATGCTCAACCTGGGCTTCCTGCTAAAAGAAGATCACATCACCGTAGTGCTGCCCCCCGCCAAAAAGCCCAAGTTGACCAAGGAAAAGATTCCACCCTACAAAAAAGTCGATGTTTTCGAAAATCCGACCGCGCCCCCCGGAACCCTGATCGTATTCGGCGATTCTTTCTCCCATGGAACCAAGTACGGTCTTTTCCTGGCCACACATTTCCAACGCACGATCATCATCCGGGACAAAACCGGCACCTTCGATACAGCCTTGATCAAACGCGAGCGCCCAAGCATGGTGCTACAGGAAACGGTGGAGCGATACCTGGCCAACCCGCGCAATTGGCCAAATGACGGACTGTGACCCGCTTCAAAACAACAGATTGAAACCGATGAGCCAGCCTGTTTGAGATCAAGGGTGCAGACAGACCTTTTCCCCCAGGATTCCAAAACGCATCGACGCGGTCATATCGCTCACCTCACGAAAACAAGTCGAGCATTGCCAGAATCATCGACACCAACCGAAGGCCCACCCACCGCAAACCCGAATGTCGAATTATAGGTCCTGACGTGTTTTTTTGAAACTGGTACTGTTTTTGGGGGGGGCACGTCATCCCCAACATGGCTCTTACCCCGTCATCCCCTTCAAAGAACCAATCCGCTCAAAATGACGCGCCGGATGAGTTTTGAACAACCACAGGACAATAAAAAATGCGCGGCCCTGGGGGAGCGGGGCCTGAAAGAGAGGGTTTCTGCGTGAAGGGGCTTAGGGGTCCCGGCGGACGCAGCGAACCCTGGCGAGCAGTCCTTTGCTGGCGGAGTGGGAAAAGCCGTCGGCGAAGTTCTGCAACCAGGCATCGTCGGCATCAGCTTCCGTGCTGCTCCAGTACCACTGTGCTTCGAGGTTGTCGATGGCATCTCGGTTCGAGTACAGCGCGTTCAGCTCCTCGCTGGACGGGAGGTACCAGTCATCGAAATCGTGAGAGAGCAGCTCGGAGCAGATTTTGGCAGCGAATTCGGTTCCGATGTCGCCCATGTTGTCGACCGCCAGGACGGTGTTGGCGGCTCCGTCTGCGGTGGACACCGCTCCTATGGCGGTGCCCTGCAGACCCCAGACCGTGTTGGCTCCTTCGATGCTGTCGCTCGGAGCCACGAAAAGCGTACCGTTGAACGAGATGCTCTTGACCTCCGCTTCCTCCTTATCGGTACCTCCGCAGGCGCACATGCCCAGCGTCACCAGTCCGATCCACCCAGCCAACAACGAGAGCGCTCCACCTTTCATGTTTGCCTCCAAGTTAATCGACGTAAGATGTCTATTTCGCATGGCGAAACCTTTGTACATTTTTAGCACGCTTTTTTCCGAACCAACAACCAAATCTCAACAAATGAGGTTTGGAACGCAGCCTGCCTTTTGACCACAGGTGAAGATCAAAACAACAGATTGAAGCCGATGACCATGCTGGTGACGCCAAGGCCAATGTAGCCGACGAGCCCGGCGAGGAAGGGTACCTTGACCCGGTGCCAGGCCAGGATGGAGAAAATCAGCCAGACGAAGGGGAGGATGAGCACCGCCAGACCCCAAAGGATGCTTTGGCGGAAGGCTTCTATTACCACACCGATGGTGCCGCCGATGATCAGAAGCAGGCTGAACCACATCAAGTAGCGCAACCAGGACGAGGGTTGGCGGCTCTCGGTCCAGGTATCCGGTACCTGATAGCTCTCATCGGAAGTGGCTGAGTTTCGCTCCGGATCCGTCAGGCTGCCATCGGTCTCAAAGGCCTCCGCGGGCAATCCCTTGGCGGGAGCCTCTACCGCGCGAAGCTTGGTCTTGCAGTCATCCTTGTAAGTCAACAAAGAGGCGCGCTTGTCGGCAGGCACGTCTTTGAGATTTCGAGTTTTGTGGGTGTTGCCGGCATGGTCCAAATAGACATAGACCGTGCAGCGCTTGGCCTGAGCGGCTCCGCTGGCCGCAAGCAGGCAGAAAAAAATCAGAAAAGAGAGTATTCGGTGCAGTCTGTCACTGCGCGGCTTCATGATTCTTCGAAGAAACGGATATCCAAGGCACTGCGGTCCATGGCCTCGGCAGCCTCGGCCATCGCGTGGGCATGAGGCAGAATGCTTGCGATGAAGAATCGCGCCGAGGCCACCCGGCCGTGGTAGAAAGCGGCTTCGTCATTGTCCGCCACCAACTTGGTCCGGGCCGCGTCGTCGATCGCGCCTTCGCGTTCGGCGATGACGTCAAAGGCCTCTTGGGCTACACATGCGCCGTCCAAAAGGTAATGGGCCGTCGCGACGTGGCCGAAGAGCTCCAAGAAAGGGGTTGCGTGCAACATGGCGTAGGCCGGGTCCTTGCCCATGCCGACGGCCAGGTCGGTGGCGATCTTGCCCACCATGCCCACCGACTTCTCCAATTTGCCGGCCATCTCGGCCAGGCCCGTGATGCCTTTGGCCTCCCCAAGTCGCTCCATGACAATCGCCAAAAACTGCTTCAGAAATTCGCCCTTGTTGCGGGCGATCTTGCGGCCCAAAAGGTCCAAGGCCTGGATGCCGTTGGTGCCTTCGTATAACGAGGAAATCTTCTGATCGCGGAGGTACTGCTCTACCGGGTACTCTTGGCAATAGCCGTAGCCGCCGAAAACCTGAATGGCCATCTCGTTGACGCGGAAGCCCATGTCCGTACCGTAGGCCTTGCAAAGCGGGGTCAAAAGTTCGACCAAATTTTGGTACTTGGCCCGCTCTTGCTCGTCTTCTGATTTTTCCGACCGATCGATGTAGGTCGCCACGGCCAAGAACAAGGACCGCATGCCCTCGACGAAGGCCTTCATGTGAATCAACATGCGACGCACGTCCGGATGGCGGATGATGTTGACACGGGGTGCATCGGCCTTGGCGCCCAGTTCGGCCCCCTGGCTGCGCTCCAAGCTGTATGCCAAGGCACTGTTGTAGGCCACGGTCGCCAGGCTCAATCCCTGCATGCCCACCAGGAGGCGCTCTTCGTTCATCATCTGGAACATCAGGGTCATGCCCCGGTTCTCTTCGCCCAAAAGCCAGCCCTTACACTTGCCTTCGTCGCCGAAGTTCAGCGTGCAAGTAGGCGAGGACTTCATGCCCATCTTGTGCTCGATGTTGCCGCAGAACATGTCGTTGCGCTCGCCCAGGCTACCGTCTTCGTTCGCCAGGAACTTGGGTACGACGAAGAGGCTGATGCCTCTGGTGCCCGCCGGGGCACCTTCGATCCGGGCCAAGACGGCGTGGATAATGTTTTCGGTGAAATCGTGCTCACCCGCCGTGATGAAGCTCTTGGTGCCCGAAATGATGTAGTGGTCCCCTTCCTTCTTGGCCGTGGTTTTCAAGTTACCCACGTCCGATCCGGCCGAGGGCTCGGTCAAGCACATGGTGCCGGCCCACTGGCCCGTATACATGCGCTCGATATATAGTTTGCGAAGCTCATCGGTGCCGTACTTTTCGATGAGATGGGCCGCGCCCTCGGTCAAGCTTTGCGTCAAGTAGAAGGCCACGTTGGCGCCGGAGAATATCTCTGCAATGGTGTACTTCAGCGAGTTGGGCAGGCCCTGACCGCCGAAGTCCGGGTTCTGCGACATGCCGATCCAGCCACCCTCCGCAAAACCGCCATAGGCCGCCTTGAACTCATCGGGCATGGTGACCACGCCATTGTCGAACTTGGCGCCGATTTCGTCGCCCAACTTGTTCATGGGAGCCAGGTTGTCGGTGGCGACCTTGATGGCTTCGTCGATCACCATCTCGAACAACTCTTTGTTGCACTCGCTATAGGCGGGCAGCTTGCACAAATCTTCGATATTAAGCTGCTCGTAAAGTACGAATTGCAGGTCACGCTTGTGAACCGAAAACTCGGTGGTCGCCATGGAATCCTCCTGGGGGGGGGTATTTGTCGACAAGCTAGCATGAGGCCCAAATGGGCGCAACTGCTTTTGACAGATCTGTCAACCGGGTACAATCCTAATAAGAATCCAAGGCGGCCTTGGCCTCTGTGGCCAGCCGTCCAGCCAAATCGGCCGGCTCGAGGATGCTCGCCCGGCCTGCAAAGGAAGCCACATAGGTCAGAACAAACTCGTCGGACACGTCGTGGAGGCTTGCTATTAGGCCACCGTCGGTGCAGGGCTCCAGGTAGCGTTCGTCCCATCGTTCGCTAACCCAGCGGGCCACCTCGGGCTCAAAACGCAGGCGGATTTTTTGCTGACCCCGGATGGGCAGCGTCAGGCGCTTTTCCACGAAGGAAGCCGTATCAAAATTCGCCGGCAGATCAAAAATGCGATCGAGAAGCTTCGCGCTTCGAATACGGGAGAGACGGAAGATACGCATGTCTTCCCGATCCGTGCAGAAGGCAACCAGATACCAGGCCCCCGCCCGATGATGCAGACCATAAGGCTGCACCACTCGCTCGCGCAGTTCGTCTCGATCGGCCACATGATGGCTGATGCGCACTTCCTGGCGGGCATCCACGGCCTCTCGCAGGCTGCTCAAGACAGGAGTCAAAGCGTCCCCGCTCAGCACCAAATAGCGTTCAGCCAGCTCCTCAAAAAGAGCGCGGGATTCTTCGGGCAAGGATTCGACCACCTTGTTCAAGGCCATGCGCACCGCCACGGCTGCCTTACCCATGGTCTCCTCCCCTGCGAAGAGTTGGGCAGCCGAGGCCAAAGCCAAGGATTCAGACAGGGTGAAGCTGGGCGGCTTGTCCAAGGCCTGCGGAAGATCCACAAAGACCCGCGAGCCCTCCACGTAGATGTCGATCATGTCGTTGGGCTGGAAGGGAGGCCGACCCACCATCAGTAGAAAATCGATTTCCTTGGTCAGTTCTTTCTCGTCCATACCCAGGCGCCGGGCCAGTTCGACCACGGGCACACCCCGGTGTCGATAAACAAAAGGGACCAAAAACAACAAAGTCTTGAGCCGATGAACCAGTTCGCTCATGACGGTGCTTCCCCTGTTTGGCTCAAGGTCGTAAGCACTTCGCGTACTCGCTCCACCAATTCGGGCGGCTCGAGAACCCTGGCCCTGGCGCGCTGGCCAAGCACCAGAGGCAAAAAGCCCTCGGTGTTGCCGCAAGAAAAAGAGAGGATGAGGGCCTCGCCATCTTCCTCGACCTTGGAAATCGCCTCCCCCAACTCGGCAACCAGGGTTTGGGCCACCGGGCCCTCCATGCGTATACGCACGAGCTTCGGCTCGTGTACTTTGAGTTGCCAAGGGTGACGCGCGACATGTTGCCTCAACTCGAAGCCGGAAGGCACCTCGAAATCGGGACTCTTGGGCTTGAGGGGGTTGACCGCCAAACCTCGCAAGCGACGTACATGAAAAACCCGTACCGCTTCGCGCAGGTGACAATGACCCACCAGGATCCAGTCTCCTTGCCGGTACACCAGACCGTAAGGGTCCACCCGGCGCTTGGTGATCTCATCGCGCCACAGCCCATGGTAAGACAGGGTGACGGTCTTGTGATCGCGAATGGCTCGCTGCAGCGCCTCCAGGTTCTCCCGTTGTCGGAGTCCATCCTCCGGCAAAACCTTGGTTGCGCCTCGCTGCAAGGATCGCAAAGTCGCAACCTGCCCCTCGCCTGCATCAAAAGAAAAGGCTATCTTGTTGAGCGCCAAGCTCAGATCGCGGACGAATGGCGAGGCCGTCATGTCGAGCGCGGCCGAACCGGCTAAAAACAGCAACGCCAACTCTTCAGGAGCCAAATCCAACGGAGGCAGTCCGTAACTGTCCCGTTCGATGAGGTAGCCTTCCTTGTCGTGGTCATCGCCGGCCAGGTGCTTGATGGGCAAGCCCAAGGCCAAGATGTCCGCCTTGTCTCGCTCGAACTTGCGGGCCACCGTCGCCTCGTTTTCCCCAACATAGTCTTCGGGAAAGGCCTGACGAATCTCTTCGAAAGTTACAGGCTCTGGGCTGTGCAACAGAAAGGCGATCAGATCCAAAATGCGTTCAGCTTTTTTCATGTCCCGTGGGTCCAACGTCCCTTGACGCGCCCAACCCGATCCACGCCCAAACCCTCGGGCAGCACTTCTTCGACCTTCTTGCGATAGCCCTTGACCGTCCAGCCCAACTGTTGCAGGGATTCGGCCACCGCCGCTCTCAAGCGCATGGGGGTTTCCTCATCGATCAGAAGTTTGAGCATGGGCTCCCGGGCCCGCTCATCAGCCCGACGCACCAGGGCATCAAGGGCCTCGACTTGAACCTCGTCCCGGTGATCATGCAAAAAAGGAACCAAGGTGGGCACCACGCGCTCATCCTCGAACTCGGCCAATTGGCTTACCAGCAGGACCTTGCGCTCCGGCTCGCGGGTGTAGGATGTGCCCATGATTTCCAGGGCCCGCACTAAGACGTCCACGGCCTCGGATGGCTCACAAACCTGTTCCAATATCTTCAAGGGCCAGGTGATCGGCACATTGCTCGCGTCCTTGCGGTGGATGTATTCCTCGATGGCGGGAACAATATCGTGCCCCATGCTCACCAAAATCTTGGCCAGATGTTCCTTTTCTTCCTCATCCTTGATGGTCTTGTCGATGATGACCATGAAGCGCTCCAAGAGACCCAAAGCGCCATCTTGGCCACCCAAATCCTGGAAGAACGCAACCGCACTTTGCCGGTCTTCACCGTATCCGTATCGGTTCTTGATGCCTTTCTTGTGACGTTCGATCTGTCGCAGGCGCTTACGAGCCCGTCGCTTTTCCATCCACTCCGAGAAACTCATCCCTTCACCTTCCAATTCATCGCGGCCGAGCCAAAAGCACTGGACATGCGCAAGGTCAGAGAACCCGCTTTAGGACCTAAAACCGGCTGTCCATTGGCCTGTTCGATGGGAAAGATAACCAAATAAGACCGCCCAAACTCATTCAAATAAGGGAAAAACGCTCTCAGGTTGGGCCCGCGACCGCGAAAGCGATGAATGCTCAGGGGCGGTACACCGAGTTGGTCCTCGGCCCCCCAGAGCCCCAGTCGCCAAACCGAATCACGCGCATCCAGGTTGTTCCAAGAACGGTCGTTGGTGTCGGCGAAGATGAAAAACTCGTGACCTCGCCCCACCGAGGTGGCGATGGTTTCGAGGTCGCTGTCCACTCTGCCCGGGTCGATGCCGAAAATCTCTACGTATTGATTGCCCAGGGCCTCGCGAAACGCAGGCGAGACAAGGGTGCCATGCACAGTCATGATGCTGTCTAAGCTATGATAAATTTGGGCAGAGCTAGTCCAACGGGTCAGCTGCGTTTCGTATTTGGGGTCCAATTTCTGCGGCCCGCGCATGTTGGGCACCGGCTGGCAATTCCACAGCCAACCTGAGGCCAGAAAAAAACCCCCAAAGCACAGGAGTCGAAGCATTCTCGATATAAATAGCTTATGCATGCCGTGCTGATAATGCCCCCGCGGGCATCTTCCGTCAAGGATCCTCGGGGATGAAGTCATGACGGGTATAAAGACTAACAACGTTCAGGCCCTCTTTTTCGATGGCCTCTTTTCCGCCTTCGCATCGGTCCACCATCACAATCACGCCCTTGACGTCCAGGCCTGCTTCGCGGGCCCGAGCCACGGCCCTCAAAGTAGAGCCCCCCGTCGTGATCACGTCTTCAATGATCACCACCGGCTGGTCCGGCCGCAAATTGCCCATGCCTTCAATCCAGGCAGCCGTGCCATGCCCCTTGGGCTCTTTGCGAATGATGAAAGCATCGATGGCCTCGCCCTCAAGGCTTGAAATAGTGGAAACAGCTGAAACGATGGGATCGGCTCCAAGGGTGGGTCCGCCCACCGCCCTCACCTCGGAAAAACGCTCCCGCAAGAGATCAAGCAGCAAGCGTCCAATCAGCCCATGACCCTCCGCGCTGAGCGAAGTCTGCTTGCAGTCAATGTAGAAATCACTTTCACGCCCGGAGGCCAGCACGACCTTGCCTCGCCGAAAGGACTTCCGGCTGAACAAATCGAGCAAACGCCCGCGTGCATCCTTATTCGAGGCTTTCATGATGGGATATTCCGTTGTCCGAAAGGTCAACGCCTTTTCTTGACCACGACCTTCTTCTTTTTCTTGTGCATGTTTTTACCGACATGTTTCTTACTGCCATGCTTGGCCTGCGCGGGTGACGACTTGACCACCGAGGGAGCCGGCTTGGCCGTTGCCCTGGCCGGTGCCACGGGTCGAGGCGCGGGTGTCGCCACGGGGGCGGGCCGATAGGCAGGCCGGCTGGCGACGGAAGGCTTGCTTTGAGCCGTCGGCCTCGGGATCTGCAAATCGCCCATGTCCACGCGACCTTTGAACAAGGCACCTTCGGTGATGATGATGCGCGGGGCCTGAATATCGCCAACCATGCGCCCGGATTCTGTCAGTTCCACCGAGTCGCTGGCGCTGATGTTGCCGACCATGATGCCGCTGATGACCGCATTGGCCACCATAACTTCCGCTTTGACCACACCGCTGGGCTCAATGATCAGGGTCTTGTTCAGATTGATGGACCCCTCGATCCGCCCCTGCACGGTCAGGTCCTCATCCCCTTCCAAATTGCCCTTAATCAGGATCGATTCACCGACGACCGTGTTGCTGTCCGTCATCGAGCTTGTCCTTTCAGTTGCGAAGCGTTACCAGCAAACAAAGACCCTATCGGTCCATGTCCACGTTGCCCTTGAAGACCGCACCATCCGCGATGAGGATGCGAGGTGCCTTGATGTCGCCCACCATGCGTCCATCACTCTTCAACTCGACTTTTTCCGTGGCTACAATGTTGCCGGTGACGGAGCCCGAGATGTCCACGTTCTGGGTCTCGATATCAGCCTCCACCACGCCGGAATTTTCTACGTAGAGACTCTCTTTCAGGCTGATCTTACCCTTGACCGTGCCCTGGATCACCAGATCCTCATCGCCCGTGATTTCACCATCGATGACGATCGACCTGCCGATGACATTGGCCATGATGCTCTCCTTGGAAACTCTAATGGATGGTTGGTTTACAAAATGCCGTCGGGCAATTGGACGTCCATGTCCACGTTGCCCTTGAATCCGGCTCCGTCTTCAATGACCACAACCGGCGCTTTGATGTCGCCCATCACCTTGGCGTTGGCCAAGATGGCCACTCGATCGCTGGCCACGATGTTGCCGCTGGCCTCGCCCTTGATGGTCAGGCGTTCGACCTCGATGTCGGCTCGGACGACGCCCGTCTCTTCGATGGTCAGATGATTTTTCAGCGCGATTTGTCCTTCAACGGTCCCCTCGATGATGAGGTCCCCGCCTCCACTGAGATTTCCTCGAATGCTGATCCCTTTGCCGATCACACCCGGTGCTTCAGCGGCCATGGCGCCTGTCTCCTTGTTGATGTTTGAACACCCATGCTTCTCTTAGAGTCGGCACGATACCAACATCGCCCAACCCTTGTCAATCCGCTTGGCATGGGTCAACCCGAAGCCTCCGCCGAAGCGTCTTCACCAGCTTGTCGCTGCATTCTGTGGCCCCGGATGAGTTCCAAAGACGCGCCGATGAGGATAAAAGAGACCACCAACAACAAAAAATATTCCTCGCCGACCATCAGCACACCGCAGGTGTAAACCACCACCGCGTTGACCACCTGAAAAACATTGAAAGCCTTCGAAGCCCTGGGCTTGATCTTGGGCACGGGCATGTTGCTGACCATGCCCAAAGCCAAAACCAGCAACAGCACCGGAAAAAACCGCAACACCGTCTCGGGTAGCTGATATTTGGTGGCCAACAAAAAAGCCGCCGGCACGATGACACCGGCCAAGGTCGAGGGCAAGCCGATAAAATTGCGCTCACCGGGCTTCGGTTCGATTAAGTTAAAGCGGGCCAGGCGCACGACGGCCATCAATGCGTAAAAACCGCAAGCTATTAACAGAAGCATGCTGCCCCATTGCCCAACACCCAAAAACCAAAGTTTGCTGCCGGCCGAAGCAATCAGCATCGCCGGAGCCAAACCAAAAGCGATCAAATCCGCCATGGAGTCAAACTCCATGCCGAATTTGGAAGAGCCCTTGAGCAAACGCGCCGCCGTGCCGTCGGCCTTGTCCAAAAGTGCGCTCCACAAGATGAACCAAGAGGCCCAATAGAAATTGCCCTCGACGGAAAGCCACATGGAGGTCATGCCGAAAACCGCGCTGGTGGCGGTGAAAAGATTCGGTATCAAAGTCCGCCAGGCCTGGTTCACGCGTGCGCCTCCAGCCATGCCAAGAGATCAGCCACAACCTTGTCGCGACCTACTTCGTTGAAGATCTCGTGGAAGTATTCCGAGTAAATTTCCAACTGCTTATCCTCGGAACCGAGGGCCGAAAAGAACTTACGCGTGGCGTCCAAGCTCGCCAACTTGTCGTCGCCGGCCTGTAGCACCACCGTGGGCAGCTTGATCTTGCCCGCGTCGGCCAAGGTGCTGGCCTGTGCCTTGACCGTCTCGGTGAACCAACGAGCCGTGGCCACCTGGCTCACCAGGGGGTCGGCCGCATAGCGCTCCACCACGGCACGATCATGGCTCAACCAGGCCGAGTCCACGCCGCTGGGCATGGACAGGGTGGGGATAAGCATGGAAACCGCCTTGGCCAGCGCCAACTTGACGGCCGGCACCTTCATGGCCAAACCGAAAAATGGAGAACTCAGCACCAGGGCCTTGGCAACCTCGGGCACAAGTTCAGCCAAGCGGGCCACCAAAAGACCACCCTGGCTGTGGCCCAACAGAATGGGCTTGTGCGCCAGGCCTTCCCGCTCCATCTCGACCAAAAAAGACTTCAAGTCATCCATGTATTCATCGAAAGCGTCGATGTGAGCCCGCCGTCCGCCACTCTGACCGTGACCGCGATAATCAAAAGCAGCCACGGTGTAACCGCCGCCCACCAAATCAAGGGCCAGTTCGTCATAGCGACCCGAATGCTCGGCAAAGCCGTGAACAAGGCCGATGATGCCCTTCGGCTCGGCCGCGGCCCAGCGACGATAATAAAGACGCAGGCCGTCGGATGCATTAAAGAATCGCTCGTCGTAGTCGGTCTTAGCAGAAGAATTGGCCTCGGCCATGCGGTAACACCTCCAAATGGTTCGGCCGATCCAATCACGGTTGGACCCATCCCGTCAACCGCTACGCCGAGGCCACACCGAGGCCCAAAAGACTTACAGAATAAAGCTTGTTTACTAGCCCCTGCATGCAAAGTACATTTTGGAATTGATGAAATCTACTTTCCCTTCAGACGAAAAGCTGGGCAACAAAACAGGCTTGATCTTGTTCGCTGTGGCGCTTGGCTTGAGAATCGCCTTCCTCGTTCAGTCCCAAGACATGCCTTCATTTTTCGCGCCGGTGATCGATGCCGGCCGCTATGATGATTTGGCCAGAAGCCTGGCCCAGGGCGGCGGGCTCGGCGGGGATCTATTCTGGCAACCCTTGTTTTACCCGCTGTTTCTTTCGCTGATGTACAAGCTGTCGGGGATTTCCATCGTCTTCGTCAAGGTCTTGCAAATGGCGATCGGCTCGGCCACCTGCGTCTTGACCGCCAAACTGGGTCTGCGGCTCTTCGGACGCCGGGCTGGACTTTTTGCCGGCGCGATGGTGGCTGTGTATGGACCGCTGATCTTTTTCGAGGGGGAATTGCTGGCGACGGGATGGGCTGTTTTCTGGTCCGTGGCCCTGCTCCTGTTGTTTCTGCATGCTGAAGAGAAAAAAGACTGGTGGCGCTTCGGGCTGCTCGGGCTGCTGGGTGGACTGGCTGTTATCACCCGACCGACTTTCGCGCCCTTCTTCGCCGCATCCCTGCTCTGGTTGATGCTCGCGGGATACCAAGAAGCCGGTGGGTGGCGGTCGCTTGTAACGGGTGCCCTTGGGGTCCTATTGGGTTTTTGTTTGGTCGCGCTACCGGTGGCCGGTGTCAAACATCTAACAACCGGGGATTTCGGCATCCTGCCCTATTCGGGCGGCCTGAACCTCTATATCGGCAACAACCCGGACTACTGCCGGACGGTGACCTCCAGGCCCGGTGAGACCTGGAACAGACTGGTGAAAATGCCCGGACAACACGGGGTGCGCTCCGACCCCGAGGCCGAAGAAGACTTTTTTCTGGCAAAGGTTGGCCGTTACGCCCTCGATCAGCCTTTGGACTTCGCTTCAGGCCTGGGTCGAAAAACCCTCCGCCTCCTGATCGCCCGGGAGATTCCACGCAATGTGGACGTCTACCTGGCCAGGCGCTGGTCCAGCCTGCTGCATGTGCTCACCTGGCGACTGGGTGGCTTCGGCTTTCCCTTCGGGCTCTTGCTGCCGTTTGCGCTGTTGGGTTTGGTCACCGCCTGGCGGCGTGTTCCCTGGCCTTTGCTGCTTTTTCTTTTTCTGTATTCGGCCTCGATCGTGCTGGTCTTCGTCTCGGCCCGCTATCGCCTGCCGCTGGTGCCGGCCTTGGCGGTCCTCGCGGGCGCGGGCGCGATGAACCTCTGGACCTGGTGGAAACAAAAAGCGCTGAGGAAAATTGGGCTGGCTTTGGTCTTCATGGCGGGCGTGGTCATGCTCGCCTGCTTGCCTGGACCCTTTTGCGAAGAGGGAAGCGTATCAGAGGCCGAGCTCTACCTGGCCGCCGGTGCCTTTCACGAGCGACACCAGCACCAAGAAAAAGCCATCGCTCTTTACCAACAAGCCGCTGCCATCAAGCCCGATTTTTTCGAGGCGCACTTTAATTTGGCCGCCCTCCAGTCCAAGCACAAGAAGCACGATGCCGCCATCGAACACTACCAGACGGCACTCAAACTGCGGCCGGACCTGGCCGATGCCCGAGCTTCCCTGGCGTCTTTGCTGAAATTACAGGGCAGAAACGCCGAGGCGGTGGCCGAACTCAGGGCCTATCTGAAGCTTCGGCCCAAAGACACGAAGATGCGAAACGCCATGGGGGAGTGGCAGTTTGCGGCAGGCGAGGCAAAGGCCGCGGCCCAGAGCTTCAGGCAGGTGCTGGCCAGCCAGCCCGACCAGCCCAGCACCCTGAACAACCTGGCCTGGATATTGACCGGACAAGAGGACCCCTCGCTCTTGGACGCCAAAGAGGCGATCACACTGGCCGAACGAGCCTGTGAGCTGACCGACCATCGCTGGGCCGGCGCCCTGGACACCCTGGCCATGGCCTATGCGGCAGCAGGCAAGTACGACGAGGCCCAGGCCACGGCCAAGCGCGCCTTGGACCTTGCCCTGGCCGACGGCAATCAAAAGCTAACCGACTCGATACGCCAACAACTAAAGCGTTGGCAGGACCAAAAGTGATATCCGAGCATACCTGACCCCTACCGCAGAGAAACTTATTGGAATCCATTAATAAATTTGATACTGTATATATATATTAATTGATTAACGAGGTTGAATCATGGCCATCACTTCGGAGGACATCGTTCCCATCAATCAGATCCGAGCCCGTTTCTCGGAGGTGGCAGAGCAGGTTCGAAAAGGGAAAGAGAAGATCATCACCCGAAACGGGGAGAGTTACGTAGCACTTATCGACGCCCGACGCCTGGACCACTACCATCGCCTGGAGCAGGAGCATATCCACCTGGTGTTGCTGGAGGAAGCCAGACGTGGATGGGATGACGTGGAGGCGGGAAGGACGATGAGCGTGGCCGATCTCCGAGCGAAGTACAAGAAATCCAAGAAGCGATAGCATGCCCCGCTACACCATCCGTATCGCGCGCAACTTGACCCAAAACCTGGATGCAATCAGGCGCTTTTTCCTGGAGCAAGAGGCCCCACAAGAGTTCGAATCGCTGCTGGAGCGGCTATTCGGCACGATCATCCCCAACCTTCAACAATTTCCTGAAATGGGCCGAGACCTCCTCTCCCGGCGACCCCGGTCAGTGGAAGGCTTATCTCAAAGGGAGGAACTCAGAAACATTCTGAAAAAAGGCGCCACCATCCGTGAATACATCGGCGGCGACTATCTATTGCTCTATGCGGTCCGCGGTGAGGATATTTTCCTGCTTTCCATCAAGCACCATCTGCAATTATCCTTCGATCTGAAAGGCCACTGGGACGAAGATGATGTGGACCCTGGTTGAACCTTCCAAGGCTAGAGGTGCTGCCAAGGCTAGAGGTGCGGCTCTATTTTTTCCAAAGCCAGACTTCGCTTCGACCCGCGCCCAGCTTGACGCCCAAGCCCAGCTTTGAATCCCGAAAACGCTCCAAAGAGCCGAGCAGGACCTCGCGGCCCACGGTCTGAATGAGCCGCTCTACCAGGGCCCTGCAGGCGCCGTAGTCTTTTTGGCTTTGGACGCGATCGGCGCGACCCGCCCGGAGGCGGTTTTCCAGAGCGGCCAGTTCGGCTTTGTTGCTGGGCGGGCGGCCTTGGGGTCGCTGGCCGGACAGGTAGACCGCCAGGCCCTCTTCCAGCCAGCGGGGACAGGTCCGGCCACAGCGACGTCGGACGAGGCCGTGGACCAGTTCGTGGGCCAGGACCTCCCGCAGGTCGACGATGCGACGCAGGGAACGGGCTGGCTGGGTCAGGATGCCTTGTTCTTGCCAGACGGCCACGATACCCCAGTCCCTTCGCGCGCGGCGGCGATAATCTTTCATGTCGACGGCCACTTGGACTCGCAGCCTTGGCCCCAAACGCAGGCCGAAGAGTTTTTCCAAGTGCTGCAAGTCGGCGCAGAGCCCCCCGGCCATTTTCTCGGCCAGATCGGAATCGACTTCCCGAGGCATGAGGATTTCCACCCGGTCACAGGCCGTGATGATGCGGGCCTCGGCAGGAACCGAGAGCAGGAGCAAAAACGAGCAAGCCAAAAAACCCAGTCTTTTCATGGCAGCCTGCCAATCTTCGTGCCTGGAAAATAATGTTTGAGGATTTCCGAGGCCTCCGCGCCCTTTTTGGCCATGCCCATGGCCCCATGCTGACACAAACCCACCCCATGGCCCATGCCTTGGCCCAAAAACACCAAATTCGGACCCCGGGCTTCGACCTGAAAACGACCGCTCTTGAACTTGCCCCAGCCATACCAGCGACCCATGAGCATGTGAAAACGCGCCCCGCTGAGTTCAACCCGACCCGCGGCCTCGATGCTCATCTCGCGCACCCAGCCGCCATGTCCCTCCTTGGCCACCGTCACCCTGCAAGGACCGGCACCCAGGCCCGGCAACTCCCCTCGCAGTCGGGCACAAAGCTCAGTCGCCGGCAGCTGAAAACGCCATCGCCAGTGATCGGAGGCGGCGCAATGGGCCTGCGATTCCCCGTCTTTCACACCCCGCAGATAGGGTCTATCCGCGGCAGGTCCCCAGACATCCCGAGCCGAGGCCGTATGCCCGGCGCAGGTGGAGAAAAAAGCCACCTGGGCCAGCTTATCTCCATAACGCAGCACCTGACCCCGAACCGAAGCCAGAATCGATCGTTGGGCCGAACTGCAGGCTTGCTCTCCGGTAAACATCTGACAGTGGGTCAGATCGCAAAGCTCAAAACCCTCGGCTTCATGTCTTCCCCGGTTGGTCAAAGCATAGGTTCGGGCCAAAATGGCCTGGGCACGGAGGGCCTCGGCCGGCGCGGCAGGACCCAGTTCGGCGCAGGCCACCGACTCCACATAGGCTTCCAATGGGGAATGAAGTACGACCCTGCAAAGTCCCTTGTTTTCAGATAGGTCCAGCCATCCCTTATAGCTACGCTTGAACTTACCAGGCAGCGTCAAACGCAGCATTTTCCCCCTGGACGGCCGCAGTCTAAAGCGTGCTCCCGCACGTCCCAAACCCATCACCGGGGCATCCCCTCCACAGCGCAGTTCAAGCCTTTTAACCTGGCGCTTTTCCACCCGACCATCCAAAGCCACGATCTCGACTTGCAGTTTGGCTCCCTGGGGCAAGGCCTCCACCAGGAGTTCGGCAGGTCGATGACGGCTCAGAATGCCGATACGCAAAACTTCATCTGCCAGAATCGGCCGAGACCAAGCAAGCAACACGACCAGCAAAAAAATTCTCACCGGTCCTCCCCTTCGCAGGCCTTTCTTTCGAGCTGAACCTGCTCCATGATCTGCCTGGCCGCGGCCGCGGCATCCTTGGCTCCTTGACCTTCCTGGATGAAGACCACCAGGGCCAACTCGGGCCGAGCCGCGGGCGCCCAACCCATGTACCAGCCATGGGTGTGCCAATTCATGCCCGCCCAGCCCGCCGTGCCGGTCTTGCCTGCCATGCCGAGCTGAGCCAAGCCGCTTGCGCTGCCCGTGCCATAGGCCGAGGCCTGAATGAGTCCCTCCCGGATGAAGCGCAGGCTCGGGCCGGACTCGATGACAGCCCGTACTTCAGATGGCGGACCCGCCGGCGTCTTGGAACAAGGACGAAAGCGCCGACCCCCATTGGCCAGACTCGCGGCCACCACCAACATTTGCAAGGGCGTTACCATCAAACCCTCGGCCTGCCCCACCGCCAGTCGACCAGCCATGGCCTGACTGGGCGCTCGCGGCAGGCTGCCGGTTCTCTCACCAGGCAGGTCGCTTCCCGTACCCTGGCCGAGCCCGAAAGCTCGGGCCGAACGCAGTAAATCCGCCGTGCCCACCTGCCCACCCAGCCAGGCAAAATAGCGGTTGCAGGACAAAGCCAAGGCCCTGCTCAGGTTGACGGGACCATGGCCCGCGGCCGTCCAGCAGCGAACCTTTTGCCCCTTCGGCCCCTCGGGCTTTCTGCCGGGTTCACATCGCAGCACATGATCGGGCTTGACCTTTCGGGTCTCCAGGGCGGCGTAAGCCGCGATGACCTTGAACAAAGAACCGGGTCCGGCCTCCACCTGGGCCAAGGTCCGTCCCTGGGAACGCCAGAGCAGGTGCCCGCTGTCGACCGCCATCAGACCGAAAGCGTCCCGCTCGCCAAGGGCCTCAGGCCCCGGCCGGGCAGACAAACGCTCGGCCAGACAAGCGCGCAACTTGCCATCCAAAGCTTGAGCACGAGCCCCGGGCGCAAATAGACTCAAAAGGAACAAGAAACCCAGCATGCAGAACTCAGGCCTCATGCTTGCCCCTTCTTGGTCTTCTTCCTGGTCTTCTTGCTGGTCTTCTTCTTGCTGGTCTTCTTGCTGGTCTTCTTGCTGGTCTTCTTGCTGGTCTTCTTCCGGGTCTTCTTCCGGGTCTTCTTCCGGGTCTTCTTCCGGGTCTTCTTCCGGGTCTTCTTCCGGGTCTTCTTCCGGGTCTTCTTCCGGGTCTTCTTCCTGGTCTTCTTTCTGGTCTTCTTTCTGGTCTTCTTCCTGGTCTTCTTCCTGGTCCTCTTCCTGCGGTTCTTCTTCTTCTTACTGCTGTTTACTCTGCGTTTTCTGGCCTTGGCTTTGCTGACGGGACGGGCCCAGCGGACCTGAATCTCCAAATGCTGGTCTTCGACAAGTGTCCGTTCATAGCGCTTGATGCGCTGACTGCCCGGGCGTCGCACCTCAATCACATGATCGCCCACGCTCAGAGGCGATTCCCGTATTGGAGCCAAACCCAGGGGCCGATCATCAACAAATACCTCGGCCCGCCGGTCCGATCGGACCGACAATTTGCCGGCCGGCTCGGGCCACAGCCCCCAGGTCAATCCGCCGGCCAGGGCCATCAAGGCAATCCCCGCGGCGACGAAAAGCCACAATCGAATTTTACGACGCTTGAAATCACGCAGCCGAGGTGTGGTGGTTTCGCCGTCCATGCTGGTGATGAGCATATTCTCAGACAACACAGGCACAGATGGAGCTGAAGGCGACTCCACCAGGCCCAGCAAACCATCGGTGTTGATGATATTCTGGGTGGCGTCCCCCCGCTCCTCTCCCTCATCCTCTATCGGCAGATATTCAGACATGGCCGAGGGATCAGCGGGCTTGATTTGTTGAGTAACGCGCATGCCGATTAATCGAGCCGTCTCATCCGGACCCGCATAGGCATATAGCGGTTCAAGGGCCTCCAGCACAGAGCCGCCGTCGGGCACTCGACGCTTTGGATCCTTGGCGAGCATCCATGCCAGCACCCGGTCCACCTCGGCCGGTACGCCGGACACCACCTTCCCGGCGGGAGGTGGATCAAACTCCATGATTTTCTTCCAGATATCACCGGGCAACACATCGGAAAAAGGATTCTTCCCGGTGAGCAACTCGTAAAAAACCACCCCCAGGCTGAACAGGTCCGATCGTCCGTCGCACTCACCCCGAGCCACATATTCGGGGGCCATGAACTCGTATTTGCCCTTCAAGATTCCGGGCTGGGTAAGCCGGCTGTGCTGACTGGCCCGGGCGATGCCGAAGTCGGTGATCTTCACCCGCCCCTTCAAATCGAGCAAGATGTTGCCCGGGCTGATGTCGCGATGCACGACCGGCCCATGCTTGGACTTCTCGCCGCCCTTATGGGCATAAGCCAAACCTCGCGCCGCTTCGCAGATGACATGCAGGATTTCAGGCAAGCTCATACAAAGCTTGCCCGGCGCGGCGCGGGCCACCAAGTCTTCCAGATCACATCCTTCCAGGTACTCCATGACGATAAAGTAAGTGCCACCCTCGTTGAGCATGTCGTAACTTCGAACCAGATTGGGATGCTCCAAGGAAAAGGCGATCCGGGCCTCGTTGAGAAACATCTGAACGAATTCCCGGTCCCCGGCCAACTTGGCAAAGAGTCGCTTGATGGCCACGATTCGAGGGATGCCTCCGCCGACAAGATTCTCCGCGCGAAAGACCTCGGCCATGCCGCCTCGGCCTACCTGCTCACCCAGCAAGTAGTTGCCAATTTTTTGGCCAGACTTCATCAAAACGATGCTTCCTCCTTATTACACGGGGTTAGGCACATCCACATGCATCACCTGAATGCCGAAATGCGCAGCAATTTGGTCGCCCAATGCCCGAACCCCCAGTTTCTCCGAGTTGTAATGACCGCAGGCCACCAAGCTCAAGCCCAGTTCCTTAGCCGCCGCCACGCTCTGTTCGTGCAGGTTGCCGGTCACCAGGAGCTCAACCCCCAGGCGCTTGGCCTCAAGGAGCACCGAAAGATCGCCACCGCTTCCGCTCAAAATCCCGACTTGTTCGACGAGCCCATCACCCTGAGGTAGCACCAGGCTGCTCCCGCCCAAAGCCTGATCGAGCTTGTGAGCCAACTCTTGACTGCTCAGACTTTTTGGCAAACGCCCGCGGCAACCCACGGCCCGACCCCGGATAAGCCCCAAGTCGAAGCGAGGCTCGCTAAGGTCCAGCAAGCCTGCCAATTGCGCGTTGTTGCCTAAGGTCGGGTGGGCGTCCAAAGGCAGATGATAGGCCAGAAGGTTCAAACCCGCGGTCAAAATCCTCCCCAAGCGTCCGCCCATCAGTGGATCGATGATGCGTTCATCCCCGTTCCAAAACAGGCCATGATGAACCAGGGCAAGCTGAGCTCCAGCCCGGATGGCCTCGGTAAAAAACTCGTCCGAAACAGACGTACAAGTGGCCACCAGAGCCACTTGGTCCTGCCCATGAACCTGCAAGCCGTTGGGACAGGCGTCACGGAAAGCGCCTGCCTCGAGCAGAGCATCACAGTATTGAACAAGTTCGTTCCGGTGGATCATGGTTTCACCTCCCCGGTGTCTTCGATTCGCGAAGGGCCGGCCAGATCAAAGCGACCCACTTCCACCTTGTCCCCGGTTTTGGTCAGAATCTTGAAAAACTCCAAGCGCCGCTCCCGGTTGGTGCCCTCAAAAAGCACCACCTGCACACGACAACGGGTCTGGGGATGCCCGTCGGATGAATAGTACTTGACCGAGACCTGGTATTTGCCCGTGGGCGCATGGGTCAAGGTGAAGACCTCGGGCCCATGGCCGTCCGTGTCGTCCAAGTCCAGCTTGCCCGCGGCCTTGGTAACCCTGTGGGCGTAGTAGCATTCTTCGCCTTTGGGATCCGTGACGTGCAGGTCCACGTCCGTCTTGTCGGTGTCCCAACTCAAAACCACCTGCATGTCGACTGCGGGCACGTCGGAAAACACGGACACGCTGTCCCGTCCCTCGCCTGCCTGGTTTCGTGCCAGGACCTCCAGGGTGTTGGCACCACGGCTCACCACCAAGGTGGCGCTGAACTTGCCCACCTGCAGGTCTATCCAGCGCTCATAGCCGTTGACCACCAGTACGGCCCTTTCGATTGCCTCATCGCTTACCGTACCGCTGATTTCAACGATGCGTTCGGTGGACCAACCCCCGCTGGGGGTATCGATGGACACGGTGGGTGCTTCGGCAGATTCAGCCGCCATGGTGGCGGCCAGACCCACCAGGAAGACGGCCACCCCTATCAACAATGCCCTCATGGACCCACCTCCACCAGCAGGCTGTCTCCAGCGGAATTACCTGCAAATTGGGGGTCGTACATGGGCTGCACCCGGGCCGGCAGCATGCGGTATTGCCCAGGCACGGTGGCCCGGATCAAATAACCCAGCCTGCGCCGCCCTTTGGGCATTCGGGTCAAAAAGAAGGCGACGTGATCATCATGGAAGGCCCGATGCATCCTGGCTTGCACAAGCTCAAGTCCCGGGATCTTGTAACCAGCGTCCCGCTCCACGGGCACCGAACCCGCCGGGAAGGGATCCGAAACCATGATGAACTCGGCGTCTCGGGAAGCAGTCAGGTCCAAGGTGACCAGGAGCAAATCGCCGGGCGATACGGCTCCCTTGATGGCTTCTAATCGGGTCTTAAAACCCTCGCCCGAAGGCTCGCGGATCACCCGCTGAAGTTTGCGGCTGATGAGAAAAGCACCCCCTCGGGCGGGGATGGGATCAGCCCGGCCAAAGAAAGAGAGAGAGGCGTCCACATAGAAAACTCCCTGGCCATCCCGCCCCGCCTCGTACTTGTTTTCTCCTTTTTTTGCAGTAAGTTGCTCGAACAACTTAATGCTTGGCTTGAACACGTCATCCGCTGAAATCTTGCGGGACGGCCGCGCCTGTTCATTGAACTGGACCTCGATGGTAGAGGCCATCTTCTTGGCGCCGAACTTCTTGAGGTAGTCGACCAAAGCGTAAATCGCCATGGAAGTATCCCTGGTTGAATGCCACCGGCTGCCCTGCCTTGCGGCCATTAAATAGCGCACCGCCGAATCCACCTGGGCCGAATCGGGTCGAGTGGCCAAAAGGGCTCGCAAGACCGCTGCCGTGCTCTCCACCGGATCGGAGGCCCAGCCCATGCCGGCCTCGTCCCCCCAATGGGCACCCGAACCCACTTTGTGACTGGCGAGATCCAACTGCCCCGAAATCTCCATGGCTTGCTCGCGCATGCCCAGTTCCAACATGGCCATGGCCAAGAGCGCCTTGCCATATTCGGTCAGCCCCTCTTGCCGATCTTTGAGTTTCTCCAGCATCGCCGGGTACTTCACATCGGCCAAGGCCAGGCTGTAGAGCAGATAGGCCCGCTGGGTCGGTCCAAGTTTGCTCGATCGACTCAGGGCTTTCAGGCGGTTGACGCCCTTGGAAAACATGTTCTCTTCCACCGGATGCCCCAGACGCTTGGCCGTGGCCAGGCCCTGCACCACGTAGGCCGTCATGAAGGCATGAGTGGGGTCGTCAAACCACCAACCCCAGCCTCCGTCATCGTGCTGCAGGCGGGCCAATCGGGCCAGGCCCGTCCGGATTTGCCGGGGTAGTTCCGCCGCCAATCGGCGATGCGCCATGGCCTCGTCACCCATCACCTTGGCCACCACCAAATTAGGCAAAAAGCGGCTCATGGTCTGCTCGGTGCAGTGGTAAGGATAGGCGTTCAAATAATCAATGGCTGCAAAAATGGCCGGCGCCACCCCCGAAGACAAGGTCAAGCCCGCCTTGCCGCTTTTCGGATCGGCATCGGCGGGCATGCTCAGCGTAAAGCTTGCCTTGGGCTGCGTTTCATCCAAAACCCCGGAGGCCAACAAGACCTGCTCCAAGCCGTAGCGAGTCACCGGCAAGGTCACAGTGAGGGCGTCAGCCTCCTTCCCCGTGGCCGAAGCCAAAAGCTGAATGTGGCCTGCACCTCCAGCCTCCATGCGCCAGAGGGCGCTCTTCATGCCGCCAGCGGGTACCTCCAGGTCCTGGTCTTGTCCCTCAAGTTTTGCCACTTGTCCCTCGGCTTTCAAGCTCGTCGTAAGCCGCAAGTCGCTGGACGTGTAGTTATGCACCATCACAGTCACGGTGCTTTTGTCTCCTTCAACAAAAAAACCAGGCGCGGCCAGGCGCAGCACCACGGGCTTGTTCACCTTCATTTTGCCCAGGCCCTGCCCCACCCGGGTGTCCGTCGTGATGACTCGAGCCGTGGCCCGCCAGGTGGTCAGGTTGTCCGGCATGGTGACCCGATGGCTGACCCGACCGTCGGCACCGGTCACGAGCATGGCTTGGAAGTCCAATGTATCTTTGAAGTTCTGCCTTACTTTGAGGCTGGCCAGGGACTTGAAAGACCCGGGCACTACAGGTGCCCGCATGTCCAAGGCGGCCATGCGATCCTTGGCATCCGCCCCGTAGCCATAGAAACGAAAATCCAAAGAACAAGAAGGCCTCACGTTGTTGCGCTTTCTGTGATAGAAAAATCGGCCAATGGGCACGGCCAGCTCAGGACTCAAGGCGTAAATGGCCTCATCCACGATGCCCAAAGCCACCTCGGCCCTGGGCACGGGCCGACCATTTTGATCCAGAACCGTGACCGTGAAAGCCACCTCCTGACCTGGTCGCGCCTCGGCCTTGTCCGCGGAGACCGCCACATTCAGCAGTCGGTCCACCGGCGGCACCACCACGTCCAAGCGTCGCTCATGCAATTGACCATCGAAAATTGTGGCGGCCCGGACGAAAAAATTGGGCGTCTGGGCTTTTTCGATGGGCACTTCCACCACCGCCGAGAAACCCCGACTTTTGACCACCTCATGCCGATAGAGCCGCCCGCCCTCCACGGTGAAAAGAAGATGGGCGTCGGCATGGGGACAGAGCAGGAGAAAACGGGCCTTCTCCCCCTCTCGGTACGAACGTTTATCCGCAATGATTTCCAGCTCTTTGGGCGCATACGGGATGTCACCGCCCTCGGAGGTGACGAAAACCCGAGTCTTGGCTTCGAGCATGCCGCCATGGCCATCTGAGGCTTTGGCGGCAATTTGGTAAGTACCCGAGGCCTTGGCGTCAAAAACAAACCAGGCCTCCCCCTTTTTTCCGGTGTCCAGACTCTGCCCGGCCAATCGCTGTGTCTCGGCCTCCCCTGCATTAACGCCGGTCCGGGCCTGCAGCTCCAATTGAACTTTGGCTGCCACGGGCTTGCCTGAAAAATCTCTGCTGCGCACCCTGATTCGGACCGACTGACCAGGCCGGTTCAACATGTACTCGGGCTCCAAGGCCAAATGAAAACGGGCCCGCGTGACACGCACCCGACTCCGACCGGTGACGGGTTGCGCCGAAGCGTCGGTGACCACCGCCTCCACGCCGTAGGTATAATCAATGCTGTCCGGACTGGTGGTGAAGCTGAAGTCGAAACGCCCGGTCGCGTCCAACTTGCCCTCCAGTTCCTCCACCGTTTCCCTGAGGCTGTTTCGGTATTCAGCGTCCGAGTAATACCAGGAGAAATCCGCGTCGACCCACCAGGGCAGGTAGAAACGGCTGCGGAAAACCGTCAGCTTGATCTTGGCGTCGGGTACGGGGGGGCCGAAGTAGTAGTTGGCCTGGACGAACCCGCCCACCTTCTCGCCACCGGTGCAGGCCGACTTCTCAGGCCGTACCGAAACCTTGTACTCGGGCTTGCGGTATTTCTTGACCCGAAACTCGCCGGCGTAGGGTTTGCCGTCCAGTTCCGCGACAATGCGATAGCTTCCTAGACCGGCCTCGGCATCCAACTCGAATCGACCATGGAAGGCCCCGGTGGGCCCGATGGGCAAATCGGCTTCAAAAACCTGCTGACCGTTGGGATCGTTGACCTCTACTTTGGCCGTCTTGGCCTCTCGGTCAAGGGCGTAGGCCTCGTGAACCAAATTTCGCAACAAGCCTTTGAACATGACCGTGTGACCAGGCCGGTAGACCGGTCGATCCGTGGTCAGATAGACCTTGCGGCCAGGCAGATGGGCCGGATGATAGCTGGGGTCCAGCAAGGCGAAGTCGGTGCCGCGGCGCGCATAGACCACAAGATCACGAGTCAAGGGAATGTCTTTGGCCCAAATGCCATCGGCATCGCTGCGCCCTTTGGCCAATACTTTTCCCGCCCTCTTGAGGGTCAACTCGGCGTCGACCAGTGGCTTGCCCAGGACCGGATCCACGGCATAAACCAAAAAACGATCCTGGCTTTGCCGAGTCAAAAGCGCCATACCCGAAACCACCACGACGGTGGTGCCCGCCTCGCGACCGCTGACCGCCTCGACAAGGTAAACCCCGGGTCGCCGGGCGTGGATGGCGACATTCTTGTACGCCCATTCCCCTTCTTGTTTGCCGGTGGGCTCCCGCCACATGTCCACCAGATCGAAACCCTTTAGTAGCGGCAGAACCGAGCCCCGGGCAGGCCGTGCCTCACCCGCCTCCACCAGCCCTTCCACTTGTTCGGGAAACTCTTCCCGCGCGGCTTGTCTGGCCTGTGGGCTGAACAAGGCCCGACCTGAACTCAAGGCCGTCTTCATGCCCTGATTAAAGCCCTCCGCCAAGAGGGCCAGGCCTGAGGTCCGCCCGCCGCTGTTGGGCGTGACCACCCGATGTAGATCTTGTTGCTTGTCGAAAAACGCTTCCGGATCGGCGACGCGATAGACGCGAAAATCCAAAAAGTCCAGACCCCGGGCCTCCAGCTTCACAGTCACCAACTTGTCTTCGGGATTGAAGATGCGGTCCGTAGACAGGTAGAATCGGGGTTGATCCGCTCGCGCTTTGCCCACCGGAACCAGGCAAAACAAGCCAGTCAAGATCATCAAGAATCCATGCCAAGATCGCGCAAAAGCGTTCATGGCCGACCTCCTTCGAGAATTTTCCAACGAAAGAATCCCAGAAAATGAGGATTGTCCGGACGAACATGCCAGCGTTCGTCCTTGTGTGCATCCAAATCGGCAAGGCGGACCAAGCGTGTCTCTCCCGCCTGCCCATCGCCCCCACCCGTGTGGTAGACTACACGATTCCCATCGAGCAAGATCATGCTGTGGTAGCCGCTACCTTCTTGTTCCGGATCATGAAAAAACAACAAGTCGCCGGCCTGGGCGAAAACACGATCTTTGGAAAGAAAAACCATGTTGTGCTCGGCCAGAACCCGGGCGCTGGCCGAAGCCGAGAAGTCATCCGTCGCGTCCTGGCCTCTGCGCCAGGGTCCAGCCTTGTTACGGAAAAGCCGAGTGCCGAGGAGAGGCACCTGAGGATATGAAAACCGCTCCACGTCCCCTTTGGGCACACGATGCAGGTAGCCCGATTTGGCCAGCCAAGCTCCATGATGAGGTCGCAGGGCTTCTTTGTATGCGAAACGGGCGAGACCGGCACAGTCTCGGTGCACGCGAGCCCAGCGAGGGTCTGGCCGGTAGAACTGGCTTTCCGCGATACTCGTAAACCAGGCCGTAAAAGCCCGCCGGTCGGCTGGGTCAAAAAGCTCGGCTGAGTCCGGAAAACCATCCGAGTCCCTGTCCGCATCCAGATCAGGTGCCAACATGTCCAGGTGCAGCGCATGGCGCCAGGGCCCGACAACAAGCTCCAATTCCACAGGTCCCGCCAAGCCCGTGCCCACCAGGGCCAGGTCCAAGGTCGCGGTCCCCGCCAAACGACTCACCCCGCCCAGGATTCGCACTCGCTCGGCCCCCTTCAGCACCTTGAGCTCCACCGCCCAGGGCCACAAGGGTAGATTGTGGCCGAAAAGTCCGCCCATGGACCAGTGGAGTCGAGCTGAGCTCGATCCATCGGCGGACAAGGCATCCGGCACCAGGCGCAAGCGCTCCTTCATGGGCAAAAAGACCGCCATGGAATAAAAAACCACCACCAAAACCGTGGCCATCAACAAGCTGCGAGGCGATAGGCTCAAAGGGGCTCCAAAACGCCGACCAAGCCCTCATCAGAAAACCGCCAGGCTCCGCCGAAAGCCCCCATGCCCTGCAAGGCCTCGAAGAAGCTTCCCAGACCGTCTTCCACATCGTTGGCGTTGTACCTCTTTCCCCGCCCCACCCAATCCCTCATCAAGGCCAAAACGTCCGCGGCCAAAGGCTTCATGTCCGCGAACCACCAGCCCAAAGCTGCCTTGTCGGCCGTAGCCAAACCTTTTCTATCGGCCAAGGATGGTTGCTGACCCACAAAGGTGGCCAAGAGGCCCTTCAATGCACCGGCGCTGGAGGCCAGAAGCAACCAGCCATCCACCGTTGCGAAGGCTGGTTGTAGCCCCGTCCCCTTAACCAAGTATATGCGCCTGCCCCCGACCTGGGGCAAATCCTCGGCAACAGGTCGTCTGCCCAGGGTCATGGCGAAAAACTCGATCAGCATGCCCGCAAGCTCAGTCTCTTTGATGTCCTTCAACTTGACGAGCAAAGCCATACAGGGCAGGGGCGGCTGGCTCTCCGTCCCCAACCAGGCCAGACAAATCTGGCCTGAAAGAGCCTGGCTCAACTTGGCCAATTCAAAGCCGGGTTTGCTCTTGACCTTTTCATTTTCTTCTTCTTCCTTTGCTTGTGCGACGAAGCGGGTCAGCAATTCTTGAACATTCACGTCACCACGGGCCAAAACCATTCGACTGTCGGCGGGCAAGATGCGCGTCAGCGCTTTCAAATCCAATTTGGCGGATGCTGTAGCGGCAGGGCCTGGTTCGGCCACCCAGTCCAGGCGGACCTTGTCCTGGGCCGTCCAGGTAGCCAGCCAGCGTTCACCGGGCATGGCCGAAGGCCCCCAGGAACCCAAGATGGCCGGACGGAGCAAGAAGCTCACATCCGCTTTGGGCTGAAGCGCCAAGGAACGCTTAAATAAAGGCAAATCCGACAGGCTGTCGGAGGGGCTACCACCAGGCCGCATCAAGGCTGCCGCCAGCCTTGCCTGCGTATTGCTCACCAGGAGCAAATTGGAAAAAACCGCGTAGTAGATCTTCAGGTCCTCGCCCAAATCCACCACCCGAATCTCTTGCCCACCGGCCTCGACCAGCTTGATGCGCTCGGCACCTTCGATCTGATTAAAAACCTCGGCCAAACGATCCAAAGCCTGGATTTTCAAATCCACCTGCTTGACCAACAACCAGCCGAAGCCCTGCTCGTCTTTCTTGAGCCCAAGAGCCAAAGGGCTTGCCAAGAGTTCATCGACGCTCAAGCGCTGCAAGTCCACCAGAGACAAGGCCGCCAGGCGATGCCGGGCGGTGGATAGACGGTAGAGCGGACCCGCAAAGGCCAGGTCTTTTGCCAGCGGACTTTGACGCAAGGCGACAAACCAAGGCCGCTTCTCCAACCAAGCCCAAGCCGCGGCCGGCCTGGCTGCCACAATGGCCATGTCCATGTCCGCGGGCAACCAGGCGGCCAGTTCGGCTTGCGCCACCGAAGGCAATTTGCCCAAGGTGGCCTGAAAATCAGCCTCCGCCCGAAGCTTGGGTTTTTCCGCTTCGATTTGTTTGTCCTCGCCACACTTGCAGGCCGTCGCCGCCCAGGCACCGACCAGCAAAACCATCACAATAAGCCTGGCCCTCAATGCAAGCCTCCAATCCGTCAATGCCGAAGAAGGTATCGCCGTGCTGTGCAAAAAGTCAACGCACCCAAGCGATTGACAGTGTCCAACCTCTGAAGTATTGAAGTCATATGCCTAAGACGAAAAAGACAGGACGCGCCGTGGCGGTCACCGGCACCAGCGAATTTCTGGGTGCCGGGTTGTTGGGCTTGATGGAGACCGATCCGCGCTATGATCGCATACTGGCTGTGGATGTACGTGAGCCGGAACGTTTGGGCAGAAAGACTCGTTTCGCGCCTGTAGACTTGACCAGCCCGGATACGGGATCGCGCTTGGCCGAGCTCTTCGATGAGCACGGCATCGACACCCTGGTCCACTTGGCCTTCTTGTCCAATCCCAGTCACGACTCAAGCTACGCCCATGAACTGCAAGTGGCCGGCACCATGCACCTGCTGAACGCGGCTTCAGCCGCCAATCTCAAAAAAGTCATCATGCAGGGTTCCACCATGAGCTACGGTGCCCGACCCGACAACCCCAACTTCCTGACGGAAGACAGCCCATTAAGGCCCAATCCCGACTGCGCCTTCGCCCGCGACTTGGCCGACGTTGAACAACAGTTCGCGAGCTTCCGCGCCAAAAACCCGCAGATGGTCTCGACCATGCTGCGTTTGGGCAGCATGCTTGGCCGGGAGGTGGACACCTTCATGGCTCGCCTTTTGCGCTTGAGCCTGGTGCCGGTGGTCATGGGCCAGGATCCGCTCTTGCAGTTCATCCACGAAGACGATGCCCTGCGCGCCTTGAAGCTGGTGACGGACGAGGATCACGACGGCGTTTTCAACATCGTGGCCGAAGGCCTATTGCCCCTGTCCACGGTCCTGAGCCTGGCCGGCCGTTTGCCCCTTCCCCTCCCGGCGATGTTGGCCGAGCGATTGGGGGGCTTTTTGTGGACATTCCAGGCCATCAACATTCCACCGGCCCTCCTGGATTACCTGCGCTACCTCTGGGTGGCTGACGGCAGCCGAAGCCGCAAGGAACTTGGCTTTCAGCCAACCCACGACATTCGCCAGACCCTGGCGCGTTTCCTGCGTGAAGGGAGAACAGCATGAGCAATTCCGTCTTGGGTCGTGACCCCTTCGCGTCGCCGGGAGCCGAACCGGCCCCACCCAAACGCAAATCCCAAACGAAGCCCAAGGCCAAAGCAGCCCAAGCCAAAGCAGCCCAAGCCAAAGCAGCCCAAGCCAAAACAACCCAAGCCAAAACAACCCAAGCCAAAACAACCCAAGCCAAAACAACCCAAGCCAAACAGGAAGCCCGGGTCAAAAAAGCACCAGTCAAACCGGCCGGAGCTTCACCCAGGTTGCCAGGCTGGAGCCGACCTAAAGAGCCCGACCGGAAACGGCACGAAATCGAAAGCTACGACGAGCGCATCGACTGCCAGGAACTGCTGCACACCAGCGGGGACACAATCCATCCCTTGCGACGTGCGCTGCAACAGAGCACCTTCTTTCTCCAACCCAGCTTTTATGGCCGCAAGCTGGGCCAGTGGGCGCTGAAACACCGCTCTTTGGAGGTAGACAGTTTTGGTTTTGATCGTGTCTACGCAAAAAAGGCCCAGAGCTTGTTGGACAGCCTCTACGACAAGTACTGGCGAGTCGAAGTCCTCGGTGCCGAACACCTGCCCGATCGGGGGCGGGTCATGCTGGTGGCCAACCATTCAGGCGGCTTGCCTTACGACGGCTTGATGCTGAAATTGGCGGTGGAACGCGCCGAAGGAAGACTCAGCGTCCGATTTTTGTTGGAGGACTTTGTCTTTCATTTCCCCTTCTTGGGTGCCGCTCTCAATCGCTTGGGCGGCGTGCGCGCCAGCCAGGACAACGCCCGACGTTTGCTCGAATTCGGCCAAACCCTCGCCGTCTTCCCCGAGGGAGCCAAGGGATTGGGCAAGCTCTTCGGCAAACGCTATCAACTGCAGCGCTTCGGCCGGGGCGGCTTCGTCAAGTTGGCCTTACGGACCGGGGCCACCATCCTGCCGGTCGCCATCGTGGGTGCCGAAGAAGTACATCCCATGCTGGGTCGAGCCCGCTCCCTTGCCAGGCTCCTGGATCTGCCTTACATCCCGCTGACCCCCACCTTCCCTTGGCTGGGTCCGCTTGGTCTCTTGCCCTTGCCCTCCAAATGGATGATCCAAATTGGTCCGCCCATGGATCTGGAGGGCGCCGGCCCGGAGGCGGCCGACGATCCCATTCGGGTCATGGCATGGAGCGAACAAGCCCGAAGCACCATACAAGACATGCTGGACAAACTAAGGCGAACCCGCGGGCACGTGTTTCTGGGTCCCGGCACATTGGATGCCGATCCGAATCGAACTTAGTCCTTTAGCCAACGGATTTATTGCGGCCGGCGTTCTTGGCTTCGTAGAGATGCTTGTCCGCCAACTTGATGAAATCTTCGCCTTCATCCAATGACTGGTCATAGGTGGCCACGCCCACCGAAATGGTGACCTTGATATCATTCTCGTCAAAGACGAAGGAATGTTCCTCGACGATGGCCCTGATCTTTTCTCCCATGACCAAGGCCCTAGGGTTGCCTATCTCCGGCAGGATGATGGCGAACTCTTCGCCGCCGTAGCGGGCGAAGATGTCCTCTCGGCGTATGTTGCGCCGTACCGCCTCGGAGAGTTGCTTCAAGACGTGATCACCGGCCAAGTGCCCATAGGTGTCGTTGACCTGCTTAAAATGATCCAGATCAAAAAGCAGCAAGGACAATTCCCGGCCATAACGCTGGGCGCGGGAGATCTCCCGGTCCAGGTTCTCCATGAAGTAGCGTTTGTTGTAAGTTTGGGTCAGCCCGTCGATGGTGGTGAGGCGGTAGATCTCTTCATGATAGTCGTTCTCGATGTTGCCGCCCGAAAGAAACTTAAAAATCGTGCGGCCGATTTTGACCAGATCCCCATCTCTGAGCATGCCCTTCTTGAGCAATCCGTCGTTGACGTAAGTGCCGTTGGTGCTGCCCATGTCTTCAAGGTTGATGATTTCGCCGTTGTTGCTGACCTTGGCATGGGAACGAGAGACCGATTCCTGATCGACCTGGATGTCACTCTTGGATGAACGACCGATGATAATCTTGGGTTTGTCCAGATTGAACTTGCGTCCCAAATCCTGACCATAGATGACCACCAGAGCGGCCTCGTTGCTCACGGGCTTATCGGTGATCTTGGAAATCACCGTCACAACCGTCTTGGATTTACGCCCCACGCTCGTTCACTCCATGAATCGGTTTGAAACGAGAGCGATACTAACAGGAGCGTCTAGTTATAATCCAACAAAAATTCATCCCAGGTGCTTTGGCTGCTCCATATAGCTCCGCTGTCCCGATAGGCCGACTCGAAGCCGTGACCTGGGAAATACGTCGACAGACCGTGGGTGCTGGTGTAGCCGCTGTTGGCCAGATGAAAGATCACGGTGATGTCGATCTGGTTGACTAAGGCGGTGGCTGCTTGGGTTACAGCCGCGGACACACCGCTGGTGTTGGCCAGGCGGGACGCGAATTCGCCCAGGTCCCGCGTGTCCGGATCCCAGCCAAAGTCGGTGGAAGCCGTGCGGGCCTGCTCCACCCTGTTGTATGCCGATGAATCGGCCATCATGGCGTCCGCCAAATTGCTGATGGCCGTGACCAAATCGTCCATGGTCGTGAGATCGGTAACCGACAAGGTCGCATTCATGGAGGCGTCGTCGTGATAAGACTGCACGATGGCCTCACCCAAAGTGGCCGCGTCCATGTAGGGATTGGCTTTCAGATCGGGCAAGAAGCCGTGGTAGGCCCAACCGGCGGCCGGTTCGCTCTCAGACGAGGCCACCAGGATGTCGGCGTATGGCTCGGTAGCCGCGGCGATTTCCCAAGTGCCCATCACGCAGGCGTCGAAACCGACCAGATCCAGCTTGCGCCCCAAGGCGCTGGTGATGGCGGACATGGCCTGGGCGTAATCACCGTTGGCGATGGAGATTTCGCTCTCGCCCGAGGTGAAATCCAAAGAAAAACCCTTCAACAAAGACGAGCCGCTGTCGGGTGACCGCCAGCCGTCGCCGTGATCCCACATGATCAAACCCACCTTCTGAGCCGGATAATGCTGCACGGCCCAAACCCCGAAATCCCTGAGGGTGGCCCAGTCACCCATGTCCACCTCGCCCCAGCTTTCCACGGTCTGGGTGCCCTGGTCGGTCACATAGTAGATATTGGCCGGGCCGTCCCAGGTGTCCATCAGCAGCACCACATGCACCATGGCGTCCGAGCCACCGGCCGAGACCATCTCGGCCAGATCCGAATGGGCGTAGTCCTCTAAATCGTTGTCGCCGTTCAAATACACGAACAGGGCCCACTGGTTGGCGTTGGGGTCTTCTTCGCAGCCGCCGGCACCGTCGTCGATGTAGCCCACGTTGCAAGAGCAAGTCGTGCTGTAGTCCGCCGTGTTCACTTCGCAGGCGTTCTTGTTCAAGTCCGAGCAGGGGTTGGGCTCGCAAGGATTGTCGACGCAGGTACCCGTGGCCGCATCGAACAACAGACCGGCACCGCATTCGAAGTCGAACATCAGGCTGAAGCTGCCGTGGTCGTCCGCGCCATAGCCGTCGACGAAGACATAGTATGTGCCGGGCCCCAGATCCGCCTGAATCCGAGAATCAGTACCCTGGTCGTCGTCGTTGCAAGCCACTTCACTGGCCGAAGAATCGCAATTCGAGCGCAGGTACAAAACCGTGTCGAAGCTGCCGCTGGTCCAGAATTCAACCCGCATGTTTTGCGCCAAGGTAAATACGTAGACCAGCTCGTGGCCATCGGCACTGGAGCAAGTTCCTTCCTGCTGGTTGCTGGCGGCCGTGCTGTTGCCCGTCAGGCTGCCGAGGCTGGGATCCAAAACCAAGGGAGAATCGCAACTCAAGCCGGTTCCGCCCTCTTCACAGGTTCCATCGCCTTCCGGGTCGATATAGCCGGGGGCACATGTATCGCAATTTTCTCCCTGGTAGCCCTCGTCGCAAGCGCAAAGGGCCTCGCCCGTGCTGTCTTCACAGTGGCTGTACCCATCGCATGAAAGCGCCGCCGTCGCGCAGTCGGGCATGCAGGCACCATCGCCGTTCAGGTCTTGATAGCCCGTGGCGCAAGCCGTGCATTGCGGTCCTGAATAAGCCACATCGCAAACACAAACCGCCGTGCCGCTTGTGTCCTCACAGCTGCCGTGTTCGCTGCAGTTCAAATCCGCGGTCACGCAGTCGGCCAGACACAGGTCATCACCATCATGATCCTGATAGCCCGCATCGCAGGCACAGCGAGCCGTGCCGCTGGAATCGTCGCAAATGGAATGGGCGGCACAGGCATAGTCGAAACAGTCGGCCTCGCAAGTCCCATTTTCGTCGTTGTCTTGAAAACCCGCAGCGCAAGCATCACAAGTGCTGCCCAGATAACCCGCATCGCATTCACAGGCAAGCTCCATGCCCACAACCGAACAAGTCCCATTCCCCGAACAACTGTCGACCTGACACTCAGGAGGCGTCGGCTCCTCCGTCCCCCCTCCCCCACAAGCAGTCGTCATCAAAAACACCAAGGTCCAAACCAATTTCCAGGCACGCATCATCAGACTCCTCGTCAGGCCCCCTAGAGTTGCTAATCCAGGTACAAACTCATCACCTTAGTCAGCCAAACCAACATTTCCTTACACAGTAGGAACTCTTGTACCGTGTCGCAAAGCGACACGGTGCTAGTGTGCCGTATCCAAGCCCCACTCTACACCACACACAAAAAAACCCCACAGCGCCAACGCGCCATGGGGTTTTGTATTACTTTTTCCAGCGCCCTATTCGCCAGGCACGCCAGCCGTACCGAACACAAACGAGCCAACCAACTCAACCAGGCTGTCCATGTTGCTGCCGTTGAAGGCCGGGATGTCCTGGAAGCTCGTACCATCAGCCAAATCGATGGCCACGAAATTCAGAGCGTCCATGTAGGAACCGGAAGCCGGGTCCTCGGGCAGGTCAAAGACCGTGCCGGCGGTCGCCGACGGAGCCATGATCTGCCACGACGCCGCGGCGCCGTCGAGGATCATGTGCATGTAGTCGATGCCGGCGGGCAGCGCGGTCAAAGTAGCCGTGCGAGCCGCAGCGTCGAAGGTCACATCCGCCGGGGTCATGAAAGCCGGCAAGCTGTGGGTGCCGCTGAAGCTGTCGACGTAGAGAACCTGTCCGGCGATGGTCAGGCCGCCACCGGTATCGTCCATCAAGCCACCAATGTTGAGACCCAAGGCAACGACGACACGCTGCACCTGGTCTTCGGGGAGACGACCGGCCACATCCGACAAGAACAGGGTCATCGCTTCGATCTGTCCGTTCGGGGTGTCTTCTTCGTCGACCTTGTCCATGCCGGCGGTGATGCCCAAGGGCACCAGACCCGCGTCTTTGACCATGACACCGGCCAGAAGAATGATGCCATCATAGCAGTAGCCGTCGCCGCAGCTCGGCAAGGCGCCTACGTTGAAGGTCATGCTCTGGTCCATGGGTACGCCCAGGCCCATCATGCCGTCAGGCTGCAGTTCCGGGAAGTTGTCGTAGTCGGGCACCAGGTCGGTGGTGTCTTCGTCGCCGTTGATGTCGTTGACGTCGACGACCTTGGCGATGGCCGTGATATCCACGTTGGGCTTGATGCCCGTGTAGAAATCCTGGAACAGAGGCAGGATGGAGACCAAAAGGCCGCCGATGTCGATGTCTTCGCCGCCACCGGAGATGATTGGGCCGAGCAGAGTAATCAGCTCACCCAGGTTCAATTTGCCGCCCAAGCCCCAGGCTACGCGGGTGCCCGGCACGCCGGTGGACGTGATGATTTCACGGAACCAGGTGTCGTTCAGGCCGAGGATCAAACCGCCCGGAAGCGGGGTATCCATGTCGCTGCCACCGAACTCGATGTGGGTCATGATCATCTCGCCGATGAGCATGTCGAAACTCAGGTTGAAGAGGTTGCCCGGGATGGAGGGGCCGGCCAGGCCCAGCTTGACTTCACAAGTGTCGCCGGGGGCGCAGACGATGGAGTCAAAGTCGAACCTGCCGCGGAAACCGCCGGACATGGTCGGGTCATGAATCAGGCCCACATGCAGGATCAGGTCGTTGCTGGTCACGTCCATCACCGTCACCGGTGCATGGGTGCCGGCTGAAACCGTCACGGTGCCGAGGGTAGCCGCGGCCAATTCGATGTCGTCAAAGTCGGCGATGCCTTCAGCGCTGGTGTCGATGCTGTTGTCGTAACCGTCACCCACGATGCGCACGGTCGCGCCGGCGATGAGCGTGCCGGCCATCTCGTCGACCACCACCACGCGGGTGTGGCCCGCCTCGACGGCGCCGAAGTTGACCACGGATGCCGCGGGGGTGCATGTGACGCCGCTGACCACGTTGGCCGTGATGCTTGCGGTGCCGGTGGTTGAGCCGCCGGTAACAACGCCCGCGGCCACGGTGGCCACGTCGGTGTCGTCGGATGCCCACTCAAAGGTCACGCCCGGGGCCAAAGCGCCACTGGCCATAAAGGCCGTCACGGCGAATTCAGCGGTGGTGCCTTCACGAATCACGGCCGAGGCCGGGACCACGATGCAATGGTCTACGTCTCCCGCGCCCACGGGGCTGACACAGTCGCCGCCGTAACAAACGGTACCCGGAGGGCAGTTGTCGTCGTTGGCGCAGTGATCGAAATCACAGGTACCGTCATTCTGGCATTTCAGATCACCGGAAAAAAGCATGTCCGAATGCAAGGCCACGCAGTCGGCGTCAGCGCCACATACGGTCACGCATTCACGATCGAAGGGATCACAGGCCAGGCCTTCGCAGCAGGAAGCCGGGTCGGCGCTGCAGTCGGAACCCGCGTCGCTACAAACCGCAGTGCAGACGAATTCGGTCGAGCATTCGAAGCCCTGGTCGCAATGATCGTCGTTGCAACATGCGTGGCATGCCTCATCGGCGCACAGGAAGGTGCCGTCGGCGCATTCATCGGTGTTACCGTTGTCGCTGCTACAGCCCATGGCCATCAGCGAGAGCGCCAACATGGCGAGGGGCAAAATTTTCAAAAACTTCCTCATGGGTTTTCCTCCAAAGGGTTGAGAACAGATGGATAGATTAAGTTGGCCTATTTCTAAAGGGTTTGGGGCACTTTTGTCAAGTGGATGAACCCAGCCCGGCCTCGACAAGCTCCACCAGGGCTGGCAGGATCTCTCCCGCGGGTCCGTAAAGACTGTGCTCCGCGTAGCCGGTCGCCAGGTCGGTGGGCTCCAAGTTGATTTCCACAATGCAGCCGCCGGTCTTGTTTGCAACCACGGGCAAGTAGCTTGCCGGGGCCACGACCGCCGAAGTGCCCACCACCAAAAAGACATTGGGGTGCTGGGCCAATCGCATGGCCTCCTGGGAAGCGGTGCGCGGGATGGGCTCGCCGAACAAGACCACGTCCGGTTTCATGATGGCGCCGCAGGACTCGCATCGGGGTGGAAAATCCCGCCCCTCAAGCCAATGTGTCTTCACCAGCTCGGCCTCTACACTCTTTCCACATTCACAAACCAAGCGCCGGGCGTTGCCGTGGAACTCCACCACTTTCTTCGAGCCGGCCTCCTGGTGCAGGTTGTCGATATTTTGCGTGATCACCGCCTGCAAGAGGCCCAGCTCCTCCAAGCGCGCCAGGGCCAGGTGAGCCGGATTGGGCTCGGCTTCTTCCAGTATGCGGGAAAGCTCGCGGAACATCTCCCAAGCCTTGACGGGATCTCGCCGAAAGGCCTCGATGGTGGCGTATTCCATGGGGTTGAAGCGCTCCCAAATGCCGCCTGGTGAACGAAAATCGGGAATGCCCGACTCGGTTGAGATGCCGGCCCCGGTGAAGGCCACATTCTTGGGCTTGGACAAAATTTTGTCGGCCACTGCCTTCAAACTGGTCTGGTTCATCAGCATCTCGCTCCCTGACCCCGCTCCGCATCTCATACGCCCAGCAGCTCCGCTTTGCAAGGCTCGATCGTTCTGCTAAGCTCCCGGCCATGGTCGCAGCCGCACGAAGAAGACGCCGACGCCGGGCCATGCCCGCAAGTCTGGCCGAATTGGTGGGAAAGCAGGCACGGCGCTGGAGATTCCAGCACCTGCATCGACTGGAACGGCTGCGCCGTGTGTGGCCCGAAGCGGCAGGAGAATACGTGGCCCAACACGCAAGCCCCGTGCGCTTGATGCGCGGAAGTCTGCGCCTGGCCGTGGCGGACGCGGCCTGGGCCGCCGAACTGACCTATTTAATCCCTGAAATACTGGAAAGACTCAACACCCTGGTGCCTCCCGGCTGGGTGAAAGAAATCAAGGTCGTTCAGGGCGAGGTCCTGCCTTGCGGAGCAAAAAGCGAACCGGACGATCTGGTCTTAGCCAAGGCCAGTCCAGCCATGAAGCAAGCCGCCGCCGAGTTGGGCGAGCAGGTGACGGACGAGAATCTGGGCGACGCCATCCGTCGTGCACGCCTGGCGGCCCTGCGGAGACTTGACGCCAAGGGCGGACCGGGCTAAACAGCCGAGAGCCAAGAAAAACGAACCAGTCCCTATGAGTGGAGACCAAGCATGAAGCTATCTATCAAGGGTATTTCTCTATTGCTCAGTTGTTTCTTCTGCTTCTTCCTTGCGACTGCCTGCAGTTCGGAAGGCGGCAGTCACGATTCTGGCCTGAACGATGCAGATGAAGACGCAGGCGAGGATCTCTGTGGCGAGCTACCCTGTGCCGGTTCCGAGGATTGCGTTGCCGGAACGGTCTGCGTGGCCCGGGCCGAACTCGAAGCAGACAGCTGCCTCGAAGACGAGCACGAACAATTCCAGTGCAGCGGCGAGGCGGACTTGAGCTGCCACAACGTAGACGCCTGCAGCGCCGACACAGACTGCCCCATCGACAATTCGGGCACCCAGCTGGTCTGCCGCCAGGGATTCTGCGGCATCTCGGCCCCGGCAGGGCCTGAGACGGTCACCTTCCGGGGCTGCGTGGACGCCTTCGGCATCGGGGACGTGACCTACCCCATGCAGGTTGCGCTCTACCGGGCCGACCAAAACCCCACCGGCAACTCGAATTGGGACGTGGCCACCACGGAAGTGAACGAAAGCGTCTGCGAATACGGCGGGGCCTTTGAATTCACCGGGGTGCCCACCAACACGCCCCTGATCCTCAAATCCTATTATGACCCCGACGATAGCTTCGTGACCACCTACAAGTACAACGTGGTGCTCTGGGCCGACCTGGCCTCGGATCCGGGTGACGGCACCTTCGTCTTCGACACCCGAGAGACCGTCACGGACCCGCGCACGGGCTTGGATATTTCGCTGAACCCCTGGAGAGGCTACGCCATCAGCTCGTCGACATTCCGGGTCATCCTGATGGCCACGGGCATCTCCTCCCTGCCCGATCATCAAGGGGCCGTGGCGGGCACCCTGCGCGACTGCCAATACCGCGAACTCAAAAACGCCACCTGCGGCGTGGTGGAAAAGCCGGAAGAGCTGGTCTACTTCACCAACGCCGAAAACCCACGACCTGACGTCACAGGCCTGCATGCCTCCAACGTAAACGGGCTCTATGCCGCCATCGGCTTAGACGAAGGCAAAACCCACAGCCTGGCTTGCCTGGCCCAAAATGCCGAAGGCCAACAGGTGCCCATTGGCCACGTCGACTTTCAGGTCTTCGGCGACGGCGTGACCATTATCTCCATGGATTGGATGGCCGGCATCGAATAATCCCCTGCGTCAGCCTCGACCCCTGGGGTAAAGCATCGCTTCAACTTCATCTGTGTACCTATTTGGATTTTTATAGATAATCAAAGGGGGTTCGACAGCCAATTCCGCCCTTCCCCCGCGGATGGCCTCCAGAAGAAAATGCTTGGACGGCAGCTCCACTCGGCCGTAGGCCAGGCGCAAACGGATGGGTCGAAAACCGTGCTTAAAGCAAGCCTCCAGGGTTTCAGGCAGGCGTTTGGGGGGGGCCACCATGGCAAATCGACCGGGCGGTTTCAGCAACCGGGCAGCCGCGGCCACGAGCTCATCCAGGCTGCCGTTGATCTCGTGCCTGCCCGCTGCCTTTTCTCCGTTTTCATTGATCCGACCGAAGCCGGTCTCGTAAGGAGGGTTGGCCAAAACCCGATCAAAACCGCCTGCCGGTAGGATTCCCTCCAAGGCCCGAAAATCGCCTTCGATGATCTGTACTCGATCCTCGAGGCCGTTGTGAGCCACCGAGCGTCTGGCCCTTTCGGCCAGGCTGGTCTGGATCTCGACGCCCCAGGCCTTCTGACTGCGATCAAAACGACACATGACTATGGGCATCACGCCCGAACCGGTGCCCAAATCCACCAACTTCTTGGCACCGGGACTCACGAAGGCGGAAAGCAAAAGGGTCTCGATGCCGAAACGGTAGCCTCGACGAGCCTGGAATATCTCCAGCTCTCCGCATATTTTGTCCAGGGTTTCTCCCTGTTCGTCGATTTCCAGCCTTGGCACGCTTCGCTCGCTTGGGGCGAATCAATAACCCCGGGAAAATAGAACTGCGGTGACGGTTTTGGCACAGATGCGCAGATCCAGGCCCAAAGACCAGTTCTCCAGATAGTGGATATCGAGCTCGACCATTTTTTCGAAACTCAATCGATTTCTGCCCGACACCTGCCAGAGGCCCGTGATGCCCGGCAGGGCCTCTAAGCGACGGCGATGCCGCTGGCCATATCGTTCTACTTCATAGGCAATCGCGGGCCTGGGACCGACCAGGCTCATGGAACCTGACAAGACATTGAAAAGCTGAGGCAATTCGTCTAAAGAAAAGCGCCTCAACCAACGCCCTGTTGGGGTGATGCGCGGGTCGTCTTTTAGCTTGTAGATGGCTTGTCCGCCGTCTGTGTCCCCCGCCTGCCCTTCGTCGATGACCTTTTCCATGACCTGCTTGTGCAGGCTGTCGTCCGCGTCGGCCCGCATGGTGCGGAACTTCAGCAAGGAAAACGCAGCGCCCAGGCGCCCCACCCGCTCTTGTCGGAAAAGAACGGGTCCTTTGGAGCTCAGCTTGACCGTCAGCGCCACCAGCAGCATGATCGGCCCCAAGACCAGCAGCAGCAAAATGGCCACTGAGAGATCCACCGCCCGCTTCAGGACACGGTTCAGTCCCACGATGCTGTTGCCATGAGGACCCATGACGGGCACGCCGGCCACCTGATCCATCATCAGCCGATCTCGCAGCATGTCGTAGAGATCGGGCACCACGGCCCATGGCGTGTTCTGCGCCAGGCAGGTGTCGATTGCGGCGATGAGCTCGGCATGGCGTAAATCCCCGCTGATGAGCAAAACCCGATCCGGGCGATGCTCGGCCAGCAGGTCCTCCAGATCAGCCAGGTCCCCCAGTCGCGGGATGTCCTCCGGGGCCTCACGTCCGGCCCTGAGCACGATGCCCAAAAGCGCATAGGCCTCATCTGGACGAGCCAAGCCCTCAATGAGCCTGCCGGTCTCCTCACCGAAGCCAAGCAAGATGACCTTTTCACGCACTCGATCCAAGCGCAGCAGGGCCCCGGTGCCGATGCGCAACATGAAACGCCCGCCCAGGGTCAGAAGAAAAGCCAAGGGCATGAGAAAGAGCGCAGCGCCGCGGGAATAAGAAAAACCACGGTAGAAAAAGGCCGCGGCGAAAATCAAGACGAAAGCCAGGCCCTGGGCCTTGATCAGCATGGCGAGCTCTTCCCGGCGGCTCAGTTGGGAGCGATAGAGTCCGAAGGTGGCGTAGATGAGAAAGAAGCCAAAAAGCAAATAGGGTATGGCCTGGTACAAGGCACCCCAGGGAGCCGGGCCAGGATCTAAAAACGCGCCCCAGTCCAAATGGTAACGCAGATCAAAGGCCAGGTTGGAGGCCACCAAAAGTGCCGCCAAATCTACAAGGATGCGGGCCACCCGCTCCACGGCGCCATCTTTGCGTCGAAACACTCGTAAGTTCTAGCACTGCGACGCAATGCGTCGCAGCACAAGAGTTCCTATTGGGGTACGGGTTTTTCCTGATTTTGATGTCATTACTTGCTCGTAAATGTTTGAGGAACTCTAGCAAAACATAAAATTTTCGTCAACAGGCTGAAAATGCAAATGGATTGCCAAAATCCAAGAATCATGCGAAAAATGCAGCCTGAGAAATGAAACCTTTGCCCCTAATCCGGGCCTGCAGGGGGACGGAGCATGAGGATGACGATGATGAAAACGAATCAAGGGACAATGAAACTCCTTTTTCTTACTTTGCTCGCTTTTGGCTTTTTGATGCCGGAGCAGGCTTTGGCTCAGTCAGGTCAACCCACCCGGACCACCATCACCGTGGACGGCGATTTCAGCGACTGGTCGGCGGTGCTCACCAATCCCGTGCAAGTGACCCGCGACGGAGACGGCTCGAGCTTCGACTGCGCCATCAGCCCGGACTTGGATTGCCCGGTGGGCGGCGGCACGGGACGAGACCTGATGCTCTTTGCCTGGACCTATGATGCCGACAACATCTATGTCTACGCCGAGCGATGGGGTTCGTCGTCCAACATCTTGAACTTCTATTTCGTCATCGACATCGACGGAGACCAACTGGCCGAAGCCTCTGATTACGTGCTTCAGGTGCTCTGGCAGGGCAGCAACCGGGCCACGGCCAAGACCCTCTACTACTATGAGCCATTCACGGCCGAGGGCGATCCCATGGTGGACCCGGGCACGGGCTTTGCCGACGGCTTCGACATGGCAGGCAGCCTGGGTGCCGTGGTGGCAGGCATCCCCGGACCCAACGGCGGCGGCCCCGACGGCTTTGTCTTTGAAGAGAGCATCCCCTGGGCCCTGATTAGCGACGAACATGGTCAGTTGGTGAGTCCTGGCAGCTCCATGTTTTGGCATGTCTGCGCCCACAACAACACCACCATCAGCGAAGCCTCGGACAACCTGGGGGATCCCTCGGGCGGCATCGGCTCTTTTGGTTTTTCCGGTCTGCGCATCGAAGAATCCTGGGAGTTGGGCACAGCCTCTCCTTCAACCATCGATCTGCCTCACCGACTGATCAATGAAGGCAACATCGACGCGCAAGCAAGTCTCTCCTTCGTTTCTTCCTTGGGTTTCGCCATCAGCATTTACTCGGATCCCGACGGTGACGGCGATCCGACCGACGGCGAGCTTTTGGCCGTGGACTTGAACGGCGACGGCGACTACGACGATGCATTGGAGCAGCCCGCCCTGGCTTCCTTTGACAGCAACGGCGACGGCCGCGTGGACGTGGCCTTGACCTGGCTTGAGAGCTTTCCCTTTGTCCTGCGGCTGGAAGTGCCCGCGGGTGTCGACGCCAACACGGACCGAATCGATCTCCGTGCCGAGCTTTTGGCTTCGCCTGAAATTTCCGATGAAGCCCAGGATCTGCTGCACATTGGCTATCTGACGATCTTCCCGAACCGGGAAGGCGCCGGCATGGTGGGTCAGCATATTTGGTACGCCCACCGGGTACAGAACAACGGCACGGTTGAAGATCTGGCCGAACTGGCCTTGACCCACAACCCAAGTCCCTGGCCGGCCGCTCTTTACACCGACCCCAACGGCAACGGCGATCCATCAGACGATGGCGTGCTTTTGGCCGAAGACACGGACGGTGACGGCGTTTTCGAAAACCTGCCTGGCGATTTGAACGGCGACGGACGACCTGAACTGGGCCCCATCGCGCCCGCCGGCGGAATCTTGGACCTGGTCTTGGTCCTGCAAGTGCCCG
>JAFCZJ010000294.1 GCA_019314375.1 Deltaproteobacteria bacterium | reverse complement strand
CGGACAATTGACAGGTCTCGATGCCCGTATTGTCCGCATTGCAGCGCTGGCTGCCGGCAAGCTCCTCAGCACAGTAGCCGGCCACGTCCAGACAGGGGTCCGTCTCTTCGTTGTAGTCATCGCCACAAGCAAGCAATCCAAAACTGAAAACAGCCATCAAACTCAAAGCAAGCAGATTCTTCATGGAATTTCCTCTCGGTTAAATGTCGACAAGCCTATTGAACATGGTCTCGGGCTCCATGGCAAGCAACCAAGGTTCTGTCTTCTCGCTCGATTTCTGATACAATACGGCCTTCTGAAACCAAAGAGGACCATACATGATCAAAGCTCGAATCATTTTGTCTCTTTCCTTGGTCATTTGGCTCTTGCCCGCGGCGGCCGACGCCCAGTCGGTGATCCTGGAATGGGATCCGGTGACCCTGGACACCAGCGGCCAGACCGAGCACCTGCGAGGCTACGAGATCGGCTACGGCATCCAGCCTCCGGGCGATTACACGGGCGGCATGTCGGTGGGTTCCAGCATCACCCAGGGTCAAATCGACGACCTGCAGGGCGGCGAAACCTATGTTTTCTCGGTCAAAGCCATTGACCTGGCCAACAACGAGAGCACCTGGGCCACGGAGGTCAGCTACGTGGTGCCTTCCGAGATCTGTTCCAACCTGATTGACGACGACGCCGACGGCTTGACCGACTGCTTCGACTCGGACTGCCCTGCCGATACGGAAGACGGCACGACGCTTTGTGACGGCTTTGACAACGACTGCGACGGCTCGATCGATGAAAACCTGAACGCCCCAGGCTGTCCCTTGCAGGACGGGGTTTGCCAGGGAAGCAGCCAGCCTTGTGCCGGGGCCTCCGGTTTTGCCGCCTGTACGGCGGCAGACTACGGCTCAGACTACCAGGCGACGGAAAGCAACTGCGACGGCCTCGACAACGACTGCGACGGCTCCGCGGACAACGGCCTCACCGCCCCGGACTGCTCGCTGCAGATGGGTGTTTGCGCGGGCAGCACCCAGCCCTGCGAGGGTGCCTCGGGCTGGGGGGTTTGCGACTATGGCAGCGACTACGAAGATGGCGCAGAAACCCTTTGCGACGATCTGGACAACGACTGCGACGGCTCGGTGGACGAAGGCCTGGCCGGCTGCTGCACGGAAGGCGACACCGTGGCCTGCTCGACCAACGAAGGCGAGTGCACGGTCGGCGAGCAGCTTTGCGACGCCTCCGGCAACTGGAGCGAGTGTTCCGGCGTGCTGCCGGGCACAGAGTCCTGCAACGGCTTAGACGACGACTGCGACGGCGAACCCGACGACAACCTGACACCTCCGGCCTGTGACCTGGCCGTCGGTGTTTGCGCCGGGGCGAGCCCGAGCTGCAACGGGGCCTCCGGCTGGAGCGCCTGCGATTACGGCGGCGACTACGAAGCCACGGAGACAAGTTGCGACGGGCTGGACAACGACTGCGACGGCACGGCGGACAACGGACTTTCCGCTCCGGCCTGCGCCCTGACCCAGGGCGTCTGCGCCGACAGCTTGCAGAGCTGCGGCGGCGCGGCAGGCTGGCAGGCCTGCACCCCGGCCAGCTACGGCGCGACATACGAAGCCGACGAAACGCTTTGCGACGGGCAGGACAACGACTGCGACGGGCAAACCGACGAACACGAAGACTGCAACGGCGGCACGGACGCTGGCACCGATCCGGACGCCGGCACGGACGCGGGCTCCGGCGTGGACGGAGGCGAAGAACTCGTCATCTCCGGCGGCTGCGCCTGTCATAGCAACTCGGCCCCTGGCGGCTCTTTGGCCCTCTTGTTCCTTGGCTTACTCTTGGCGCTTCGACGAAAACAGATAGACACCCTGTCTTGACTTCTGTTCTTGACGGGTAAACAATCCCACCATGGACCTCAGCGTAGACGAATATGGGCTTGTTTCTCTGGATCTGAATCACATGACCAGAGAACTCGCGCGCATCCGGGACGAGAACTGGCGCGAAAAGTACACCTTTGCCTTTTTGATCCTGATGCAGGGACCGCCCACGGAAGATGCCTGGATGGACCTGAAGACCGGGGAGGCCTCAAGTCCCGATTTGCTCAACCTGAAAAAACTCGCCCACCATCGGGCCATGCCCCTGGTCAACTCGGATCGCAACGCCTTCGACTCAAAGATCATGGTGGGTCGGGCCCGCAACAACGACATCATCCTGCGAGCCCCCAAGATCTCCAAGCTGCACGCGGTCTTTGTGCCGGGCGACGAGGGAGACTATCGGCTGACCGACATGGGCTCTCGCAACGGCACGATCGTGAACGGGCGCCGCTTGAAGCGAAAAGAACAGGCCAAGCTACAGAGCGGAGACATCATCTCCTTCTGGCGCTTCATGTTCATGTACGTAACTCGCGACGCCATGCTGGATCGGCTAAAAGAAATAAAGTAGGGCCTACCTTGATTTTCGAGATGCTGCCAGACTGTCCGAAATAAACACCCAAAAACGCTGAAGAAAAGACCTGCTCTGTCGATCCGCCCGCATGGCGGCGAAGACAAAGTTCTGCTCTGGATCATCTTTGCGCCGCTGGTAAACCAGGTTGGGATCATAAAGAGTTCGCTTTTCGGGATGAAACTGCACACCCAGCACATGCCGAAAGCCTGTATGCTCAATGGCCTCAACGACCTTGCCATCCATGGAGCTGGCCAAAACCCGCCACCCCGAACCCAACTTGCGCAAGGCCTGATGATGCAAACTCAACACCGTCACGGGTTTACCTCCAGGTGCCAGGCGCTTCGTTAAAACGGCTTTGGGCGAAAAACGAACCCTGTGCATCTGGGCCCAGCCCACCAGGGGGGCCGGATCCAGTTGGGCGGTGGCCGAGCGATGACGCGCGTCGGCCGGCAACTCGGCGTAGGCCTCCAGGCTGTCTACGCCGTAGATTTGACTGGGAATATCCTGGATAAGCCCCCCGCCCGTGGCCACGTTCAAAGACTGCATGCCCAAACAAAGCCCCAAAACCAGATAATCCGGCCGGGCCGCGAGCAGCGATTTTTTTCCCTTTTCGGGCTGGAACTTAAGCAGATGAAAAATAAAGGACAGCTCGAAATGATGCCGGGGCGGATCTTGTATGGCCGTGGTCAGACGCGTTTTTTCTCCATAAATACTTGGCGGGATGTCCGGGCCGCCGGTGAAAAAAATGCCGTCGGAGCGAGCCACAAGCTCTGTGAAGATCTCCGTGCAGCCGTTTGCCTTAAATATTTCATCCGGCTCGATGCGACAATCGAGGTGCAACAAGCTCATGTTTTCCATTTTGCGGGATTCGATGTAGCGCTGGGCTCCCCTGTAATGCTCGTATTCGCTCTTGTGCACCAGGCCGATGACCTT
>JAFCZJ010000293.1 GCA_019314375.1 Deltaproteobacteria bacterium | reverse complement strand
TCGAACTGCTCCTGGTCCAAGGGCAGGCCGTGATCGCCCACCAAAAGCGAAGCCCGGAATTTAAACAGGGGCAGCTGCAGCGAATTCCAGAGCCCGTTCATGCTGCAGAGCTCAAAATCCGCCGGGATGCGCAAGGTAATGCCGCCGTCGAACAGGACCGTGTCGCCCCCGTCCGAGCCGCCCCCGTCCAAACCGCTCTGGCCGTCGTCCAGGCCGGCGTCGGTCGAACCCTGCCCACCTCCGCAGGCCCAAAGGAAGAGACCCAAAAAAAGAATTGGCACGCGCTTCATATCGATTACCCCAATAGGCTGTGATTACTACCGAAGGATAACACGAATGCCGCCCCCCCCACTATTCGCCCCCACTAAAGGCGGAGGTGGAGGTCATGAAGGGGCATGAGTTAATCCGAGAGGCAGTTCGGCTCTTGCCTGTCTGATCTAGAAAGAGCACAATTCTTAGAACAAGTGAGAAATGAGGATGAAAGAAGATGCAATCCCTAAGCTCATTCGTAGCCTCCCGATCCAATTCGAATTGCGGCTTCACCAGGATCACCATGTGACCGCCCAAGCTGACGGCATGGACGCCGTCCAAGGCCTCATCGAAAACCATGAGGAAGGTCGCGATGGAAAAGCCCATGGGACGCCCAATTTCTGATACATAAGAAGGATGAACTGGAAAATCCTTATTCTCCTGGTCGGGGCGGTATGGCTTGCTAAGGGATCGCGGGCCGTCGGGGCTGAAGCTGAAACGCCGGATACCCTGTCTGACTTTCTCGAGCTGCGCAGTCAGCTGCGACAAAAACTGGGCGTCATCGGCGAGAACTGCCAGGCAGCCATGCTCAAGAAAAACCCTACGGCCGCCGGCAGGCTTGCGCTTCACCTGCAAATCGGTCCGGAGGGCCGGGTGACGCTTGAGCTGCTGTCAACCCGGGGCTATCTCAACGCCGAGCATTTGCCGACTGCTGCCGTCGCCTGCGTAACCGGTGCCCTGGCCAAGTTGCAGATGGTCGCACCGCCGGCGGGACGCCCGGTGCACCTTTGCGTTCCGGTGAAGATGCAGCCGAAGGGTTTCTGCGGCATGTTGCGCCAGAAACCGAGCCATAACTGTGAACGCAGCTTTCGGGTTTCAGAAAAAAAAACAGATCCCATGCTGCTCTACAAGGAAAAGCTGGCCGAGCTAACCTGGCGAAACGAACATCAAGTGACCGCCTGCCTGGAGGGCAAGGTGAAAATGCCGCTGCGCTTGCGCTGGGCTATCGCGAGCAACGGACGGGTGGCCATGGTCGAGGTGCCCAAAAATCTGCCGGCTGAGGTTCGTCGTTGCGTCCGACGCGTTGTCCGGCGCTGGGTATTCGCCTACCCGCCAGACAACAAGACCTTCGTCATGAACCATTCCTTTCGGGCCCCTTAAATCTGCGTCTCTCCATGTTCTGTTCTTTCGAAGAAACCCGCGTCGAGATGAAATTTGTTATCTCAGAACAGATCTGTCAAACAACAGAGACCCCTCGTTGTAGGGGGTCCTGAGATTTCTGCGAATTGAAGGTTGGTGAGCATGACGTTCAAGAAGGCGTTGATGGTGTCCTTGCTCAGTGTGGTGAGCCTGTCCGCCTTGCTGATCGGCGCTGTTGGCTATCGCACCATCGGCAACAGCGTCATCCGGGAGGCCCAGGAGCGAGTTAACCACGACCTGCGCATCAGCCACCTTCTACACCCGGCAGCTCGACGAACTGGCCCAGACCACGGCGCAGGCCTGCAATTGCCTGGCGCTCGAGGACCCTGAGCTCGGTTCTCGCCTCGCCCGCATCCGACAGGATCTCGGCCTGGATGTGCTCAACCTGGTCGATGACCGCGGCACCCCGGTGGCGGGCGCGTTTGAAGACGAGCCCCAGCCCGTCGCCCTGGGCCTTGACCCGGTCCTTAGCGCCGCAAAACGGGGCACGCTCGCCTTCGGCACGGTCACCCTGTTCTGCGACGGCGTACGAATCGCCACCAACGTCCGCGCGGCCGATGGGCGGCGGGCTATCGGCACCAGGGTGTCACCGGCGGTGGCCAAGACGGTCCAGGAAGGTGGCCGGCGCTGGACCGATCGCGCCAAGGTGGTCGACGCCTGGTACCTCAGCGCCTACGAGCCCCTGAGGGATCCCGCCGGGCGCATCGTAGGGATGCTTTACGTCGGTCTGCTCGAGGCACCCTATGACAAACTGAAACAAGAGCTGGTGCTCAACTTCGGCCTGGGACTGGGGCTCATGCTGCTCATCAGCCTGCTCGTCGCTGTGGTCCTGATCCACAAGGCCGTCAGGCCCATCAAACAACTGAGCGCGGCCGCGGTCCACATGTCCCATGGAAAATTCGATCAGGCTATCGCAGCGGGAAACTCTTACACCGAATTCAACCACCTGATCGAAATGTTTCAACAGATGCAGGAGGCCATCGGGCTGCGCGACAAACGCCTCAAGGAGCACAACCAGCAGCTCGCCGAGCGTAACGAGGAGGTCCAACAGGCCAACCGCAGCTACCTGGAGATGCTGGCCTTTGTGACCCACGAGCTCAAATCTCCCTTGGTGGCGATTCAGACCCTCATCAACACCCTGGTCGAAGGTTACCTGGGTGAAGTCCCGGAGCCGATGGCAAAGCCCCTGTCGCGCATCCAACACCGATGCGAAAAGCTTCAGGACATGGTGAAAAACTACCTCGATCTGTCGCGCTACGAGCGGGGCGAACTCCACGCAACCAAGGTCTCGTTCGATTTTCGCGCCGAGGTGGTCGACGCCTGCGGGGCGAGACCACGAGGCGCAAGAAAGGCAGCGGCCTCGGCTTGTTTCTGGTGAAGCAAATCCTCGAGCTCCACGATGGGCAAGTGGGCGCCGATTCAGAGTCCGGGACCTCTGCGACCTTCACTTTGTCCTTCCCATGCATGCTCCCCAAAGACGCGCTATGAATAGGGCCGGTACGGTCAGCGAACAGTAGCCTCCCCGAGACCGGCTCCCGGCCCCCTGTTTCCTGCCTTCGCATTCCACCTGAAAGCATTGACACGATTGCTCGCGCCTGTGACACTGAGTACATACAAACAGCCCTTTCAAACCAACTATTGGACCCTTGGGAGGATTCGCCATGAAGCACACCTCTTGTGTATGGAGCGCCATCGTCGCCATCATCGGCTTGACCACCTGGCTCATGCTCGAGTGCCCATGAGTGATGAATCAACACGTGATGAGCTCCTGAAAAAAATAGTCAGCCTGGAATCCGAGGCGGCAGATGCGCGGCGCCTGATTGATGAACTCTATTCCAGCCGCCATTATCTGTCCGCAATCCTGAACAACACGGATTTGCCAATTTACCTGAAGACGGCCGATTTTAAGTACATTCTCGTGAACCGT
>JAFCZJ010000292.1 GCA_019314375.1 Deltaproteobacteria bacterium | reverse complement strand
TGGGCGTCCTGGGTTGGATGGCACTGGATCAGATCAAGGGAAAAATTCTGCAAGATACAGAAACCAACCTGGAGAACACACTGATCACCACGACCCAGCGTCTTGATAACTGGGTGAACCAACAAGCCGATGTGCTGGAGCAGGTAGTGAGGAACCCTACACTGGTCAGGCAGACGGAATTAACAGGAAACCGGATTTCCCTACTGGTCTCAACCGAACTCGCGGATATCCGGACAACCCTGGAACAATACCGGGATGCCCTGGGGCTGGGGTTCTTTATTATCGATAAAGATGGCCTGAGTATTGCCTCAGCCAGAGACAGCAACGTGGGCTCAAAAAACCTGATCGCCCTACAGCGGCCCGAATTACTGGGCAGAGTCTTTCGCGGTGAATCAGTTTTCATCCCCTCCATCTACTCCGATGTGGCTACCAGCGGTAAAAACGTGGGCGATTCTTCATCCTTGTTTATTGCCGTGCCCATAGTCAACGAGACCGGGGTGATTGCCGCACTGACAATGCGACTGGACCCGACGCAGGGCTTTTCTCGCGTACTGCAACTCTCACAGGCCGGAGACAGCGGCGATACCTATGCTTTCGACAGCAACGGCGTCATGCTTTCCGCCAGCCGGTTTGAAGATGAGTTGATAGAAATAGGGCTGCTTGAGGAGGGACAGTCCAGCGTCATGAATGTACAGGTCCGGGATCCGGGTGGCGACATGACACGGGGCTTTCGCCCTGATACCGCACGCACGCAACAGATGCTGACCCATATCGCAGAACGCACCATCGCGAACATTGGCGCATCTGAAACTGCCAGCGCGGGAGTTCCCGGCAGTGAAAACTCCCCGATAGAAAAGGGCATGACGGCGTACCGGGACTACCGCGGTGTTGCGGTTTACGGTGCTGGAATCTGGGATTTCAACCTGGGCCTGGGCGTGTCCACTGAAATGGATGTCGCCGAGTCTCTGTCAACTTTCACCACTATACGCGCACTGTTCCTGTCTGTTTTTGGCGTAATGCTTATCCTATCCCTGGGCGGAACCCTGTTTATCCTGGCCACTGGCGAGCGCACCAACCGGGTATTACTGCGGGCCAGGGATGAACTGGAAGACCGGGTCGAAGAAAGAACACGGGATCTGGGCAAAGCCAATGAGCAAACCAACCTTATCCTGGAAAATTCTGCCGATGGCATTCTGACAATCGATGACCAACAAAAAGTGGTTCGATTTAACCCCGCCTGTGAGGCCATATGGGGCTACAAGGCGGAGGAGGTGCTGGGCCGGGAAATAACCATGCTACTCCCCGAGTTCGCGCGCGAGGGTCACCTGGCTAATGTCCATAAATTCCGGGATACGCAGAGCAACGGAATCAGCTTTGAAAACAGGGGAATGCAGTTATTCGGCCTCACCAAAAGCGGCGACGTGTTTCCCGCCGAGGTAGGTATATCGAAAAACAGTGTAGATGGCGCTATGTATTATTCCGCCTTTGTAAGAGATATCACCGATCGTAAAAGAGCGGAGGATGAAATCCTGAAGGCCATGGAGATCGCTGAGTCCGCCACCAAAGCCAAGGGTGACTTTTTGGCCAACATGAGCCATGAGATCAGGACTCCCATGAATGCGATCATCGGCTTGAGTGATCTCTGCCTGAGGACAGAGTTGACCGACAAACAGGATGACTACCTGTCCAAGATTTACAGCTCCGCCGAGTCGCTGCTCGGCATCATCAACGACATCCTGGATTTTTCAAAGATCGAGGCCGGCAAGCTCACGATGGAAGCCATCGAGTTCCAGTTTGACAATGTACTGAGGAACCTGGCGACCGTGACCAACGTAAAGACCCATGAAAAAGGTCTCGCACTGTTGTTCAAGCGCGACCCGCGCATACCACAGGTCCTGATTGGAGACCCGCTGCGCCTGGGCCAGGTCCTGATCAACCTGGTCAGTAACGCCGTTAAATTCACCGACAAAGGAGAAATCCTGGTCTACATCGACCTGCTGGAGGAAACCGAAGAGCAGGTCACCTTGTGTGTCGCGGTAAAAGATTCCGGCATCGGCATGACAGAAGAGCAACAGGCCAACCTGTTCCAGTCATTCTCCCAGGCCGATGCTTCCACCACGCGAAAGTACGGGGGTACCGGCCTCGGCCTGACGATCTCCAAGCAGTTGGTGGAAATGATGGGGGGCGAAATCAGCGCCGAGAGTGAAGCGGGTGTAGGCAGCACCTTCAAGTTTACCGCTACCTTTGGCATTGGTGAAAATGCGCAGGAACAAAACTTCGCAGTCGTACCGGACCTGCAGAACCTGCGCGTTGCAGTCGCCGATGACAGCGAAATCTCACGCGACATTCTCCGCACTTATCTTGAGTCATTCTCTTTCGAAGTGGACACCGCCGCAGGCGCCGAAGAACTGTTCCAGCTGATCGAGGGCGCCGAAAACCCTTACCGACTGATAGTTGTCGATTGGCTGATGCCGGGCATGACCGGCCTGGATGTCGCCGAGAGGATCAAAACCCGGTCAGAACCGGAGACGGCCCCACGTATCATCATGGTTTCAGCCCACAGCAGTGGCGAGGTAATGAACAAGCCCGGTGCCGAACATGTTGACCGGTTCCTGCCCAAGCCGGTCAACCCCTCTGATCTGTTTGATGCCGTGGTGGACGCCCTGGGCGTACAAGTGGAGAAAAGGCAGCGCAGCGGCAGCGCGGAGCTGGACATGGAGGCCCTGCGACCGGTTCAGGGTGCGAATATCCTGCTGGTTGAGGACAACGAGATCAACCAGCAGGTGGCATCCGAAATACTGCAGCAGGCACACTTCAACGTGGAGATCGCCAATCATGGCCAGGAGGCGATTGACAAGCTGGAGCCCGGCCGATACGACTGCGTACTGATGGATATCCAGATGCCGGTCATGGATGGCTATACCGCGACCCGCAAGATCCGCGAGGACGGGCGCTTCGGGGATATTCCGATTCTTGCAATGACGGCCAATGCCACACTGGAAGATCAGGAACGCTGCATCACCGCGGGAATGGACGACCATATCGCCAAACCCATCAGGCCACAGCTCCTTTTTGCGACACTGCTTAAATGGATAGAGCACGGCGAGCGGGACCTGCCGGAGCTGGCGCCTACACAGGACGGGAACGAGGAAGCCGAGCTGTCGGTGCCGGAGTTACCCGGCATAGACACCGAGCTGGGCCTGTTTCAGGTAGGTGGGAATGTCAGTTTATATATGAAATTACTGACGAAATTCATTGATAACCAGGCGAACTCGATAAACGAAATCCGTGCGGCTGTCGATCAGGGCGACTCCGAGCTGTCTGTACGCCTGGCGCACACGCTGAAAGGCGTAGGTGGCGCTATTGGCGCCACAGCGGTACAGGAGGTCGCCGGCAGGCTCGAGACCGAGCTGGCGCAGCATCCCACGCGCGTGCCCGATGCATTGCTGCTGGAGGGCGCGGCTGAACTGGCTACGGTAGTTGCTGCGATCCAGTCCATCACCGTTGTCGATGAAGTGGTAATGGCAGCCGGAAGCGGCGAATTACCAGAAGACCTGGTACCGCAACTGCA
>JAFCZJ010000177.1 GCA_019314375.1 Deltaproteobacteria bacterium | reverse complement strand
CCGAAATGCTCCGTAAGTCATTTCACCAAAGAGGCCGGATATATGACTGCTACCACTTTTTTGTCAACCAGGTCATTTTCCCCTTGCGAAGGGAGCGGGTCCATATATGACGGGCTAGGAATGACGGGCTAGGAATGACGGGCTAGGAATGACGGGCTAGGAATGACGGGGTTGCGACAGAAGCCTGCGGGAATTGAATCAGGCGGGGGGGGGAAATCACTTCTTGCGGACGGCCTTGATGGGTACCCACTCTTTGCTGCCGTCGTCGTAGTGGACGAAGACCCGTTCGCCCTTCAGTTTGCCCACCTTGCCTGGATACTCATTGCCAGTGCCATGCCATTTGCTGATGATCTTATCGCCCACTTTCAGACCTGAGGGATGCGGAGCGTCTGCGGCCGGGGCCTTTGCCGCCGGGGCCTTTGTCGTCGCTGCCTTGGTGGCGGTTTTTGCCTTGGGCGCGGCCGTGGTTTTTCCGTCCTTGCGACGCACGCCGCCGTAGCCCACTTCTTCATTGCTGCCGTCGTCATAGGCGATCCAGATGGTCTTTTCCTTGAGCTCCCTCACCTTGCCCGGAAACTCCTTGCCCTTGCCGCCCCATTTGCTCATCACGGGGTCGCCGACCTTCAGACCGAGCACATTGTAAACCTTGTCGGCGGCCAGTTTTTCAACGCAGCCTTTCGCCGCGGGAATGGCGGCGATGGTTGCGGCCTCGTCGCCGACGGCGAATTCGCACCAGGTTTTCTTGATTCGATAGCCGTTGAAGTCCCAAACGTTGATCCCGCACTTGCTCTTGCCGCCTTTGTCGGAAAAGATAAATGTTTCGTCATCACCTTTGCGACCCCACTTCTTGGTGATGACCAACTCCGGACAAAACTGACTCCGAAATGCGTCCTTGTTCTCGATAAAAATCTTTCCGGCCTTTCCAACCTCGTCAGAGTAGCCCCCATTGTTGTAATAGAAGGCCTCCCAAGTCCTTTCGTCGCCGGTGTAGAGCGCCTTGTAGGCGTAACGAGCGAACTGCTTCAGGTCCGTCCACTTCTCGGGCGGGTTGAGGCTGGCATACAAGGGCTTGATGTAACGCTCGCGAGCCACCGTATGCAGGCTCTTCATCGCATCGAGTCTTTTTCCGCCCACCTTGGTCTTGGACAAAACCTTCCGCTGTTCCGGACTGGAGCCGGTGATGCAGGAGGGGTTTTTCTTGCAGTAGTCGGCGAATCCACCCTTCATGGAATCACGCCGCATGGTCACCTTGAAGTCCTGCTCCACCTTGGCCAAATCGAGACCGGATTTCGTATCGAAGATCACGGTGGCTCTGAAAATAACCGTCTTGGGGTCGGCCCAATGCCACTTGGCCTTCTTGGATATCTTGACCGAATGGATCTTGGTGGCGGATTTCAGGGTACCCAGACTGAGCACCGATTCTTGCCCGGCGATGGCCAGGGCAGCGGCGAAGTCCTTGGCGGAGGGGTTCTTCAGCCCCGCGTATGAGATGCCTCCCGAGCGCACCCGATTGTACTTCCATCCCTTGCCAGTCCAAACATACTCCACATCGCCACGGCTCACCTTGGTCACACCCTTGAACTCGGTGCGGTAGTGAATTTCGACGGTCTGTTCCCAAAGCGTTCGACCCTCGCTGGGATACCAGGTCGGTCCCCCACCCCGCTTGCGAACAATCACCTTGACCACGTTCTTGCCACTGAGATCCTTTTTGATCCGACTGGCCGACATCCGTGTAACCTTGGGGCCAGCGGCCCAAACAGCCCCCGATGCCAAACTCAGGCTTACCAAACAGGCAAAAAATAGTTTCAACAGATGTGATCCACTTCGCATGTTCATCGAACTTCCCTTCTTTGTGTGTTGACCCACTCACGCTTCAAGATTGCTTCCATAAGCCCTGGCGAACTCCCGCAAAACCCGCAGGGTAATCACCTGACATTGCGGATCGTCGTTGTCGCTCCATGCCGTGAGAATATAGGCCAAGGAACCCAACCAGATAAAGCAACTTTCATCAACCCCATGCTTGCCCACGCCTTCACAGGGGATCGCCTGGGATACCGAACGACCGCTCGTTCTGTCGTAGACAGCAAGCGACAGCCCGCGTCGAATTTTCTTACAGATGATTTCGCAGTGCTCAAACTCCTCGCGGTAGCCCTCAACAATTCTGTTGCCCAGGTCTGGGACGGCCAGATTGAGTCCGGTCGGCTGTTTCCCAACGACCACGCCCGAGCCCCGACCCGCCGTGTGACTTTTTTCATCTGCCCTGCCCTCATTGGAGATTACGCTTGCGGGCGCATTTACAAAATCGATGTCTTGATTCAGCTCGTTGAGGCTCTTGATGATCAAATCAGCCAATTGAGGTTGCTCCTTAAGGACTCCCCAATATCAATTTTCCGTTCTCGATTCCACGAAAAAGCCATGTGTGGTAAGACCCGTTGTAGCGTATGAACCCCAAAGAGAGGTCCTCGCGACATGAACACCAAGACAACGCCTCGCCTGACATGGCTCGCGGCCTGCGTTCTCGCACTGATATTCGCCGGCTGTGAGAAAAAATCCGCCGAAGTCGTTATCTACACCTCGGTGGATCAGGTCTTCTCCGAACCCGTACTTAAGGACTTCGAGAAGGAAACCGGCATCAAGGTTCGCATGGTTTTCGACACCGAGGAGACCAAGTCCACCGGCCTGCTCAACCGCCTTTTGGCCGAGTCGGCCCATCCTCAGGCTGATGTCTTCTGGTCCAACGATCCAGTGCGCTCCCAGGTCCTGGTGCGCCGGGAGCTAGTGGAACCTTACGTGCCCTCCACATCGGTCGACATCCCCGCCTCCTTCAAAGACCCCAAGGGTCGATGGGTGGCTTTCTCCGCCCGCGCGCGGGTGATCTTACTCAACAAAAAACGCCTGGGAGATGGCCCCAAGCCGACCGGCGTAAAGGACTTGCTCGATCCCCGCTGGCGAGGTCAAGCAACCATCGCCAATCCCGCCTTCGGCACCACCACCATGCACCTGGCCGCCCTCTTCAATGCCTGGGGCGAGGCCAAGACACGAAAATTCCTCAAAGGCCTCAGAGAGAACCAAATCCGAATGGCCAGCTCCAACGGCGAGGTCAAGCGACTGGTCTCAACCGGCGAAATGCTCTGGGGCCTGACCGACACCGACGACGCGGCCGTGGCCATCAAATCAGGCGCGCCTGTCGAGGTCATCTACCCCGACGAAAAAGGCATGGGCACCCTGCTCATGCCCACCACCGCGGTGCTGATTCGAGGCGGGCCCCACATGGCCCAAGGCAAAAAGCTTCTCGACTACCTGGCGTCAAAGGAAACCGAGCGCAAATTGGCCTTTGCCCCTTGTGCGCAACTGCCCCTGCGCGAGGATGTCCCGACCCCCGCCCATCTTCGAAAAGCAAAGACCTTCACGGTCATGCAGGTGGACTATGAAAAAATCGCCACCGTGATGGAGAAAATCCACCCGATGCTGCGCGACTGGGCGGAGGGCAAGCCAATCGAAACCACGAGCCAGGCTGTCGAGTGAGAGTTCGATGAAGCGAAGCCCGGGATTCACGGCAGGCCTCGTAGCGGTCTTCGTCTCAGGTCTGGTCCTGGTGCTCCTTCCCATCCTGGCCCTGATCTTCGGCGAGGTAAGCGCGCTGACGCCAAACGTCGCAACAAGTCCGGAATCCCTCTGGGCCTCATTCACCGAGCCTCACCTGCGGGCGCTCCTTTTCGGAAGCATCACCTTGGCCCTGGGTGTGACGCTCGGGGCGCTCTGCATCGGGGTCCCCATCGGCCTGCTGCTGGCCTCCAGTCGGGACCGCCTGCTTCGGGTACTGTTTCTTGCACACCTTTTGCCGCTCTGCCTTCCTCCCTACCTTGGTGCATTGGGTTGGGCCGGGATAGTCAGTCGCACGACCCTCGGAGAAAACGCAGGCACCTGGATGAGCGGCCTCCTGTATTCGAAAGCGGGTTTCGTCTTTGTCATGACGATCGCGCTGTCCCCATTGGTGAGCATTCTCACCTGGGCCTTCGCCAGAAGCATCGACGCCTCCGTCATCGAGGTCGCCCGCCTCAATCGAAAGCCCAACTCCGTATTGACCCGAGTCGTGCTCCCCCTCTGCATGCCCGGCATCGCCTTGGGCGGGCTCTTGGTTTTCGTCCTCGCGCTCGGCGAGGTGGCCGTTCCGCAATTGCTCAGGGTGCCGGTGTACGCCAGCACCGTATTCAGCCGGCTGGCGGACTTTTCGTTTCTACCCGGCGAAGCGCTCGCCCGAGCCTGGCCGCTCATTTTCGTCGCCATCGCCGTAGCGGCCGCCTGCTACCTGACTGAACACAAGGGGCATGCGGCCCTCGGGTTGCGAGACGGAAGCGCCAGCGATTGGATGCGAGGCCGGCAACGCAACGCCGCAATCGCCTGTCTCTCAGTTGCTGCGTCCCTCAGCGCCTTGCCCATCGGCATCCTCTTGGGGCGTGGATTCTTCGCGCAGAGCGGCGGGGTCGAGGGCATGGCCGCCGCCGGCCACGCTCTGGCCAACAGCTTGCTCTATGCCACGCTGGCGGCGACCTTCATGCTGCTCATTGCCGTTCCGGCGGGTTTCCTTTGGTCGCGGAGGCCCAAAGCCGGTCATCTCCTGAGCTTGCCCTTGCTGGTCGGGCTGGTTTTGCCCGCCGTCGTCCTGGGCCTCGGCCTGGTGATCGCCTGGAACCAGCCCGCCACCCAGTGGATCTACCAGGGCACCGGCATCGTGCTTTTGGGCCTGCTGGCCCGTTACCTCTACCCCATTGTACGGGCCGCCAAATTGGGCTTCGATCGCCTGCCCAAGACCTGGCTGGAGGCCGCACGAATACACCAGGGTTCTTGGTGGCGCAGGCTCGCCTTCGTGATCCTTCCGGCCAGCCTCCCCATCGTCGCAACAGCCTGGACGCTGGCATTTCTGCTCGTACTACGCGACATGGACACCAGCATCATCTTCTACCCCCCAGGCGGTGAAAGTCTGCCGGTGCGGGCCCTGACCCTGGAGGCCAACGCGCCCCCAGGCCTCACCGCCGCTTCGGCCAGCTTGCAGGTAATGGTGACGGCCCTCGCACTCATCTTGCTGACGGCGAGCGGCCGGCTTTCAAGGAGGCTCCGTTGAACGAATCCGCATCCATCGCCTTGGAAGACGTCGGCGTGCTCATCAACTCAAATCGAATCCTGGACTCCGTCAGTATGTCGGTGGGTCAAGGCGAACGCGTGGCCCTGCTGGGCGCCTCCGGCAGCGGCAAAACGACCCTCTTGCGCGTGGTGGCGGGCATCGCCGAAAACATGGACTCGGGACGCGTCTTGTTGTCCGGTCGGACGGCCACCGACGCAAAGGGCAACCTGTTGCAGCCCCACGAGCGCGAGCTGTCCATGGTATTCCAGGACTTGGCCCTCTGGCCGCACATGAGCGTCCGGCGACACCTGGCTTTCGTTGCAAAACCGGAGACGGAAGCTTCTGAGCTCTCCAACTTGCTCGACGCAGTCGGCCTCAATGATCGCGAAAGCGCACGCCCGGGTGAACTCTCCGGCGGTGAGCGCCAACGCCTGGCTCTGGCCCGCGCACTCGCTTGCCGACCCAAGTGCCTGCTCTTGGACGAGCCCTTCACCTCACTCGACTTGCCTCTTCGGCAAGAAATGCTGGAGTTGCTGCTCGCCTTCCAGAAAAAAGCAGGCTTTGCCCTGCTTCACGTCACCCACGATCCGCAAGAAGCCAAACGGGTGGCCGAGCGGGTCATCTTGCTGGAAGCAGGTCGCATTACCTGGGAAGGCAAAGTACAAGATCTCGACAACGGCGACATCCCGGCCCTGGAGCGACTGGCCACCGCCATGGTCTGGTGGCACCAGCATGAGATTTGACCCTCAGCCACTGGAGCCCTTATCCTGCCGCAACGACAAGGGCGACAAGGAAAGGCGAACAATGACGCGCATTACGAAAAAGTTCCCAAAAAGCCTGCTATCCAGCCTGGTCTTGCTTTTCGTGGTGAGTTTGGCGGGCTCGGCACTGGCCGCCGCAAAGACCCATGTCATCATCAACAAACCCGGCCAAGGCCCTCGACCCATGATGCTGGACCTGCATGGGGGCTTCAGTCACTTCGGCACCGGCTTGTCGGTCGGTGCCCGCTTCTCGATCCCCATCGTGGAAAACGGCTTCGTGCCGATGATCAACAACAGCGTCTCGATCACCTTCGGGGGCGACTTCTACTGGGTCAAGCTGGACCGCGATAAATACGCGGCAGCGGTGGGCTTTCCGGTCACACTCCAATGGCGATTCCTGTTCACCGACAAGCTTTCCGCCTTTGGAGAAATGGGGGCCAACATCTTCTTGCACCCCGACTTGATCGCCGGTGACGGCTGGTTCTGGTATCCCGGTTCGTGGGTCATCGCCGCCATCGGCGGGCGCTTCAAAATCAACGAATCGATCTCACTGGTCGGCCGCCTGGGCAATCCCTACTCTTCCTTCGGTGCCAGCTTCACTTTTTGAGAAATAACGACAACGCATTGGGGCGTGCCGATCCGAAATCCTTTTCACCCAATCCGACCCCGGTGAGCATGCCATCCGACAAGTCAGGTTTGTCCGAGGTAAACGATGGGGACAGTGCCGCCAAGATGGCGGCACCGGTGGGGGTCAAAAGTTCAGCCTGGACCGGGCCTTCCTCGTGCGAAATCTGGTAGGCATCCAAGATCGCCTGAGTTGCCGGGGCTGGGACCGGAAGCCGACCGTGTGAAGTCGGCCCCGTCCTGCCGCCCCCGACTCGAACCGGCTCAGTACAAATCACTGCCCCCAGGTCGACCCCCATGCTTTGCAGTGCCCAGGCCGCGCCGGTCACATCCAAAAGAATATCCTGCGCCTCATGCAGTTGTCCGCCCCCCGGGTGGTCGTGAGGTACGCCTCGACGATGTAACTCCAGATGGTCGCTACCCTCGAGCCAGCCGTCATTTCCGGATTCGGGCTCGCTCAAGGTTTCTGCGGGCGCTCCGTCCAAGGATCCAATGAAGGGCTTGAGATCAAGAATCGGCGTCCCATCGAAAAGGTCCAGGGGACCGGTGTAAACGCGACGGCCCTCGACGCGATGAATGCGAACTCGAGTCAGCCCGATCGGACTGGGTCGATTCGGCGAACGGGTGGCAAACAGGCCGTACTGCTCCGCTCCTTCCTTCCAAGGAGGCCGAACAAGCAAGCCATATCCAGACGAGCGGTGTAGATAAGAAACGACATACAAGTGGGAAAACGATTCAAGCTTCGCCAAGCCATCCACATAAGCTGGGTCCATTTCAACATAAAACCCATCCGAAGGCGCGTCGGATTCTTGCATCGGTTGATACGGAGCTTGGTCACCATAAGGCGTATGAGCCCGCCCGACGATCGTCAAGGGTGCCTGGGATTTCTCGCCGGCCGCCTCGCCAAGAATCCCATGGGCAACTCGCTCCGCCTCGCACAAAATCACCAGGGCCCGGTGGGCAAAGCCGGCATACCCGCCCCGAACTCCAGAAGCCCGCAGCGCTTTTTCCAAAAAAGCCGGCGCATCAACAAAGGACAAGGGCTCGCGTTCCTGGGCATCGACTGAAATCTGCCGGGTCGCCAAACCTTGGGGCAGCGTTCCGTGTAAAACCTCGATATCGATCCCCCCCAACAAAGCCCCGGCGGTGTGCATCGCCTCGATTACTCCATTTTCAGACGCGCCCAGCCCGATCAGTGCGGCCGAAAACATGTCTCCGGCCATGCCCATGGACGCATCAATCCACAGTGAATTTGCTTTGCAGGGTTTACGGCGGTCGGATGGCGTTTTCGTTTGCAAATCAGCCCTCGCTACGCCAGCTAAGCGCCCAAAACAGGTCCAAGCTCACAACTGCTTGAACACGCGAGCCAAGGGATGGCCGGGAGCGGCGAGTTCCAAGTCGTTGAAGTAACCGTAGGGGGTTTCGATCACTTCGTATCCGGATTCTTCCAAACGCTTGTGAGCGCGTTCGAACAAGCCCTGGCTGAATCCTGCATCGGCTTTCTCTTCCGCCAGGTGAGAAAAGGAATGCAGCACGATACGCTTGGTTTCCCACTTGCCAGCCAGCCATTTGAGATTCTTGACTAGCTTGGTCTCCACCTTGGATGCCCGTTCTTCGTCTTCGGGTTCGACATGAATGAAGCCCACCACGGAATCTTGAACCTCTCTAGAAACACCATCGGCGACGTCCTCAATCGTCTTTTGAGTAGGCGTCCAAGCCAATCGCGAGCAGTACCAAAGAAGAATTCTCATCCGCTTTCCTCCTGAATGGCCAAACACTGCACAATACGCCGCAGCATAACGTGGCACTAACACCTACTTCTTGCTTGCCTGTCGACGAGACTTCTTCGTGAAGTGCCCCTTGGACTTGAAGGACTTTCGCTTGGTTGTGGTCGGGGGACCAGAGACCAGTCGAAGCTCCATGGGCACCTGGCAAACACGAACCCTCTTGAGCTGCTGAAAAATTTTCGCGGGCATGCCTTTGGGCAAATCCACCAGGCTGTGATCCTCGTTGATCTTAATGCGCCCGATGTGACGACTTTGCAAGCCCGTTGTTTTGGCGATGGCCCCGACGATGTGGTTGGGGTTCACGCCGTGATCCCGACCCACCTCCAGTCGATAACAAGCCATGCCGGACTCCGGCTCTGCGCGTTCCTTGCGGTCAGTCCTCGGTCGTGCAGTCTTTCGAGGGGGAATCACGACATCTTTGACCAGCAGCGGCACATTCCCCTGGGCTTTGATGGCCAAGGCCGCCGCCATTTCGAAAGGATCCAAGGATTCCTCATCGCAAAATTCGCGCAGAATACCCAAAAAGGGCTCCAGCTCGCCCCTCTCGATAACTTCGGTGATGTTTTGTTTGAAAACCTTGATGCGCTTGGCGTTGAGCTGTTCAGCGTTGGGCAGCTCCATGGCTTCGATGCTTTGTTTTGTCGTGCGTTCAATGGCCCTGAGCAGATGGCGTTCGCGTGGTGCCACAAGCGAAATGGCGTTGCCCTCGCGTCCCGCCCGGCCCGTTCGACCGATTCGGTGCACATAGGCATCCGGATCGCCCGGCATGTCGTAGTTGATCACATGACTGAATCGTTCGATATCAAGCCCGCGGGCGGCCACATCGGTCGCCACCAGCAAGTCGATCTGCCCATTCTTGAGGCGCCTCACCGTATGTTCGCGCATGCTCTGAGGCATGTCGCCGTGCAGGGCGCTGGCCCTGAAATCACGATCCGCCAGCTGCTCGGCAAGCGCGACGGTGGAAACCCTGGTCCGGACGAAGATGAGCGCGGCATCCAGCACTTCCGCCTCGAGAATGCGAGACAAGCCATCCAATTTGTTCAGCCCCCAAACCATCCAGTGTCGCTGACGAATGGTCGTGGCGGCGGTGGTCCCTTGCTCAATTTGCACGCGTTCCGGTGAACGCATGTGCTTGGCGGCGATGCTGCGGATGCGAGCGGGCATGGTGGCGGAAAACAGACTCATTTGCCGCTCTTTGGGGCAATGCCCAAGGATCCACTCGATGTCTTCGACGAAACCCATGCTGAGCATTTCATCGGCCTCGTCCAAAACGAGGGTCGTGAGGGCATCCAGCCTCAGACTGCCCCGCCGCATATGATCCATGACCCGCCCCGGGGTGCCGACGACAACGTGGGCACCTCTGCGCAAGGCCTTGAGCTGCAAGCCGTATTCTTGCCCCCCATAGATGGGCACCACCCGCAGGCTGGGCAGGCGAGCGGCGAAATCCTGCAAAGCTCGGGCGACCTGCAGAGCCAGTTCCCGAGTGGGGGCCAGAATCAGGGCTTGCGTGGCTTTGATTTCCGGGTCCATGCGCCCCAAAAGCGGCAAACCAAAGGCCGCGGTCTTGCCTGTCCCGGTCTGAGCTTGGCCGACGAGATCGTGTCCCTGCAACAACAAGGGCATCGCTTTGGCCTGAATCGGGGTCGGCTTCTCGAAGCCGAGCGCAAGGATCGCCTCCAACAACCTGGGATTCAAGCCGAAATCAGAAAAAGAATCATTCTTTGGGGTGTCTTCAGACATACTGCTTCCTCTTCATTGGTGGGGCGAAACACAACCCACCATGGGTCGAGGAGCCCAACATTGAAGCCCTTATACCCCTCCCGGGGCCAGAACGCCAGAGGGAAAACCAGCGACTTCCGAAAACCACCTCTATGGACAGAGCGACGAGCCGCACCAGTTGCCGATAGGCAACCACTCAGAGGCGTTAACCGTGAACAGGCCGTTATTGTGGTCCTCGACGCAGAAAGCAGCCCACTTGGTACAGGTGTTCGCGCCGTAGCAGCACGCAACCGCTGTGAGGTGATCCGTGTAGCAACAAACCCCCTCGGGGCAGAAGTAGTCCCACCAACCGCATT
>JAFCZJ010000176.1 GCA_019314375.1 Deltaproteobacteria bacterium | reverse complement strand
ATTGTCCTGTTCGGCCTGGGTGATGGAGGTTTCACCCAGCGAGTTCACGATGCTGCTGTTGTCCAGCAACTGGGTGTTCGCATTCGGGGCCAGCTCCGACAACTCGAAGTCGAATCCAGAGGGACTCGGATTCAAAGTGAGCGGCGGATTGGGCGTGATCTGCGGTTCCTGGTCGGGATTCTTGTACAGACCGGGATTTTGGAAATACAGAGCCTTTTCCGCTTCACTGCGGGTGGGGCCGGTCAAGTACCTGACGGCGATCTTGTCCGAAGACCAGTCGTAGGACGCATTGTAGGTGGCGGCCAGGGATTGTCCGAAGACCAGTCGTAGGACGCATTGTAGGTGGCGGCCAGGGATTGGTCATCAGAATCGACACAGAAGGCGCTGGGATCGCTACCACATCCCTCCTCGTTGCCGTCGTCGCCTCCGCAGCCGTTGATCAGGAGAAGGCCTGCCAGGACGATGAGAAGGCTGAATCCTGGCTTGAGAGCGCGTGTTGTTTTCATTGTTTTTCCTTTTCTTGCTGTCTGGCCCCGCTGGCGAGCCGGTCAGATGGTTTGTCGAGTATGAGCATTATCAGGTGAGTTTTGAGGCTTGTCAATCGTGGCTCCCTTCATCGGGTGGAGGGTACGAAATAGCCTGCCAACCCCCCATGCCGAAGCGGATGTCTCGTTCGACAAACTCCCAGACGATCAGTCGTTTGTTGTCCAAGAGGTCAATCTTCCGAGCCAGTTGCTGGCGAACCAGGGTGGAGGCCCCTCCATTGTTCACGATGGAGGCCAGCGGCATCTGCAACTCAAAGGCCAAATTGGCGATCAGTCCGGCGGATTTGGGATCGTCGGTCTGGAAGACCCGTGAGAAGCTGTCACCCAGCAGAAGGATGGGAGAATCGGGATCATCTTTGTAGGCTGTGCCATCCTCGGCGTCGAAGACCTGGTCACATTCCACCCCTTCGGTGGGAAACAGACGTTTCTGGAAAGGAATCTTGGTCATTTCGGGAATGTCCCCGCGGCGACCCAATGCGATTGTTTTTCTGCCATAGCGCGGTGCTGGTTTTTTGTACCAGGATTCCTTTTTGATCCGGTCGGCGATGGCCTCAGCGGCCAGGCGGATTCCAGCCCCGGACCAGTGGGTATCGGTGGCCATGTAAAGCGGCCGAGCCAGTCGGTCTGCCTCGGCTCGCTGCTTCACCAGCAGATCATGAATGGCGACTACCTCGACGCCCTCTTCGCGCAGCTCATCCATGAAGCGTGTTGTGTTGGCGTAAACCGGTGCGCCTCGCTCCGCCAGGGGAGTCAGCCTGTCCGGGTAGATACTGGCTTTGCCCGGAATCGGCACCACCAGCACCTGGATGCCTCGGGCTTTCATTTGTTTCACGAAGTCAACGATGATTTCGACCGGGTCGCCGCTTTTGGACTTTTCTTTGGATTCTCCAACCACGGTACCGCTGGCCAGTACGTTGGCGGTTTCGATGTCACGGAAATAGGGTTCGGTCAGGTATTTCACCCCTGGATGGAAGAAATACCAGCCGTCCCTGCCCGGGAGGGCCTTGGCACCCATGTCTCTGGATGTGAGATAGTGGAGCAATTGAAAAACGGGTCGCAGCTTTTCCTCGAAGAAGGAGTATTCCTCCATATCGGCTTCAAAGCTTCGCAGGTTTTCCTCGGTGGGGGCTTGGCTGAACAGCTCGAGAATCTGTGGGCGCTCGTCTTCGAGTATCTCCAGTATGGCCTGGGTGACCGGCACCGCATAGATGATGCCCAGGAAGAAAATCAGCAGAATAAGTTGTCGTGCTCTCGTCATGGTTCCACTCAAAATTGGAAGTACAAAAACGGGTTGGCGGATTGTGAGAACATGGTACCGACCGAAGCAAGGAACAGGCTGATAATCACCGGCAACTTCCACCAGCTGAGCTTTTCCGCAAAGTCCCAGGCCTGGGTTTTAAAGGTGATGAAGAGAACAGAAATACCCATCATGACCAATCCATTGGGTGAGAAAGTCACACCGTATACCAGCGGCGCGCCCGGACTTGGCGACAAAATGCCGAACATAGCGCCCAGAATACGGAGGGCTTCTCCCATGGTGTCGGCCCGGAAAGGTACCCAGGAGATGACCACCAGGACAAAGGTCAAGAGCACCCGCGGCAAATGAGGCAATCGAGCGTAAAAGCTTTTCTTGCCGATCAGCCGTTCCGCGATGAGCAGGGACCCGTGGAAGGCTCCCCATACGATAAATTGCCAGTACGCTCCATGCCAAAACCCGCCCACCAGCATGACGATGGCCAGGTTGATGTAGGTCCGTCGATTGCCCGCTTGGTTGCCACCCAGGGGAAAGTACAGGTAGTCACGCAAGAACGTGGAAAGCGAGATATGCCAACGACGCCAAAAGTCTGTGATGGAATCAGACTTGTAAGGCGAGTTGAAGTTCTTGGGGAACTCGAAACCGAGCATTCGTCCCAAGCCGACCGCCATGTCCGAGTACCCCGAGAAATCGAAGTAGATCTGGAAGGCGAAGGCTGTGGCCCCGAACCATGCAGCCAAGGCGGTGGGCTGGTCGGCGGCAAAGGCCGCGTCGGCCACGATCGCGATGGGATTGGCCAAGAGGATTTTTTTTGCAAAGCCCAAGATGAAAAGCGACACACCCGAGGAGAATCGTTCCAGGGTGTGTTTTCTCTCCGCGAGTTGGATGGCCACGGTGTTGTACCGCACGATCGGACCGGCGATAAGCTGGGGAAACAGGGCTACGAAACAAGAGAAGTCGACGAATCGTCGAACCGGTTCAGCCTTTCCGCGGTACACGTCGATGGTGTAGCTCATGGTCTGGAAGGTGTAAAAGGAGATGCCGATAGGCAAGGTGATCCGAATCATGCTGAAGCCATCCGAACCGAACATGTGCAAAAGTGTGTTGAGGTTGTCCTGGGCGAACATGGCGTATTTGAAGACGCCGAGCAGTCCCAGGTTGGTGCACATAGAAACGATCAGCGCCAATTTTCTGCGCCCGGGGGTGGCACCTTCGGCTGATATGACTCGACCGGCGATGTAGTCCACCAGGGTGGATGTCATCATCAGGGTGACGAACCAGGGTTTCCACCAACCGTAGAAGCAGTAGCTCGCAATCGTGAGGAATAGGTTTCGGGTCCGGTTGGGCAGCAGATAATAAAGCGCAAGGCAGAGTGGAAGAAAATAGAAAACGAAAATGTGCGAGGAAAAGACCATTCAGTCGAGGGATAGCTCTTTTTTAGCTGGGATCCACCTTCAAGCACCAGTATCGGATACTTTTTTTGTCGGTGGCGAAGTATTCGTCGACGAGGGCGTCTTGCCAGATCTTTTCCAGTTTGGGATCCAGCAGCATTTTGTGAACGGCGCCCTCTTTGAACTTTTTGAGTTTGCCTTTGACGAATTTCTTCATCTTGTCTTTGATTTTTTTACGAGGAAGGCGGGGTTTGTAATGGGCCACCAGGATGGTCTGCTTGTCCAGCTTTCCGCCAACAACCTCGTACTTCATCACATAGGCGTAGTCGTACAAGTCATTGGGGGGAAACTTGCTGGGAATTTCCACCAGCTTGGCGGTGACTTCGATTTGTCCTTTGTCTTCACCGAAGGCAGGTGAAACAGCCAAACTGAGTGCGATCACACAGAGCAGAATCCATTTCATCGAAATCGACCTCCCATGGTTTTGTCTTACCGAGTATGACGGTGGAAATCCATCGAAAAATCAATCATACAAAGTAATCGTAACTTTTTTGTGGAATTCCTGTTGATCGGCGCTTTGGACGGCTTTGACTCTCAGGCTGTGAGTCTGTCTTTCGCCGTCATCTAGCGGCAAGCTGTTGCTCTGGCCGCCGTCGTCGAGCAGAAAATCGACCAACCAGGTGCTGTCTTCGGTGCCGTCCAAATCATCCACACCCTCAATGGTCACTTTGGCTTCGACCAGGGTTGTGCCGCTCAGTCCGATCGCCTGAATCAAGAATTGATTCTGTGTCGGATCGGGATCACCCGCATCTCGATAGATGGTGCCGCTGGCGTCGCAGGCATTCAGCAGAAGAACAAGGGCGCCAGCCGACAACAAAAGCAAGTTACGATTTGCCCATTTCGTTGAGCTGTGTGTTTTCATCTTCTGGGTCCTTTGCACACGGTTACGGCTCCAGGTACAAATGCGAGTATGTAACCCCTTTTTGTTCACCGCTTATTTCGAGTACTTCGGGCACGATCTGCCCCCCCGCATGCTTGACGATGAACAGTCGGTTTTGCAGGTCCGAGGCTCGAAGCACAGCGGTAAAATACCCGACAGCGGTCGACCATTCGGGGAATTCCCACTCCACTGCTCCATCCGGCAAGTTGTATTCCGCACTTACCTGAAACTCGTCGCTGCCACTGACGTAGCTGAACACGCGTACGTAATCGTGCGGTATCACGAGGCACATCAGACGCCCGCTTCCATCAGGCGCCATTGAGCCGTTGCATGATTGGTGGTCGGCTACTTCTCCGCCGAGCAATTTGAACTTTTCGCTTGGATAGTCCGTGCCGCTTTCCAGATTGTGGGCCCACAAGTTGTCATAGACTTGTCCCAACCAGCTCAGCTCGGCGTTCGGTCCGGCATCCATCGCGCGGTCATGGATTTCAGCAGCCGGACCGTCCGGCAGGAGTCCCCCCGCTACGAGCTTTTGTTTGTAGGTCTTTCCGTCTGCCCCGTTTTCGTCCTTGTCGGACCAGTCACACCAAATGATGTTTTCCTCGCCCCCGCTCACTTGCCAGTAGCCGAGGTCTCCGCTTGCGATAAGTTGGGTTTCGCCCATCAAGTCGGACACCCAAATGTTTTTGGTGCCGTTGGGCAGTCCTTGGCTGAATACCACCCGGCTGCCGTCGGGCGAGATCAGCGGGTTGATGCAATCAAAGTCGTCTGACAAAAAGCGCACTTCTGGTTCGGCTTCTCTGAAATCGAGTACCTGGATTTGGCTTCCGGCATTCACCCAAACCAGGACCCCCCGGCGACCGCCCAGAAATTCCAACAACTCGCCCAAGGACACACCCAGGCCTTCTATCGGTGGAGCCGCATCGGTGATATTCAACTGCACTTGTCGGCTGTAGTCGCGGGTGCCATCGTTGCCGGTGATTTCGAAGTTGGCCTGGGATACGCCGGTGGCTATTTCGACCTCGACCATGAAGCTTCGGTCTTCCTCGACGATGAAAGGTTTGCCGGCCACGACGACCTGCCGAATCGACCCCGCCGTTTCCGGCAAGCGCCCAACAAAGCGGACCCGGGTTACTTCCAGTTCGCCGGCTGCTTGTTGCCCGGGCTCGATGATGAATGCCTCCGAGGTGTCTTGTACCGCTCCGCCAGGTGAAATCACGCGCATCCTTGCAAGACGGCTGTAAACATTCGGCACATTCCAAGTGAAGTCGCCCCAATCGGGGTCATCCCGCTCGACTGTGGCGATCGTCGGCTCGAAAGTCAGACCGTCGTTGAGCGAGTATGACAGTTCAACCACATCAATTTCTTCGGCCTGCCACCTGACTTGAAATTGGCTGTTGCCGGTCAAGAGCTCACCGCCTACCGGGGCCAGCAATTCGATTGCTTGAGAGCCGGAGCCTGCGATCGTGAATAAATTTGAGTTGGTGGGCACTTCGCCGAAATATCCTTGAATCTGAATCATGGCCTGGTTTGTGGATATGTTCGGCACAACCCAGGGGTAGTTGCCCCAGTCGGCTTCGTTGTCGAAAATGGTTTGAACCATTTCGTGAAAAGTCTCACCACCGTCCAGGGAATAAAAAATGGTTACGTTGTCCAGGTTGCTGGTCGTCCACTGGATGTATTCGGTGTCGCCGGCTTGCCAGATTTCGCCACCCGCCGGCCGGATGATGGTTATCGCCTGTGAGTTGTCGGAATTAAAATCAATCGTCGTGGCCGCGGTGTTGCCGGCCAAGTCGGTGGCACGGGCCGTCAGGGTATGCGGCCCGTCATCCAGGAGGGTGGTGAAAATGGTGTGAGTCCAGTTGTTTGTTCCCTCAGCCAACTGGTACTCGAGATCGTCGATCCGAATCTCGACCTTGTCGACTGCTTGATTGTCTGAAGCCTGACCTGAGACGACCAGATCTCCCATCGCATTCGCACCGTCGGTCGGCGTATCGATCGTGATCGTCGGGTTTTCATCGTCGCCACCCTGGGAGTGGATCTCAATGCCGGTCTCGAAGACATCGTTGCCCTGGTCCTTTTCGGCAACGATTTGTAGTCCGTTGCCGTCGTTGACCTGGACTGAGAAGTCTTTCACCAGGGCTTTGCCGCCCCCCGTGGCTTCGGCGTTGATACTGAAGTCGTCGAGCACCTTGATGCCCTCGATGGTGTAATCCATCGCCCGTCCGGTCGAACCGATGTTGTCGTAAAAATGGAGTCGCACGGTATAGGCGCCGTCCGGGACCGGGATGTCATAGGCGTGATCCATATGAATACAAGTTCGATAGACGTCGGCTGGGGCTGCATTTGTCTGATTGTTCAGATTAACCGGATCGGAGAAATCATAAGTACTGCCTGCGGTCCGATAGGCATCTTCATCGACCCAGTCGGCGACCACCGGAGATCCGTCACCGCAATTGATCTTCAGGTGAAACTCGCCGGGTGCCCAAACCGTGACCGTGACCTGTTGGCTGACCGGCCCGTCCGGGCCCTCGGCCGTCAGGGTATAGGTCGTGTCGTCAGTGGGGGAGACATCCCGGGATCCCTCGAGATTCACAGAGCCGATGCCCTGGTCAAAAGACACGCTTGTGGCCTCGGTGGTCTGCCAACTCAAGGTGGAACTGCCGCCGGCGGTGATCAGCTCCGGCGTGGCGGTGAGCGAGTTGATCCGCACCCTGGGAGAAAGCCCGGGATCTATCCAGGCGCAGGGAAAGATATCTGCCCTGGAATTGTTGGTGACCTTGATCCAGTCGGTGACTTGCGAAAACCCCTCGTCGATCTTGCCAAAATAGACCTCGATTTGCGGTCCGCCTCTTGTGATGTTGTTTGCACCCATGCTGCCGACGCTGTACGGCCCGGTCATCGTCATGAAGCGCGGGTGGTTGGCATGTTTTGGGTGGTAGATCTCCCAGTCATTTATTCCGGGTGCCGCGTTGAGTACAACGGTGCGATCGGGGCTGCCCCCATGGGCCGTATCATAAACCCGCCAATTGCGGTGGGGGCTGTCGAAGACTGCAACCCTGTAGGTTTCATCGGGCGTGATGGTGGTCCAACAGCCGCTGGCATAATAACCGTTGCCGCTGGAATACAAGCCGCCACCGCCACCGCCGTCATTGTTGGGCACGATCATACCGCATTGGCTCCAGGGCCAGCTCGCGGCCAGGGCGGCCCCGTCTGAGGAAATGGCCAGCCACTGAACATTGTTATCCGAGGCATTCCAGATCAGCTCAATTTCACTGGTGTTGTCGATATTGATCCGGTTGATTGGTTCTGAAGAATTGCCGCCATCAAAGTTTCGCTGATAGTAAATCCATTCTTTGTTGCTGTCAGCGTCGTACAGGGTGGCACCGGCGTATCCGTTGGCGATAAAGCGTCGGTTGCCGCCATCGAAGTTGGCCACATAGATCTTGCGCTCAGCCCGGTCGGTGTAGACGATTCTTTCGCCGTCATAGGTGATCAGCGGTTTGGTGTAATCATCGTTGACGCTGTTGATGTTGCGGATCGTGTCATCATCGGTGTCGTAGACGTAGAGATTGTAAACGTTGGCTCCCCCAAAGACATGGTTGCCTTCCGCGGTCGTCTCTTGTTGCCAGGCCATCTTGACTCTCTGATTGCCTGTCAGCTGCAAGATGCTGTCGGCGATGCCTTCTTGTGCCCGAGACTCATTCGCGCTTGTCGCCACAATCAACAAGCCCAAGATAAGCAGTTTCGAAAAATTGCCAATCGCCGTCATGGAGGTCTCCACACATTCGAGGCCAATAAGGGTGCTGTATTGTTGAATTATAGGGCAGAGGGTACTGAATGAACAGGATGTTTTTGCGATGAGGCTTTTTGGATCTTAGGGCTTAATGCTTTGGCAGGCCGCGACGGCTTCGTCGTACATTGCCTTGTTCTTGAAGGTCGAGCCGCGGCAAGAGCAGCCGCCGATGTTCATGACGAAGGCCTCCTCGGGCTTGGCCTCTTTGTCGGATTTGTCGATGCTCACACCGAAAACCATCCAGCCGCCGGGGATGTCCTTGGTCTCTGCCTTGGTCCAAATGTAGCCCATGTCCTGGAAGCCCTTTTTGGTTTTTAGCTTTTTCGCGTAATCCGCGGCCTTGGCTGGCATATCGGTGTCCCATGCGTCGATGTAAAATCGCCCGCCGAGGTCGTTGGTGCCGTCGCCCGCCGGGATGTACTTCTCGTAGGTCCAACTGCTCATCGCTTTGTTGAATTCACCTTCCCAGCCCTTGGCGGCTTTGAGCTTGAGCTGGTCCATGGCCACTTTTTTAACTTCGACCTTGGGGGCCGGAGCCGTCGTTGCAGCCGGGGTGGCAGTCGCTTCTTTTCATGTTTTCCTCGTTTCTTGATGGAAATGGAATTCGTACCGCGCAAGTACTGGTTTTTATAGCCCGCGAATTCGATTTCGGCAAACTCTTTGTCTTTTTGGGGCACTCACCAACAGTAGCAGTCGATCCCAGGCACAATAGCACTTCGCTGATGCTTGACAGCCATGGCCTCGAATGCTACCCAAGCCGCCAGGGGTGGGACTACGGGGACAGAGGAGAGTACAGCATGCGCATCGCCATCGTGGGTCTGCCCAGCAGTGGAAAAACGACGGTTTTCAAAGCCCTGACCGGTGCCAACCCGGCCTCGGCCGTTGAGGCCTCCCTGGTTGCCGTTCGAGTACCCGACGACCGGGTCAAACAGCTTAGCGATTTTTACAAGCCCAAGAAAACCAACTATGCCTCGGTGGAGTTTGTCGATCTGGGGGGCGCTGCCGGCCTGCGTAAGGATGCAGGCGAGTTGGGTGCCAAGTTTCTTTCGGCGGTGCGACCGGCCCAGGCGCTGCTTCATGTCGTGGACGGTTTCAGCCTGCCCGAATCGGTGGACGAGTTCGTGGCCGAGGCCATCGCGTCCGTGGATACTGAACTGGTCTTGGCGGACCTGGGGCAGGTGGAAAAGCGCATCGAGCGCCTCAAGAAAGAGGGCATCAAGGCCGGGCCCATGCGCATGGAGTTCGAAAAACTTGAGAAAACGCAGCAGGCCCTGGAAGCAGGCACCCCTCTTCGCTGTCTGCCGGAGCTTGCCTTGGATGACGATTTGCGATCCTTTTCTTTTCTGTCGGCCAAGCCGGTGCTCACGGTGATCAACACCACCGAAGAACAGTCGGCATGGAGCGCCAAGGGCTTGGACGAGGCCTTGCGCAACAGTAGGGAAGGAGATTGGGGCTGCTTCATTCCTTTGTGCGCCGCCTTAGAGGCGGAGATCGCCGATCTCGAGCCTGCTGATGCCAGGGCCTTTCTGGCCGATTACGGCATCGATGAGCCGGCGCGCGAGCGGGTTATCAACCTGAGTTTCGATCTCTTGGGCTTGATGAGTTTTTTGACCGTGGGCGAAGATGAAGTGCGGGCCTGGACCATCCCCAAGCAAGCCCGGGCACAGGATGCGGCGGGGGTCATCCACTCGGACATCGCCCGGGGTTTCATACGGGCCGAGGTTTTGGACTGGAAGAGCACCCTGGACCTGGGGGGCTTCGATGAAGCCCGCAAACAGGGGAAAATTCGCCTGGAAGGTAAGGACTATCTGGTGAAGGACGGGGATGTGATTTCTTTTAGATTCAACGTATGATGCAGCCGAGAGGGCGGTGTCGGCAGGTATGAAATTCAAAGACTATGTGACCCTGGGTAACTTGGCCGGTGGCTTCGGCTCGGTCATCGCTTTGTTTCAGGGTTCTTTCGAATGGGCCTGTTATCTGATTTACATCGCCTACGTCTTCGATATTTTGGACGGGCCGGCGGCTCGTTTGACCAAGCAGTATGATAGTTTTGGTGGGTTCTTGGACGAGGTTTGCGATTTTGTAACAAACTCCATCGCCACCAGTTTCATCATCTACTACGCCTTCTGGAAATTGGCGGGTTTTCCCTTCTGGCTGGCCGCCCTCATTGCATTTTTCCCGGTGGCCATGGGCACCATTCGTCAGGCCCGGTCCATGGACAATGCAAAGTCCTATCCATGTTATTGGGTTGGCCTGCCGCGCCCGGTGTTGGCTTTGGCTTCCCTGGCTGTGTTGAATTCCTCGGCATTTATGCTCCACTTGCCTGAGCCTTGGCAGACCGTGAAGTTCGGTGTTTTGGCTGGTGTTCTTGTTATGTTGAGCATGATGCATGTCTCCAATTGGGTCTTTGGCAATCATCACGACAGGCGGTTCATGACCGGCATGCGCTTCGGGGCCTGGTATTTTTTGGCGGGCTCTCTGGTGGTTTGGCTGGCGGGCTTGATTTTCTTGGGTCGTCCGGAGCTGGTCTATGACCATCTGCTGTTTTGCTTCTTGATCTACATGGGTATGTCCTGGACCCAGTACTCACGCGAGGATCGCAGGCGCATCAAGGTTTACATGGCCGGTGGGCCACTCATCATGCCGCTGGTTCATAAAAAAAGCGAATGGCGCTCCAAGGGGATGGCCGATTATTTTGAGGCCCACAAGAGGAACCCGGGCCCGGCTGATGAGGAGAATCGCCTGCAAGAGGCCGAGGTGGAACTGGGCCTGCGTCAGGCTTCCCCGTGATTCCCATGCCCTTCATTGAAGCCCACATGCACGCCGACAGCCGCTCTGGTGAAGAGTTTGAGCGTTTGGCCGCTGCTGGCTGCGAGGGCATCGTAGCGGTGGCGGGTCCAGCCGGTGGTTTTTCCTCATCAGCAGGTTTGGATGATTACTTTAGGCGGCAGGACCGCCTGGACCGCAAGCGCATTGAGCGGGCTGGACTGAAGGCCTGGATCGCCTTGGGTATCCATCCGGTCGGCATTCCTGAGGCAGGTCTGGATGAATCACTGGTCGGCCTGGCCGAAATGTTGAAGAAACATCATGCGCAGGCTCTTGGCGAAGTGGGACTTGAGCGGGGAGGGGATCTGGAAGAGCGGGTGCTCTCCCGGTGTTTTGCGGTCGCCAAAGAGCTGGATTTGCCCCTGATCTTACACACGCCGCGGCATGAGAAGCGCAAGATGTTGAACCGTAGTTTGAAGCTTCTGGCACAGTCCGGCCTTTCGCCTGAGCGGGTCTTGGCGGATCATTTGGACGAGACCTGTCTGGACTTGGCTTCCCAAGCGGGTTGCTGGTTGGGCCTGAGTGTGCACCCAAGCAAACTTTCGGCCCGGCAGGCCGCCGAGATGGTGGTGAATCACGGCGCCGAGCGAGTTATCATTACCTCCGACACGGGCTCCAATCCTTCTTATCTCTTTGCCTTGCCCTCCTTCATTGCGGCCGGAGATACGCAGGGCTTGCCCGAAGCGCAGATCCAGTCCTGCATCCGGGATCACGCCCTCGCCTGGCTGAGAGAGTCATCGTGAGCCGGAACCAAGACGAAGAGCTCATGGGGCATTTGAAGAGGCTCCTGGCAGGCGATACCGCGGGCAAGAACGTACGCAAGCTCAGCCAACTTTTGGGCCTGCCGTCCCACGCTCGGCGCCAGGTGCGCAGGCTCTTGCAAGAGATGATGCGGGAGGGGCAGGTGGTGGGCATGGGGCGAGGGTACTATGCCCTTGCCGAGGCGGACGATCGAGTCGAGGGACGCCTGCTTCGCAAAGGTCGACACTATATGATTCGCACGGAGGGGCCGAAGGGGACGGAAGAGTTTCGGGTCCACACGGACGATCGGGGCGGGGCCCTGGCCGGCGATCGGGTGCGGGCGCTGCGAGTACGGCATCGACCCCGAAGCATCGGCGAGGCGCGCGTTGAAGAGATTTTGGAACGCGGCGGCCTGCCGGTGGTGGGGGTCTTCCATCGACAGGCCAAGGCCTGCTTTGTGCGGCCCGACCGGGATGATGATCTGGGCCCCATTCTTGTGATCGATTCGAATCCGGAGGCAAGAGACGGGCAGGTGGTGGCCCTGCGGCTTGACGATGCAAGTCCCCATGGCAAACTGAAAGGGCACATCGTTCGCATTCTGGGAGAGCCGGGCGATCTGGCCTGCGAGTTGGAGCGCCTCAAGCTGGAACACGATTTGCCGCATGATTTTCCCGCGGCGGTCAATGAAGCCCTGCAAGTTGATGAACTTGGCGATGCGCGTACCGATTTGCGGCACTTGCCATTCCTGACCATCGATCCCCCGGACGCCAAGGATTTTGACGACGCTGTTTGGGTCATTGCCCAAGAGAGCGGTTTTCGTCTCTGGGTGGCCATCGCGGACGTTTCCGCTTATGTGCCCATGGGCGGCCTGGTGGACGAAGAGGCGGCCGTGAGAGGCTGCTCTGTCTACCTGCCTGGCCAAGTGGTGCCCATGCTGCCGTCGGCTTTGAGTGAAGAGACATGCTCGCTGCAGCCGGGTCAGGATCGGGCGGCCATGATCCTGGAAATGGATTTCGACGGGGAAGGAAAGCGCCTTGCGGTCAGGGCCCAGCGGGGTCTCATTCGTTCGACGGCCCGCTTGAGCTACGGACAGGTGCAAGCAGTACTCGATGGGCAGGTTGAGCCTGAACAAGCGGGCCAAGCCGCGCGATTCGTCGAAGAGCTGAAAACCATGGCATCGCTGGCCAAGCGCTTGCTGGCTGGTTTGACAGAGCGCGGCCAGCTCGAATTCAATCTGCCTGAGTCCAACATTCGCTTAGACGATGAAGGCCAGCCTGTCAAAGTGAGACCGGCAGAACAGCGCTTCGCCAATCGCCTCATTGAGTCCTTCATGGTCGCCGCCAACGAAGCGGTGGCAACCTGCCTTGGGGCGACCGAAGCGCCTTTGGCCTATCGGGTGCATCCCGAGCCGGATGCCGAAAAGATCGCAAGCTTTGCCGCCGCCGCCGCGGAGCTGGCTCATCCCGTGCCCTTTGGTGAGCATCCCACACCCAAGCAATTGCAAGCTTTCATGGCTTCTCTGGCGGGCAAAGACGCCGAGCCCGTTCTTTCCAGCCTGCTCTTGCGTTCGCTCATGCGGGCCCATTACAGCACGGAAAACGACGGGCATTTCGGTTTGGCTTCCGATGCTTATCTGCACTTCACTTCGCCCATCCGACGCTACCCGGATCTCATGGTGCACAGGCAGTTGGGCATGGTCTTGGCTGGGGCCGAACAAGCCGTGGATTTGGGGCGGCTTGATGCCAAGGCTTGCAACTGGCCGCTTTCTTCCGAGATCACGAGCAATCTGTCCGAACTGGCGTCACTGGCCGAGCGCAAGGCCCTGGGCGCGGAGCGGGCGGCGGTGGATCTCTTTCATGCGGCATACATGAAAGAGCGCATCGGCGAGACTTATCCGGCCAAGGTGGTCTTCGTTGCCGAATTTGGTTTGTTCGTCAAGGCGGAGCCTTCCGGCATCGAAGGACTGGTGCCCGTGCGTAGCCTGCTGGATGATTACTATCATTTCGACGGCGATCGCATGACCTTGACGGGACGAAGTTCGGGCCGTCGTTTTGGCATGGGTCAGGAACTGATGGTGCGGGTGGTCGATGCCAATCTGGCCGCAAGGCAAGTGGAATACGAGCTGTTGTGAGGTGAGGGCCATGGCCAAAAACATCCGGCGCATGCTTGAACAACAAGAACATCAGATTTTGCACCCGCGGGCGACTTTTTCGGATGCAGCCCTTGGGCGAGCACGTGAGGAACGGGCTTGCCCTCTCAGGCCTGCTTTCCAGCACGATCGCGACAAGATTCTGCATTCCAAGAGTTTTCGTCGATTGCTGCACAAGACCCAGGTTTTCTTGGCGCCCCAGGGGGATCACTTCCGTACCCGCATGACCCATACCCTGGAGGTAAGCCAGATCGCCCGCACCCTGGCTCGGGCCCTGCGCCTGAACGAGCAACTCACCGAGGCCATCGGTCTGGGTCACGATCTCGGGCACACGCCTTTCGGCCACGCAGGCGAGGCCGTGCTCAACCGGCTCATGCCCGGTGGTTTTCGCCACGTCGATCAGAGCGTTCGAGTGGTCGAAGTCTTAGAAAAAGACGGGAAAGGCCTGAACCTGACCGCGGAGGTCCTAGACGGCATCGCCAGACATTCCAAGGGTCGAGGCCGCATCCTCTCCGGGGCCAGGCTGCCCTTCACCCTTGAGGGCCAACTGGTTCGTCTCGCCGACATCGTAGCCTACGTCAACCACGACTTGGACGACGCCCTCCGAGCCGCCGTGCTCAAGCTTAACGAAGTACCCAAGGAACTACTCAAAGTATTGGGCCGCAGCCATTCAGGCCGCATCAGTCGCCTGGTCACGGACGTCATCTCCCACACATGCTTAGACGACGCCCCCCGCATCGTGCTGAGCGCGGAACTCGAAGAGGCCCTCAAGGCCATGCGCGCCTTTTTGTACGAACGAGTCTACGAAAACCCGGCGGTACACGACGAGTTCGGCAAATGTGAAAAAATGCTGGGCGATCTTTTCGGCCTCCTGGTGGAGGAGCCCAAAGTATTCGCCCGCATCACCGGACAACCAGCCAGCGGCAACAAAGCCACCCGAGCTCGAGTTGTCTGCGACTTCATGGCCGGCATGACCGATCGCTACGCCATCCGCCTCTACGAAGAACTTTTCGTTCCCCAGCCCTGGCCCATCCAGGGCTTGTAGCCAGGGAAGGGTGAGAGGCAAGCCAGATGAGGAATGCGGGATGAAATTCCTTGGGATTCTGCTGGTCTTGTTGTTTTCGTCGGGGTTTGCCTGTTGTGGTGCTTCACGTCGGGCGATTGATTATATGGCCAGTCCCGAATGCGTGGCACCCAAGGGAGATCCATCCCAAATGCGTACGCCCATCGGCGAGATGATGCTTTTTGGCTATCGCTTGCGGATCGAAGGGCCCCAACCCTGCGGTGTGGGTCAGGGCAAGTCATTCATGGTGGAGGGGGAGGGCAAACGGCGTTTCATTCATCGGCATCTGGAGTGGAAGAAGCTTTGCGAGGGAAAAGACAAAGTGCCCGGCGATTGTACTCAATTATGCGAGGGCCGCCCCATGCCTGATGAAACTTGTCGTTTTGTGAGGGCCATGGATTTTGCGTCGGAAGTCAGGCAGAAAATGCAGGCTGCTGGACATCTGGCGTCAGTCGGTTTGGCTGCTTGCGGCGAGCGTTTCGAGCAGGCTGGTTATGGGCAGATAACGTTGATTGTTCATGATTGGGCGGCAGTGGATTTGGCCATTCAGACTCTGGCAGACCGGATGCGAGCTTGGCGAATCGGAGACCAGATGCGCCTGGCCGTCAAGCCGATCATCTGCGGAACCCCGGTGGCGGAATGACAGGCAAAGCGAGATGGATAAAGGTCGTCACTCTTTTGTTTGTGCTTGGCTGTGCCTTGTTTTCCTCCTCGACAAAAGCCGACATTGAGACCATCTATTCCCTGGAGTGGTTGGTGGCCTCCCACGATTATGTGGTGGACGGCATTGTTTCGGATCGCAGAGCGATTCCCGGCCAAAGAGATCAGTTCTTTTTAACCCTGAAGACCTCAGGGCTTCGACTCAAGGGCTCGATCGCCGAGAGCTTCACTGCTGTAATTTTCGGAACAAAACCCACAGTGGGTCAGCGAGTGATCGTCTTCAGCAAGACCGAATACGCAGCAAGTTCATGCGGTCGCGATCCAAAGACCGGCAAGTTGGAGTTCTTTCCCCGACAGCACATCACACGATTTTTGGACGGTAGCAATCATTGGTTTCTTCCCTCGCGGGATTTTGAGCGTATCGAGGGCATCGATGCCTTGGAAAAGCGCATTCGCCTGGTGGCCCGTGGTCCGGTGGCGCGGCGCTCGATCCGTCTGCCTGTGCCTCCCTCCAGCGAACTGGGTGCCGGTCGCATCACTAACGCTCCTGTGCTGGTGGTACCGCGAGACGCAGCCTCCGAGAGCTATCTCCACAAGCTTATTGGCTCCAAGCTTCCGGATGACCGTACGCTGGGTGTGGTCCTGCTCAAAGAGTACGAGTCGGTGGCCAATATCCGGCTTTTGCTGAGCTTGAGAAATGATCCGGCCACCGTGCTTGTCGATGGCGAGATGTTTTACCCTGTTCGGGACGCAGCCAATCATGTGCTTGAAATTTGGGAAGTGCCCCTGCAGTGATTTTGTGGTCGAGAGGTAATCTGGATGAAATGGGTGATGCGTTTGGTGGTTTTGGGTTTTGTGCTGGGGATGGCTTGGCCCGCGGCGTCTGTTAAGAAGGGGCTTGAGTGGGTTTATAGTCGGCCGGCCGGTATTGAGTTCACGAAGAGCGAGGTGACGGTGGCTCAGTATCGGGCTTGTGTGAAGGCGGGCAAGTGTACGAAGTCGACGCCGAAGAATGAGGATTTCATTTGCAATTGGAGCTACAAGGAGCGGGCGGATCACCCGATCAATTGCGTGGACTGGAAACAAGCGGAGGCATTTTGCGGCTGGGTCGGTGGTCGCTTGCCGACCGAGGAGGAGTGGTTTGCCGAGGCTTCGGATAAGGGGAGTCGGGTTTACCCCTGGGGCAAGGAGGAAGTGAGCTGCGAGCGGGCCATCTGGGGCGGTAAGGAGAATAAATTTGATGGTTGCGGCCGCAACACGACCTGGCCCGTGTGCTCGAGACCCACCGGCAACAGCGTCAGCGGGCTTTGCGACATGAGCGGCAATGTTTGGGAGTGGACGTCTTCCTGGTACAGCAAGAGATACAAATACCGGATGATGCGAGGGGGGTCTTGGTATTACGGCGGTCCTCCCTACCTGCGTGCATCCTCCCGCATGTGGCAAGACCCTTCGACCAAGAGCTATATCCTCGGTTTTCGCTGTGGCCGAGCTGTGAAACCAACCCCAAAGGGGAACTAATCGCCTTCCCCTGTTTCTCCGAGAGCATTGAAATATTTTGTATTTGGTAGTATTTGTTTCAAAGGAAATTTGATTGAGTACAGCTTCGTTTTTCTGAAAGGTCGTCATGTCAGAGAAAAAAGACAAAACATCGAAGAGCACGCGGGATATCTTCGACATCCACTCGACCTACTGTGGCCTGTTTTCAAACCCCGCGCGTCTTCGGATCGTTTGGATTCTTTCCGAGGGTGCGAAGACGGTCGGCGAATTGGCCACGAAGTTGGACTTGCCTGTGTCCACCGTCTCCGGACATCTGCGCAAATTGCGAGACAAGGGTGTTGTTGAATCCACTCGAGATGGCTCGAATATTATTTACAACACCACAAGCGATCATTTCGTTAACGGCTGCAGCATCATCCGTGCCGGCATCATGGAGATCATCGAGCGCGATGGGCGTTACTTCGAGGGGATGGAAAAGTAGAACTTAGAATGTCAGGACGATGTCGGCTTCTTCGGCTTCGCTGACAAAGCCCACGACCCCACCGATTTCAACGCCATCGATCAAGTCGGATTCTTCGATGCCCACCAGGGGGAAGGCCGCGCTGCAGGCCACCAAGCGGCCACCCAACTCCTTGACCGTGGAGATGAACTCAGTGAGGGGTTTGGGGGCATTGGGGATACTGATGCTTTCAGCCCCTCCCTTTTTGATGATGTTGAGGCCGCTCATGGTGAAGAAAAGCATGAGTTCCATGTCGGTGGCCAGGGCTCCGGAGCCGAGCATGAACGGAGGAAAGGCCTTCTCGGGGTGATCCGAACCACAAAAAATAACCATTTTTTTAGCCATGAGAGTTTCCTTTGTCTTAGTTTGAGGTGGTTGTTCTATTTGTCCTTGGGCAATAGGCGGTAGCAGAGGAAGCTTTCTTTTTCTTCATCTACGACGGTGGCGGCCTCGCCATATTTGCGCATCGCGTTGATGTGCCAGAAGACTTCCTGAGTGGGCAATTCGCTTGCCGCGGCGATTTCAGGAACAGTCATCATGCCTTCACCCACGGCCTCGCGAATTGCTTTTTGTACCAGGGTGGTGCGCTTTCGAATCGCCGTCACCTCGGGTTTGATGCCTCGTTCTTTTCTTGCCTGCTTCATTTCTTCCATGCTTGCCTTGCTCACGCTTGCCTCCTGCTTTCCTCGGTCAAGCCGTCCACCAAGGCGTATAGTTGCTTCAGGGTGCTGCCGACTACGTCAATGGCCTGGTGGGGGCAAACCGCTACGCAAGCACCACAACCTTTGCAGAGCACGGAATTGACCACGGCGATTTTGGCTTTTTCGCCCTTGTTTTCCACTTCTTCCAAATAGAGGGCACCATCATAGCCGCATTGCTCGACACACAGGCCTTCACCTTGGCAGCGCGTAGCGTCCACCCTGGCCACGAAGGGGTCCAGCTTGATGGAAGAGCGGGTGAGGATGCGAGAGGCCTTGGCCGCGGCCGCACAGGCAGCTGCGGCAACTTCGTCGGTGTTCATGGGGGCTTGCGCCGTACCGGCCACCATGACCCCGGCCACGGAAAGCTCGACGGGTCGGAGCTTGGGGTGGACTTCGAGCAGAAAGCCGTCCTGGCCGATGGGTAGCTTCATCAAATTGACGATTTCCCCAGGATCGCCTGGTTCCATGGCGGAAGAAAGGACGACCAGGTCCGCTGGAACCTCGATCTCTTGTCCATTGCTAAGCTGATCGTTGAAGGTCACGGTGAGTCGCGATTCCCCATCGCTTTGCTGGATTTTGGGGATTTCATAGTCCGAGTATTTCAAAAACACGACTCTATTTCGGGAGGCCTTTTCAAAGCACTCTTCGTACAAGCCGTAGGAGCGGATGTCTCTGTAGATTTCGAAGACATTCACATTCGAGAAGCGTTCACGGATTTCGGTTGTTGCATGCAGGGTGGCCGAGCAACAGACTCGACTGCAATAAGTGCGGAGGGGGCGATCAGGCCCGGGATTGTGCACGCCGTCGATTTCTCGACTGCCGACACAATGGATCATGGCGACGTTGGAGATGCTCTTGCCATCGAT
>JAFCZJ010000175.1 GCA_019314375.1 Deltaproteobacteria bacterium | reverse complement strand
CGTCAGTGCGTCGTTCCCGCTCCCTCGGGACCCCTTGGGACGGTCACTTGCTCGCCCGGACATCAGCGGTGCTACTCAGTGGCTGCCACAGCCCCGGGGGTGATGACGTAGGTCTCGACTGGTCCGATGTCCCACTGGCGCCATCACTATGGAGAGGTTCCTGTTCAAGGAGGTTTGGCATGCTACAGAAGCTCACTCGACGTGATTTTGCGGGACGGCTGGCCTTCGGGTCCTTCTGGACCGCGATCGGCACCCAAGCCCTTGGCCAAGTCATCGCGACAGGCCGCATCCGCGCAAGCGCGAATCTTGCGGGAAGCCATCAAGGCCATCCGCTCTTCACGCGGGACCACCCGCAGACCTCGCTCGGCCAGACGCACCACCAAGTATTCGCTCATGTTTTCAACCGTCCGCTTGGGCAACTTAAGGCCGCGGACCTCAACGTCGAAAACCAGCCAGGTCGGATCGCCTGCCTCCGCCTGAGGCGCCCCGAGAACCAGGGCACTTCCAATCAACAAGACTAGTATCCAGCACTTCATGACCAAAAACCCCCTTCATTTCAGGGTATCATACGTCAAGAAAGCTCTTGCCTCAAGGACCTGCTTGACTGCGCATCAACTCATTGACGACAAGAAGTTCGTAACGACCCTCACGGGCATGACCACTCAAGGTCCCGACGGGGGCCTGCATCTGAGTTGAGCGCTTCTGCAATTCTTCGCTCAGCTCAAGCAAGCGGGCCAGAGACTCGGTAACCATCGCAACGGTCTGCGGATCCTCGTCGGGCATTTCAAGGGATTTGAGCTCCTCGACGAGTCGCTCCGTGGTTCCATCCTTCTTGCTCATCCCGCGAATCTGCTCAGACAAATTTTGCGAGGCCACCATCAACAAGGAGGCCTTCGGATTGGAGGCCACGGCCTGAGCCAAAACGCCCGACGCCTGTCCCGAAGCCTTGCGCTTCCGGATGAAGTCCGTGACCATGGCCCACTCCCCGAAAGCAATATGCTGATCGAGCACACAGGCGCTCATGATATTGGCCTGGGGGTCGGCGTCCGGATTGCCGGCCTGGTGGCCGAACAAGAAGACTTCATCGCCCAAAAATTCGCGACGGCTAACAAATCCTGCTGTCATGGCCGCGGTGCGCTCGGCGATGGTACCGACGGCCTCCAGGGTCTTATCTCGATCTCCAACGCCCAACAAAACACCAAAAACAGGATTTGGCACCTGCGGCACTTTAATCTCGCTCCCTGTATTGAGTTCCAGCATCTCCAGGTCAAGCATGAGATAGAAGTCCCCGCTCAGCAGGCGCAGAAGATCCTCCACCGCATAGCCCGTTTGGGCTTTTACCATGGCCGCGCCAGCTTGATATTGACTTAGCTCAACCGGATCCAGCCGCTCGATGACCTCGGTGTAGATCTCCATCAAGCCGAAGCGCCACATGAACCCGAAAGCGTGGTCATACTTGCCGGCAGGAAGCTGGAACAAACGCCCGCCATCAAGCAAAGCCCGCGAGGCCGGAGGCAAAGCCCGGTCGTGATCGACCTGCCCCTGCAGGACGAATCGTGCCGCGCTCTCGCCGAAGTCTACAAGCATGCGCCCCGACAGCTTGTGAAACTTGTCGAGGCCAAACAGCTGCTTGACCATTTGAAAAGACTTGAGGTTCTCCTCGGCCATGCTCCTTTCAATCTTCCAAATGCCCGGGTTGGGCTGATCTGGCTTGGCGTCAAGCTTCTGAATTTGCCTGGTCAAACTGCGCTCTTTATCAACGGCCATGCCCCCCAGTTCCAGCATGAAATACCAAGCGGGCCCGCCCTGACTGACCCGGCCATGGGTCTCATCATCGGCCAGGCTACGGGCCGGTCCCGCCACCAAGCTCTTCCAAAGACTTTTGGGCTGCTTGTCCGAAAAGACCAAAAGACCATCGAGCTGCCCCAGGCAGAGACCACTTCGCTCCAACTGCAGCATGCGTCCCTTTTCCACCTCCAGCTCCTTAAAAACAAAATCCTTGCCCGACTCCCCTGCTTCGACTTCCTTCACCAACAGAGCCCTGATTTGATCGACGAAGTCTTTGGCCAGCCCCGGCTCGGTTTCGATGATTAACGACACGCAGGCACCCTCACCCCACAAGCCTCTGGGACGAGCTTTTCGCATCAAAACCTCGCCCTTGGAAAGCGACTTGGCCTTCAGTTCGCCGCCCGCCTGATCCGACTCCTCTTGTCGAAGCACCACAAAATGCAAACGTGTATCTTGCCAGTGGTCCAGCAGTCCGGCCTGGAATCCACGATTACGCACCATGCGCTGCAAACCCTGATGCAGCTTCTTTGCCTGCAAAACCATCTCCTGGCCCAGGTCCTCGTCGACAAAAAGCACCGTGCGCTCCAAGAGTTTCAAAAGTTCGCCCACCTCCAGTCGACTGTACACCAGGCTATCGGCGGGCAGGCGTACGGTCAGATCGATACCTCGAACCGATGAGGCACCGGCTGTCTCCATCCCCGTCGAACCAGACTCAACCGGGCCTCGCTTGGGACATGCACTGAGAGTGAATAGAAAAAGCGCTCCAACCAGCAACAATCGTCGACGCATCGCTTCAGCTCCCGTCACTTATCTTGCAGATAAATGGCTACCCGATCCTGCATCAAAAAGATCATATCCACCTTGCCGTTGCCGTCCACGTCGCCGGTGGCCACGGCGCGTGGTTGCTGCCCGGTCTTCTTGCCGCCCATCCTGGCCCGTTTGGACAGGTGTTTGTCATACAAGGGGTGGCGGAAAACAGTCTTCAACTTGCCGCCCCGGTCGACCTTGAGGATCTCCAAAACAGCCCGCCTGGCATCAAACAAAAGCAGTTCGTCTGAATGATCGCCATCCAAATCCACGGAATGCAGCTTGAAAAACGAATGATGGCTCAAGTTGGCGTTGAGCAAAAGTTTAGCCACCATCCGCGGTCTGGTGCCCCCGTTTACCCGAACCAGGATATTGCCCGTGCCCACGCCCACGAGATCGGCAAGGCCATCGCCGTCCACATCGCCCACCAGAATGCGACTGAGGTCAAGCCCGCTCAAATCCATACGCTCTTCGACCAAAAAACGACCGCCGCGAGGAGCCAGGCGCACCACATAAGCCTGCCTGCCGTCGACGGCCATGAAGCGACCACGGTCCTTTTTCCCCGGCATCCGAACAAAGTGCTTGAGCTGCCCGTGTCGCCAGTTGTGCTGCGCCGCGACGTAAAGTTTGCCGGCCTTATCCACCTTGAGCACGCGCACAAAGCCGGGCTTCACTTGCAAGACATCCGTATGGCCATCCCCGTCCAGATCGGCAACCAGCAGGCCTGCTTTGTCGCCCTCTCTGCTCACGATGCCCTGTTCGCTCAAAAGCTCAACATAACGTCCCTGGCCCTTGCCAAGAAACAAGCTCTCTTTGCCGCTGTAAGCCCAGAAAAGAATCAAATCCAGATGCCGATCTCCGTCGAAGTCGGCGAAGGCCAGGCGCACCGGTCGCTTGGGCAGGCCCTTCTCAAGCTTGCCGGATCGTTCAAAGGTGAGTGTCTTGGAGGGCAGCTCGATGGAGCCACTACCGCGCCGGCCCATGGCCGCCACCGCCTGGTCAGCCTTGGCCATCTGGACAGAGTAGCCTGTGCCTCGCTTCTCTACCCAGAGCAAGACGGCCTGTTCGCCAGATTTTCCGTCCAATCCCTTCAATCGCTCGAGCTGCATGAGTTGCACTGGACCGGTTGTGTGAATGGGCCGAGGAAAAGTAATCTGCCCTTTCTCCAGGCGGCTGGCCCCAAAGAGCTGCTCTTTTCGCGAAAAGGTGAAAACGACCTGCCGGCCATTCCCATCCCGATGCAGCTTGGCGGTGGTCACGGCCTCCGGGGCGGGCGAGCGAGTAGCCTTGAAACCACCTCGATGACGTTTCAACAATACATATTCGTGGTCCTGTTCATCCACGCTGAGGATCTCCATACCGACCTTGCCATCCGTGTTCAACATGTCCACGACCAGCTCCTGCTTTCCGGACTGTCCCACGGGCAAGGAGAGCCAGCCTCGATGGCCCTTGTCGGCACGCAGGCGAAGCTCGCGAACCCGGTTCTTACCCACATCAAGCGCCACAAATGCCTGCTTCTTGCCCGAGTGTGTGGCCCGCACAGGGCCACTGATCGCAACCCCCAAAGGCACTTCTTCGGCGAATTGGCCGTCGGCCCCTTGCAGCCGAAGGTACGCACCGAAGCGGCTATGTTGGGTAAAAAACAGCACGTCCAAATTGCCGTCGCCGTCGTGGTCCAATAGTTCAAAAGACTTAACTTTGGACAGCAAAGCCGGATTAAGCGGATGGTCCTGGCGCTGTTGACCCGCCAGATACACGCTGAAACGATCCTGGCCCAGCACGAAGAGGTCAGGTCGGCCGTCTCCATTCAGATCGGCCACCCGGATGGCCCCTGGCAAACCGCTGACCGGCAGATCGTCGAGCTTTTCAGGTGGGGCAAACTTGCCGTCCTTCTGCTGGCTCATCACGGCCAGGCCGTCGACATCCCCATGGAAAACCAAATCCCGGCGCCCGTCGCCATCAATGTCCCCAACGGCCAGGGCTCCGACCCGACTGGCCACCGGCAAAGTCTCCAAAACGAAACGCTCAGAGCGAGGCAAATCGTTGACGTCCTGATCGTCGGCGCGGCGATCCCTTTTGGCCTGTCGAGGTCGATGCCAAAGAATGCCGATCTCGGCCTTGTTGTTGTTGGCAAAAAGGATCTCGTCGACGCCATCCCCATTCAGATCGCCCAGCACCAAATCAGTCAGGCCATGACCCACCTTGATGAAATCCGACTTGCCGAAACGAAGACCTCCCTTCGTGCTGCTCACGGGCACCTCCATGTACTGCACACCCGTGTTCGGGTTGTCCTCGTCGTATGCAAAAGACTCGATGTGATCCAAGAATTCTTTTACATATTCCGACGGAATGGCGAAACCCAGGCCGTCAAAAATGATGGCCCCGCGGCTAACCACGCCCAGCACTTCTCCGCGAAGGTTAAACAGCGGCCCCCCCGAATTACCCGGCGCGATGGGGGCGGTGGTCTGAATGAACAACCTGCCACCGATGTTGCGGGCCACCTTGCTGATGATGCCCTGGGAAGTAGAACGCTCAAGCCCCAGGGGATTGCCGATGGCGAAGACCTTGTCCCCGACCTTGACCTTTTGGCTGTCGCCCAACACCAGTTGGGGCACCTTCACTCCCAATTTCTCTTCGATTTTCAAGAGGGCCAGATCCATCTCCGCATTGAGCGCCACGATGCGTACCTTCCGGAAGACCTTGCGCCCGAGGGTCTTGCCCTCCTTCGGGAACATGGTTATCCGGATCGTGCGTTCGCCTGCCACCACGTGGTGGTTGGTGATCACATAGCCTTCGGGATGGCAAAACCAGCCCGTCCCCAGACCGGAAGGAGTTTTGACGACCACGATGGCCGGACCGATTTCGTTCACCAGGCTCTGCATGTCCCGAAGAGGCAACTTGGCGGTGGAGTAAAGCCCATGCTTCTTCAGTTTGGTCTGACCCGATCCCTTGGTCTTGCCCTCGATTCGCTTAATATGCCGCGCGGACAGGCTGACGACCTCACCCCCAACCGTCAGCCAAACCTTGCCATCGGCCCGTCGCAACAGTTCTCCTTCAATTTGGTCGCCATTGCCCATGTGCACCACGACCCGCTCACCGGCCGAAAGAACCGGAGCCCACAGGGAAAATGCCGTAAACAGAACCACGATTCGCCAAAATCTAACTTGCCTGAACATGAAACCTCCCAATCCGAGAGCGTAGCAGAACAAAGACGGAGAAATCACGGATTTTCACGCCTTGGGAACACGCAAAAGCCCAGGGGAGAAGTAAACCTTTTTTTATCCGCTGAAAAAAATAGTCCGAGGAAATGCCGTGCTGCTGGCGCTTTATCGAGAAGCGTCGCCAGGCAAAGGGGTCAGGCGGAAAGTCAAAGAGCCGCCCTTGCAGACGCCGCCCGAGACCCCGTAACGGGATTGCAGGTATTGGCGCAACATGCTCGACAAGCGTTCACAGCTGTAATCCAGTTGTACTTTATAGCGACACAGACCGGGGCCGCCTGTTTGGGACTCGGCTTTGAATCCTGAACGCTGGAAAAAACGCGTCGCGACCAACAGCGGCATCGGCGACAAATTTCCTTTCCACCGCAGGGCCAAAGACAGCTGCCCACCGTCTCTTGACTGATTCTTCGGTCCCACCCTTTTGGCTACCTTGGCAAGGGCCGCCCGAATCAAAGACACATGTTTGGGACCCCTGGCAAATGGAATGGTCGCCAGCACCTCACCGTTCAGGGTCGCGATGACGGCCTTGGGGATGAAGCGACCCGCCTCGGTCGAGCGCATGGCCCGCGCCACCACACCAGACAAACGGGCGACGTTGGTATGGTCCACATATACCAAAATGCAATCTCTTTTCAGCCGGTTGAACAAGGCCTGACTGGCGCGCCGACAGAGCCCACAGCTGCTGGTCTTATTGGTCATGATGTACGCAATGGGCTTTCTCTGCTTTCGGGCTTCGCCCTGAGCTTTGTCCAAAGAGGACATCTCATGCACATGAGCTGGTATGCGGAACCCTGCATGTGCAGGATGGGCCATCAAACCCAACAAGCACCCCAACCCCAAAAAAATGAACCAGATTCGATGCAACAATTTTCACCTCCTGGAGTTAAAGCCAGCCTAACCTGTGGAATTTATCTGGACAAGCCTCGGTCACTCGTTTTTATATTCTGAAAGCCGAAAAGGGGTAATTGACGTGAGCGACGACAGGACCAAAAACTTGGAAGCAGCCCTTTCCTTTCTGGAAAATGGGCAAAACCAAAAGGCTATGGACATCTATTTCAACCTGGCCGAGGCCAATCCCTTGGACATGGAGGCGCTCCACCATCTCGCAAATCTGCAAAACAAACTCATGATGCGCACCGAGGCAGCCGATACTTTTTTTCGCCTGGGCGTAGCCTTGACCCAGACCGAACATCAACTCCGAGCCATATCGGCCTTCAACACCGTACTCAGGCTGGAGCCGGAAACCATCGACGCCAACGTACAGCTCGCCAACCATTATCTTGAAATGGGTATGAGCGAAGATGCCAGACCCCACCTGGAAAAACTGGCCGCCTACCACGAAGGTCAGGGCAGCACCGAGGAACTGATCAACATCTACCAGCGACTGGTGGATATCGACCCGAAGAATGTCGCAACCCGCATCAAACTGGGCGAGCATTATTCGACATTCCAGATGACAACTGAAGCGGCGACCCAATTCGCCGCGGCCGGCAAAGAACTAAAACTTCAAGGCCGCCTCGATGAATACGTGATGGTGATGGAAAGACTCGTCTATCATGACCAGTCCAGGGTGGACTCAATCCTGGAACTGGCCAACATCTACCTTCAGCTGGGCAAACCCATGAAGGCCCTACCCAAGTTGCGCATGGCGTACGAAATCGCTCCGAGCAACCTGGATACCTTGGAGATGTTGGCCATGGCCTTCACCGCCACCGGCAAAGGCAACAAGGCCATTCTCACCTACAAGGCCATGGTGCAAATTTTCACTGAACAAGGCGCCCTGGACATGGTGCAACGGATATACAGCCAAATCCTGGCCATTGATCCGGACGATGAAGAAGCCTTGCGCTTCATGCAGGGAGCCTAAAGCATGTGCCGCTTCCAGACATCGCGAACGTTCCTGCTGTTCTGCCTGGCCACCCTGAGTCTGCAGTCCTGTGTCGGTCAAGACAGCTCGCGCCCCAGCGCCGACGACAAGCGCATCATCGGCGAAAACACCTTTGCCGAAGTCCCCAAGATGGACAAGCGAGTGGACGCCAAATTGGAAGACAAGGCCACGTACCTGGGGTTGGATTTCAAACCCGCCCAGGTCCGACCCGGTGGGCGGCTGACCTTGACCCATTACTGGCAAGCGCACAAACCACTGCGCGGCTGGAAGGTCTTCGTACACGTGAACGACAAAGCCGGGCGCTTTGTCAACGCGGATCACACACCCGTGCAAGGTCGTCACCCGGCCGCCGACTGGCCCGTGGGCAGCATCATCCGAGACAGTCACGTGGTCCATTTGCCCAGCGACTGGCGAGCCGACAAGCTGCAAGTCTACACCGGACTGTGGCGCGGCTCGGAACGCATGACCATCGAAGGACCCCAGGACAAAGACCGGCGCATCCTCGTTGCGGAGATCCCGGTCAATCTGCGCGGCCCCAAGCCTCGACGCAAGAGCCTGCGGGCCATCCGCGCCACAAACCCACCGGTCATCGACGGGCGCATGGATGATCCGGTTTGGCGGAAGGCGCCTGTCTCGCCCGCCTTCGTCGAAACCATGACCGGGAAACCCAGCCCCCTGAAAACAACGGTACGGGCTGCCTGGGACGACAAGAATCTCTATTTGCTTTTCGACATGCCTGATCCTGACGTCTGGGGCGAATTCGACAAACGAGATGACAAGCTCTGGACCCAGGAGGCCGCCGAGATTTTCATCGACGCCGACGGGGACGGCAAGGACTACATCGAGCTACAGGTCAGCCCAAAAGGCGTCATCTTCGACAGCTACCTGCCGGCCCATCGCAAAAACCAAAACGACTGGAACTCGGGCATGAAAGCCGCCGTATCCGTCGACGGAAGCCTCAACCAGCGTGACGACGAGGACAAAGGCTGGCGGGTTGAACTATCCCTGCCCCTGACGGACCTTGTCGGTCGCGGCGACCTCAAAAAAATCCGCATCCCCCCCAAGGCCGGCGATCGCTATCGGGTGAACTTCTTCCGCATGGAGCAGCCCAAAAAGGGCCCACAGCAAGCCTCGGCTTGGTCCCCTCCCCTTCGCGGCGACTTCCACGCCCTGGATCGCTTCGGTGAACTGATCCTCACCGACACAACCAAAAAAGCCAAGCATGAACCAGTCCCAGCCAAGTGATTGGATCTGTCCTCGCTGCGGCCTGGTCGCTTGATCAAGGTCACCTATCGATTATTTGAAAAGGGAGACACCCCTTGAGCACGGAAAAAAAGACCTTCACCTGCCAAGATTGTTCCGCCACCTTCGAAGTGGCCCAAGCCGCCCTGGATCGTTACCCGGGCTGGACCCCCAAACGTTGTCTGAGCTGCAAAGACAAAACATCCGGCCGCGGAAAAAAAGCAGGCACGAGCAAAAAGAAAACAGCGCGCCCGGGAAGAAAAAAAACAGCCTCCGCCACCGAGAATCTGCCCCTGGCAAAAGTATTGGAACTTTATTCAGGCGGCCCGGACACAGGTCTTTTCACCGACGGCTCGTCCCAACCCAACCCGGGCCCCGGCGGCTGGGGCGCGGTCCTGGTCAAGGACGGAGAAGTCGTCGCCCAGGCCCACGGCCACGATCCGGACACCACCAACAACCGCATGGAGCTGACCGCGCTGATCGAAGCCTTCAAGCTGGCCCCCGAAGGCCAGTCTCTGACCTGCTACACCGACTCCGATCTCTGCGTAAAAAGCATGACCCAATGGGCCCCAGGCTGGCGAAGCAAAGGCTGGCGCCGCAAGGGCGGACCCATCAAAAACTTAGAACTGGTCCAAGAACTCTTTGCCTTAGTCGAAGCCAACCCCAACATCGAGCTCAAATGGATCCAGGCCCATGACGGCTCCCGCTGGAACGAATACGCCGACGCCCTCTCCACAGCCTGGGCGAGAGACGAACTATAAAGACAGCCTCAAGACACCCGGTCGCCTGGATTGGCTTCTGGATCGGCCATGATTACGCGTAGGCGATCGTCGTCGGATTCTTTGGGGGCCGAGGAGGCGCAGACCATGCCTTCGCTTAGGCCGAAGCGCATTTTGCGCGGTTTCAGGTTGGCCACGCAGATGACTTTGCGGCCGACCAAGACCTTGGGATCGGGGTAGGACGAGCGGATGCCGGCGAAGACCTGGCGTGTGCCCAAGGGACCCAGGCCAACTTTTAGTTGCAGTAGCTTTTTGGCGCCTTCCACCTCGGAGGCTTCGAGTATTTCGGCCACTCGCATGTCCACTTTGGAAAAGTCATCGATGCTACATTCTTCGGCCAAAGGCACGTGGGGCTCGACCGACTCGGCCTCGTCCGATTCGAAGATTTTGCGCGAGGCTTCCACCAGGGCATCCATTTGCTTTAATTCCAGGCGTTCGGCCAGTCGCTCGAACTCGCCTATTTCCGTGTCTTCGATCCGTCGGCCCAGGTCGGCGAAGCTTAAAGAGCCCGTGCCCAGCATCTTTTCTATCTTGCCCACCATCTCCGGCAGGATGGGCCTCAAGTAAATCGCCAGAATCATGCCGAAGTTGGCCGCTGCCGTGCAGATCGAGCGGGCCTGTTCCTCGTCTTCGCGGGCCACTTTCCAGGGCTCGCTCTGCTGCATGTAGAGGTTGCCCTCTTCGGCCAGTTGGGTGATGCCCTGGGTCACGGCCGCCAGATCG
>JAFCZJ010000174.1 GCA_019314375.1 Deltaproteobacteria bacterium | reverse complement strand
TCCATCAACTCGGCGCCGTCGGACAAGGTTCGAATTTCGCAATGGTGTTCCTCCAAAATTCGCCGCCAGGCCTGCAACATGAAGGGCTCATCGTCGACAACGAGCACTTTCCATTGACGCTCCAGCTCATTCTCATTCTTGTTTGGCACTTGCGTCATCATGCTGGTCCTCCCTCGCCGCGCCCTCTGGCTTTCAGTCGCAAGCTAAACATCGTCCCTTGGCCAAGCTCGCTCTTCACTGCCAGCTTGCCCCCATGCTCCTGAACGATGCCGTAGCAAATAGCCAAGCCCAAGCCGGTGCCCTGCCCGACTTCCTTTGTGGTAAAGAAGGGCTCAAAAATTTGAGGCAAAACGTCGGGCGGAATTCCGGTCCCCTCGTCCTCAACCTCGACCAGCACCCAAGAACCGTCGAGGCGAGAGCGCAAAACCACGGCCTTGTCGTCATGGCTGGCCTGGAAAGCGTTCTGAAGCAAATTGATCACGACCTGCTGTATGAGACTGGATTGCCCGGCGACCAAAGGAAGTTCATCGGCCAGATCAAAACGAAGCGCCCGATCGTGCAATTGCGGATTCAATCTGGCGATGTTCCATGATTTCTCCAGCAGGGTATTCATTTGAATTTCTTCCATCTCGGCCAAGACAGGACGGCGAGCAAAACTCAACAAATCATCGATGATGGTCTTGCAGCGAATCGCACAGGAATAAATAGCCTCCACCGCTTCCTTGTTGGAACCCTCCGCCACGCCAGCGCGCTGCAGAAGCTGAACAAAGGCCAGAATGCCACCCAAGGGATTGTTGATCTCATGGGCCACACCACCGGCCATGCGTCCCAGCCAGGCCAGTTTTTCAGCCTGGACCAGGGCCTGGGTGCGTTCTTCCACCAGGCGTTCCAATTGCTTGTTGAGTTGTTCCAGGTCCTTGTTTCGCTCAGCCAACTCACGTTCGAAACGCTGATTGGATTGGGTCAAGTGAACGCGTTCTATACACTCGGACAAAGTGGCTTTGAGTTGGGAGTCGCTCCAGGGCTTGGTCAAAAAGCGAGACACTTCACTCTGGTTGACCAGGTGTTCAATCATGGAAAGATCGGCATTTCCGGTGAGCATGACTCGTTGAATTTCCGGCCAGGATTTTCTGACCTCATTCAAAAACTCAATGCCGTTCATTTCAGGCATCTGGTAATCGGAAATGACCACGGCCACGGGATGCTGTCGCAAAATCTCCAAACCCTGGGCTCCGCCCTCGGCCGTCAACACAGTCCAGGGCCAGCGCCGCATGGATCGCTTGAGGGCCGCCAACACGTTGGCTTCGTCATCCACGGCCAGCACGATTGGACTGCCCTGCCCGGTTGGTTGTTCTTCTGTCGATGACATACTCAGCTCCCCCAAGGAGTTCGGGACGGAACCCGAGACCCCTCCGGTTTCATACTTCGTCCAAATCGATGACGATGGCACCCGAGGCATCTCTTTTGACGTCAAAGATGTCCGGGTGATCTTTGGATAAGTTGTCGATAAAATCCCTTTGGCGACGCACCGTGTCCATCAATGATTGGTTCTCTCTGCGCAGATCGATGAAGTCCATCAGCTGCCTGATGGTGATCCGAAGATCCACGTCATTCCAAGGTTTGGTCAAGAAACGATAGACCTCGCCTTCGTTGATGGCCTTAATGGCCAGGTCCAATTCAGGCGCGCCCGTCATGAGCACGCGCACCACCTGTGGATCGCTATCTCGGATCTTCTTTAGGAAGGTCAGACCGTCCATGTCCGGCATATAGTGGTCGGAGACCAGCAAAGAGATATCCTCCCGATGCAGCACGTCCAAGGCCTCCTTGGGGCCCTCGGCAAAATAACAATCATAAGGCTCCTTGTGCATGGTCCGCTGCAGCGCCTTCAGGATATTGGGGTCATCATCAACAAAAAGAATGCTGGACTTACTCATTGATTGCCTCCATTCACGGTCCACCGCCCCTTGGTCATTCAGCGGTGCTTGGGTCACGGCAAGACGGTCACAGCAAGACTAAAAGCGAAATACGTGCCAAACCCGACCCTCCCGGCATCACTCCGAAATGCCCAGTTATCTCAAGACCTGAAAACAGCCATGCCGAATTCATCCCACCCGGCTGGGTCATAATACACCCACCCTGGGTCCCAGAACCAGGTTTTTTCCCCGGGTAAAATCCACCCCCCTGTCAGTTTTCACCCACCCCAGATACAGGGACAGAGTAAAAAAAGTGAAGAAAAAACAAGGCAACAAAAAAAATGGAGACTTAGGCCTGCTGGCACATCTCTTGCTTCTCTTGTGGGCGGAGGAAAAAGCCATGTACGGCGACCAAGCCATATCAAGCCATCTGGTCGAGGAACTCTTAGAATTCTACCTGGCCAAGATGAAGCCACCCGAGTTGGAATGGGCTGAAAACCAAACCCCAGCCTGGTGGCGAAAAGACATCGCCATTGGACTTTTTGTGGGCACGCTCATGGGCCTGCTCATCTACCAATTCGGAAATCCCAGCGAGCCCGAGCTTCAAGCCCACAAGCCGGCCATCGCCATCGCTGAACTGCCCCAACCTGACCAGCCAAAGAATCAGACCCTGACGGCGCATCTCGACGCAGAGCAACTTGACGCAGAGCAACTTGATGTGCCGATGGAGACGGAACCCGATGAAGAGGCCTTCGAGGCCCCTCCCCCGGATGCCGGGCCCGAAGCCGTTGCGCGAGCAGCCATCCCCAGCCAAAGGAAAGCAAGTCCCCGCTATGCCGAGGCAAATACACGCGGCAGACACCACAAAAAATACAAAATACTTGTTCGCAAAGGGTGGCAGCTTTACGGAAAGACCAGCTATCACGCCGCTTCGGTGGCCTTTGGGCGTGCCGTTCACATGTCCCCGAAACAAAACGCCGGCTACTACGGCCTGGCCCTCTGTATGTTCGAGCAAGGGCGGGAAGACATAGCCATGTGGGTGCTTGACCGAGGTCTCGCGAAGGTTGGTCCCAAGGCGGATCTCTGGGTTTTGGCCGGCTCCATCCACCAATGGCAAGGTCGTGAAAGCGAAGCGCGCAAAGCTTACAACACCTACCTTCAGCACAATCCCAAGGGCCAGTATGCAAGAGAGCTCAAGACCATCCTGGCACGAGCTGAGTTGCCTCGACTTGAGCCTTTCGAATCAAGCAGCGACTAGCAAAGGGGTACAATGGGCCCACCCATGGGTCCAAAAACACCCCTCATTTCCCCTCCCCAACTCACCGTAAGTTACCGTAACTCCACACCTTAGCCCCTGGCACATTCCTTGAAATACTAAAGGACACCGGGAGGCAATCATGAAAAACATGACCCAAAGCTGGCTGATTCTGATGGCAACGATGGCGATATTCTGCACCAGCTTTGAGGCACTCGCCGATGATTTCGAATTGTGGGATGCTCAGGCCGAGACCAAGCCCGTCCCTGCCGCCGTCCCTGCTCCCGTCCCGGCTGCCGTCCCTGCCACCGCCCCAGCCGCCGTCCCTGCCGCCGCCATGACCACCATCGACACGGAAGCCACATCCACAAACTCGAGCGAAAGCCTCTCGGTCGTCCGCTTTGGCGCGGGTGCCTCCTGGCAAGTCTTTCTGCGAATGGAAGACAAACTCACCAGTGATCGGGTCATGAGCGATTTCTCTTTTTCCTGGGCTCCCTTCGGCCTGCTGGGCGAAATCGGTGCCGACATGTCCATCGGCCGGGACGGCATGTTCATCTTCCACCCCAACTTGAAATTCTTCTTCGTCAAAAACCAAACCTTCTCTCTGTATCTCGAAGGGGCTTGTGATGTGTTGAGCTTCTCCGACGGCACCGAGATCGGCGGCGGCGCGGGTTTGGGCGTGGTCTTCGGGCTCATGGACAATCTGGCCATCGAAGTGCGGGCAGGCGCCTCGGTCTTTGATTTTTCCGACCAGGCCGCCTTGGCCATGCTGGGTCTGGACGAAACCACCAGCCAATTGGCCGACTCGAACCTCAGCGTCCTGCCCACCCTCTCCGCCCGTCTCATGGCCCGCTTTTAGGCAGTCTTGTAGAGGCGTAATCTTCACAATTGAGTCAAAAACAAAAAAAGTTGCTTCTCCAGTAGACTGCCTTATGCCGTATCGCAAAGCGATACGGTGCTAGTTCCTCAGGACCCCTTGCCGCACTGAGCCATCCAAGACTCAAAATCTTTCACGATCCCCTCATCCAAACCCCGCTTGCGAAATTGCTCGGGCGTAAAGAGCGCATAATCCCCCGTGCCGCGAGCACAGACCTGTCCCTTCGCGTCCAAAAGCTCGGCACCCATCAGAGCCTTGCGCTCATGGGGTTGCTCAACAAGCCAGCCCCTTGCGGTCACCGGCTGCTCCACCAACACGGGCCGCAACAACTCGATCTGCATGGAGCGCGTGAGAATAATCCGCTCGACCAGATAGATGGCCCCGTTGCTCATGACCTCGTCCAAAATGGTCGCCACGATCCCCCCATGGACCACCGTGGACCAGCCGGCCATGTGCTTGGGCACCTCAAACCGCGAGCGCAAACTCTCTTCGTCGGTCTCAAAAGTCATATGCAGGCCCATGGGGTTGCCCGAACCACAGGCAAAGCAAGTGTGATTGACTTGCTTGGGCAGAGCGCGAAAATTCATTTTCAACCTCCCCGCGGGATGCGGTGCTAGAATGGACCCACGAGGCAAGTATGCATATCAAACCCATCCAAGCAAAACTAGCACCGTGTCGCTTCGCGACACGGCACAAGACAGTCTACTCGAGAGCCAGATGCATTCGTTCTTGACTCAATTAGGAAGATTATGCCTCCTCGAGACTGTCTAGCACGCATCGACAAATGGCGTTGGCGTATCAGACAACAGGGCCCCATGCGGACCGAAGGAATTATCTACGCCGCCTCCCGCTGGATCGATAATTTGGGTCAGGACGGCAGCCTGACCCAGGTGGCCAACGTGGCCTGCTTGCCGGGTATCGTTGGTCCATCCATGGCCATGCCCGACTTCCACCAGGGCTATGGTTTTCCCATCGGCGGCGTGGCGGCCTTCGACCTCGACGAAGGCGTGGTCTCCCCCGGCGGCGTGGGCTACGACATCAATTGCGGCGTTCGCTTGCTCAACACAAAACTGCAAGCCGACGATGTAAAAGACCGCATGCCGGCTTTAATCCAGGCCATCTTCAACAGCGTCCCGGCGGGCGTGGGCTCTTCCCGCAAGGACCTGCGCTTGAGCGACAAAGAAATGGATGAGGTGCTGCGCCGGGGCGCGGGCTGGGCCATTGAGCAAGGCTACGGAAATCCAGCCGACTCGGAACGCATCGAATCCGCCGGATGCATCGCCGGTGCCAATCCCAAAAAAGTCAGCCAAAGAGCCAAGACCCGCGGTCAGACCCAATTGGGCACTCTGGGCTCGGGCAACCATTTCATCGAGTTGGGCCGGGTGGACAAAGTCTTCGATCCAATACGAGCGACCAGACTGGGATTGAAAGAGGGTGCCCTGACCGTCATGATCCACACCGGCTCACGCGGGCTGGGCCATCAGGTTTGCGATGACGCCCTCAGACAAATGCTCAAGGCATCGAAAAAATACGGAATCGACTTGCCGGATCGACAACTATGCTGCGCGCCGGTGCAATCTCCCGAGAGTCAGGCCTACCTGTCAGCCATGGCCGCGGCCGCCAACTTCGCTTTCGCCAATCGGCAGATCATCACTCACCATGTCCGCCAAAGCTTGGCCCAGGTACTTGAAAAGCCCCTCGAAAAACTGGGCATGAACCTGGTCTACGACGTAGCGCACAACATGGCCAAGATCGAAAACCACATCGTCGACGGCAAGCGCAGAAAACTCTGCGTGCATCGCAAGGGTGCCACGCGGGCATTTGGACCCGGCCATCCGGACTTACCTGAAGGTCTGCGCGATCTCGGTCAGCCGGTCATCATCCCGGGAGACATGGGGCGGTATTCCTATCTTTTATCGGGCGCGGCCAAAGCCATGGAGGAGACTTTCGGCTCGGCATGTCACGGTGCCGGCCGTCTGCTTAGCCGACACCAGGCAAAAAAAAAGGCCCGCGGCCGATCCATCGAAAAGGAGATGGCAGCACTTGGCGTCCTGGTCCGCGGGGCCAGCCGCAACACCCTGGCTGAAGAAATCCCCGAAGCTTACAAAGACGTAGCCGAAGTGGTGGAGGTGATCTCCGGCGCAGGCATCGCCACTTCCGTGCTGCGCCTCAAACCCATGGGCGTCGTCAAGGGTTGATGCCAATCTCATCTGACAAGCACATACCCAAAGCATTCAGCAAATCGTCGGGCACGAAGGGCTTGGGCAGAAACCCCGTCCAGGGTTCTTTCAGCAGCGCCTCCAATGCATCGTCCTCGTGATAACCACTGATGAGCAAAATGGGCAGGTCTATCCTTTTTGAGCGCAAGGCCGCGAAGACCTCATGTCCATCCATGCGCGGCATGGTCATATCCAACACGACGACCGCGATGCGATCGGTATGCTGTTCGAAAACCCGCAAACCATCCAATCCGTCCACGGCCGTCCACACCTCAAAACCAAATCGTCGCAAAGCGCCGGCCACCACGTCCCGCACCAAAGACTCATCATCCACGACCAGCACACCACCTTGCGGTATCAACCGCGCCAAGGCCTCGCGACCCAGGTTGGAACTCTCCACCTCATCCACGCGGCTATGAACCGCCATGGGCCAATACACCCGAATACGCGTCCCATCACCAGGCCGACTGTCAACACTGATCCCCCCGCCATGGGAGCGAATGATGCCCTGCACGGCCGCCAACCCCAACCCACGCCCGGTGAACTTGGTGGAGAAAAAAGGCTCGAACATGCGCGACAAGGTCTGTTCGTCCATGCCCTCGCCCTCATCCTCCACTTCCAGGCAAATATACTTTCCGGAAGGCACGTGCTCCCGACCTCCGGCATGGGCCACCTCATCCTTCTCCAAACGGCAACGATGGGCCGCCAACCGAATAGCGCCCGGTGTGGAGCCCAGCGCCTCGGAGGCGTTGGTGATGAGATTCATGATGACCTGCTGAATCTGTCCGGTATCACCTCGAACCCGAGGCAGGCCGGCCTCGAAACTCCTGGTCAGCTGAACCTTCTTCGAGACCGAAACCTGCAATAGCTCAGCCATATCGTTGACAAGTTGCTCTATGTCCACGTCCTCGATGACGAAGCGCCCGCGGCCTGCATAGGCCAACATCTCATGGGTCAGCTTGGCGGCCCGTTTGGCGGCCATCTCGATTTTCTCCAAACGCTCCGCCATGGGCGAATCCTCAGACACGTCCAAGCGGGCCAGACTGGCGTGGCCGAGCACACCCGAAAGCAGATTATTGAAATCATGGGCAATGCCGCCCGCCAACAAGCCCAAGCTTTCCAGTTTCTGCGCATGCTGAACCTGGGCCTCCAGATCCCGCCGCTCGGATTCCATCCGGCGTCGCAAACTGATGTCCCGCGCCATACAAATGGTCCCCGACGGCTCCCCCTGTTCGTCACGTAGCAAGGCGATGCTGAACTCCAGCTCCAACAAGTGCTCGTCCTGGGTCTTCACACGGCATTCCTGGCGCAAGATGGCACCCGACTCGGCAACCTTCCGCAAAGCCTCCTCCAACCTCGACCTCTCCTCGGGGATGTTGATGTCCTGAACCCTTTCGTATACCGACAGCATCTCCTCCACAACGCCGAAGCCGAGCAGATCCAGAGTCCGGCGGTTCACGAAATTGATTTTTCCTTCCAAATCGCTTGCGATGATGCCGTCCGGGGACATCTCCATCAAAGCCTGGTAGCGATCCCGACTGACCTGGAGTGCCCTTTCGGTCAAGCGCTTCGCCTCTTCCAGGGGAACAAAGACGGAACGTCGGAAGATCCACCAGGTGGTGATCAGCCCAACGAAACAGGCGATGATCGATCCCAAGTAGGGCGTTTGGAAACCGAACAGGCTCAGTCCCCCATTGAGCAATCCACCAAAAAAAACAGCCGGCGTGAAGACCAAGAGCGCCAAACGACCGGGACCACGGAAGGCATTCACGCCCGTCCGTCTGGCATGTCGGGCGGTCAGAACCGCGCCCAGGAGGATATAGCCAATGAAATAGATCAGCATTGGGTAAATCCAGGGCGTCGCCACCGACTGAAAAAACAAGCCATTGACATGGGCCGGGATGTAGTGACTATGCATCAGGCCAATCCACTCCAGAATCAGGATCCCCACGACCGGCAACAGCATAAGCCCATTCAGGACAAAGGAACGGAGGACTCGCTCAGCGCCCATGTAGGCCAACATGGATCGCAAAAGAAAAAACGGCACCAGGGTCCACACCGGGGCACAAATGGAAGAAAAAATACGCATTTGGTCGCCGGTCTGGGCAACACTCGCCAGGAAATCAGCGAAGGCCCAGAGCCCCACCAGAACCATGCTGATGAGAATGGGACGCTTGGCCGGTTGTGCACTGGTGCCAAAGGCCAAAGCGGTGGCCGCCAACAAATCCGCTACCGCGGACCCCAAATATATCCAAGCCAAGAAACCAGGCATGGGTCCATCATGGGGTATTCGCGAGAAGGGGTCAAAAAAGAAAGAAAGCCTCCAAAAAATCTGCTAAAAATGGGTAATGCGACCCATCGCCATCCTTTTCCTGGCCCTCGGTCTGGCCGCCTGCGATAACAGCTCAATTAGCGCCGATCTCTGTTCCAGCGATAAACACTGCATCGACCTCGTCGACCTGAGCAGCGATTGCCAAGAAGCACGTTGTGTCGAGGCACGCTGCGCGGCGGTTGATCGGGAGTCTGGCGCGCCATGTCAACTCGGCACTTCTTTGGGCATGTGTGAGCAATCCCTTTGTGATGGTTTGGGTCACTGCCTGGTCCAGCCCAAAGACGACGAGGCCGGCTGCGACGATGGAGACCTTTGCACCTTGAGCGACTTCTGCTTTTCCGGCCAGTGTCAATCGGGCGAGGCGCGAGAATGCCCTTCCCCCGACCCCTGTCAAATCGATGGCCAATGCGATCCGGAAAACGGCCGGTGTGGGTTTTCGCTATTGGCCGACGATACCTCCTGCGACGATGGACGAGATGCGACCCATGGAGACCATTGTGCTTCCGGGTTTTGCAGAGGGCTGAACGAGGTGGACTGTCCCGCGCCGGCGCCCTGCGATGCCGCCGCACCCGATCCCGGACCGGAGGATGACTGGCGCCACACGAGCTCCTCGGTCACCGCGGCCTTAGGCGGAGCCTACCATCGTGGTCGGGATCTCTTCCTCACGGCCGCAGACGATCAGTGGGCCCTGGCCAAGTTCGCCTATGGCTTAGGCGTGGACAAAGACATCCACGACGAAGACGTGGACATGTGGCTTCTTAGAGACTGTGCCGCCTGGGAATACCTGGGCCGAGCCCGCACCTCGGAAGACGACGAACACGATGCAGTGGAAGGGGTGGTCGACACGGGGGGCTGGATCTTTTACCAAATTCCGCCCGAGAAAAGCCTGGGTCCGGGTCGACACCGCATCCACTTCGTCGTGCGAGGCGATCTGTCGAGCACCGACCAAATCATCCACGTTCTAGAGCCTGATGCCAAAGTGGCCGTCAGCGACGTGGACGGCACCTTGACCACCGATGAATACGCCCAGACCTGGGACGTACTTTTGAACATCAGCCCCGATGCCCATCCTGGCTCCGCCGAGGTCATGTGGGCCCTGTCTCGCAAGGGTTTTCACTTGTTCTATCTAACCGCCCGGCCTTCCTTCCTGACCGATCGCACACCCGAATGGCTTGCCGAAAAGGGCTTCCCGCCGGGCATCGTGCACACCACCTTCAGCCTGACCGGGGCCACGGATGACGCGGCCGTGGAGTTCAAATCCAATGAGCTTCGCGCTCTGGGCTACAAACTGGGCCATGCCCTAAGCTACGGCTTCGGCAACAAGACCAGCGACGTCTCGGCCTTCCTGGCGGCCGGCATGCAGGCCGATCATGGCTACTATTTCAAACTGGAAGGTGATCCCCAGGGCGGCACAGTACATGAAGACTACAGGACGCTATTGGAAACCTTCAACGCCCTGCCCTCGGCCTGCCTGACCGAATGACACGAAGACTACGCTCGCCGACGAAAAACCCACAGGCAACCCAAAACCAGAAGCAAGCACCAATGGCCCGTCCGACCCGCCGTGGCACAGCCCATGATGGGTTCATCGGCGTCCAGGTCATCAAGGCCAGTCCCGCCTTGAGGCATGGGGACGAAGCCCAGCCACTCGCGGGCCGCCGAGGTCAGGGGGGGGTCATGGGAAACCGTACCCCGCACCGGATCGATCACGAGGGATAAGGACGCCGCCTCGGTATCCAAACTGCGATAGTCGCCGACAAGACGGGTTCGCAGCTCAAGCCGGTGTTCCGCGCGCAGAGCAAGCAAGGGGCTGCGGATCAAGATCTCCGGCCCAGAACGGAAAACACTCCAGCCA
>JAFCZJ010000173.1 GCA_019314375.1 Deltaproteobacteria bacterium | reverse complement strand
GCAGCGTTTCCGGCTTCGAGTCGGCTGGGCTTCCTCCCGAACCCGCATCATGATCAATCTGGAATTGGCCAATCAGCAAAGCGTTGACCCCGTGTCGCGCATCCTGCGAGTGGATCCCTTAGACGTTCCCTTGCTGGTGGAGTCGGAGCAGGAGATCCTGAGCGCGCTGAAGAAGGACGCATGAGCCTGGACCGCTATTTAGCGCTCTTCCGCGAGTATCGGCGCAAAAGCTTATTTACGCCCTCTGATTTCGAGACCCTCTTGGACGCGCCGGCGGCGACCGTGAGGGTGCAGCTCAGTCGGATGGTTTCCCGGGGCGTGCTGACCCGAATTCGCCAAGGGCTCTACGCCAATCCCTTCAGTCCCCCCTCGGTCGACGAAGTGGCCATGGCGCTTCGGTCACCGGCCTACATTTCGCTCGAGTCGGCCCTGGCTCGTCATGGTGTGCTCTCCCAAAGTCCGGTTACGATTACCCTGGTGACAACGGGTCAACCCTACGTTTTCCACGCCATGGACCTGGTGTTCGAGTACCACCATATCAAGCGGGAGATCTTCACCGGTTTCGAGCGACAGGGTGCGTGTCTGCTGGCCGAGCCGGAAAAGGCGCTCGCCGATTTGATCTACCTGCGCCATCGGCGCAGAAAGCAACTCGATACCGAGCGCTTGCGCAGTTTGTTGGATGACATGGACCTGGATCTGCTCAACCGGGACCGCCTCGCGCATTATGCGCAAGGGATGAAGTTGGACCTAGGGGTTTTCGATATCTGACTGCTGTTCTCGTGCTAGGCTCGTCCGATGAACGCGCGATTTTTGTTGCTGATGGCGATGGTCGTTTCTCTGGTTTTGGGCTTGGTGGCTTGTTCGGAAGGGGGGCCGGGCCCGAGCGATGGGGGTCTTGTCGATGCGGGCAGGATTTGGCAGCCGCCTGTTGTGCATGAAGATACGCCTTACTTGCAAGAGTTGAGTTTGCAGTGGCCTGAGTTGGGTTCTTGTACGGCCTTGGCGCTGGATCCGGAAGATGCCCGGATTTATGCGGCTTGCGAAGAGGGCGTGCAGCTCTTTGAGGGTGATGGCTTTTCGACTGTGGACATGGGTTTGAGCGGCGTGGTCTTGGATTTGGCCTTTGATGAGGCGGGGCGCTTTGCGGCGGTGGATGGTGTGCAACTTGCAATCGATGGCGTGGTGATCGACTTGCCCGCCGACAGCCATCCTGTTTTTGTGGGGCCGCGGCTTAGCGGTGGCTTTTTTGTGGCCGGTGATGATGTGGCAGGTTACGTGGACGCGGCTGGTGGTTTTACTTCTTTGTTTGAGGTGATTCAGCGACCCTCTCGCTGCATTGTGGAATCCGCGCCCGGGCTTTGGTTTGCCGCTACCCCTGACGGGGTTTTTGATTCGGATTCTTATATTCATACCGTCGTGGATGGTTTGCCCTCCGACGACTTGCGCGCTTTGGTGCGGACTTCCGCCGGCGAGCTTTGGGCGGCCACGGGTTCGGGGCTGGCTCGCTTTGATGAGGGGAGTGAAACCTGGATACCCTTTTTGGGCGAGGAGGGGCTGCATTACGGTGATTTTCTGAATCTCGGGGTGGACGGAGAGGACACCTTGTTGGCGAGCACGGCCATAGGCGCCAGTCGCTATCATGCCGACGGCGACCGCCGCTATTATTGGGGTCGCATTTGGCTGCCCCACGACGAGGTGCGGGACATGCTCCGGGATGAAAACGGGGATCTTTGGTTCGCCACCGCCATGGGATTGAGCCGGGCGCAAGAACAACTCATGTGTCTTGCGGACAAAGCCGAGTTATTCGACGCCATCACGGCCGAGCGCCATGTCCGCATGGGTTACACCTCCACCTCGAACGCTCTGAGGGTTGTGGGGGATCTGGAGAGTTTCTACAACCATGACGACGACAACGATGGGCAATGGACCGCCATGTATTTGGCCAGTCAAAGCTATCGTTACGCGGTCACCGGTTCGGAAGCGGCACGGGAGACAGTCGAACGGGCGGCCACGGCCATGATTCGCCTGGAGTCGGTGACCGGCATCCCTGGATTTTTCGCCCGCTCCATCGTACCCGGCGAGGAATGCCCGGCCAGGCAGGCCACCCATCCGGATCTCTGGCATTTGACCCCGGACGGCTTGGAGTGCTGGAAGGGCAACACCTCCAACGATGAATTCGTGGGTCACATGTTCGGCTTGTCGCTTTATTACGACCTGGCGGCCGATGCGGAGCGGCGGGCCGAGGTGGCGGCTACGGTGGGTCGGATCCTGGATCGCCTCATCGAAAACGGCTTTGCCATCATCGACACGGATGGCCTGACCACCGACGATGGTCACATGGATCCCGAGTGGATCAACGATCCGGACAATTTGAGTGCTCGCTATGGTGACGCCGGCTTGAACTCGTCCATGATTCTGGGTGGGCTCCGGGTGGCCTATCACATGACGGGGGAGGCTCGTTATTTGGAGGCCTTCGAGAATTTGGCCTACGACCACGGGTATAAAGAGCACGTCTCCCACATCGAAGAGATCAACACGGCCTGGCATACCAACCACGACGCCGAGGAGATGAGCTTTCTGTCTATGTTCACGCTCATGCGCTTTGAGACCGAGATGGAATTGTGGCTGCTTTGGCGACAGGGCTTGGAATACCTTTGGCATGTGCAGCGGCCCGAGCGCAATCCGGAGTTTAACGTCATGTACGCGATCATGTCCGAGGCACCGCGCTATGATCTGGCCGAGGGCGTCGCGACTTTACAGAACCTGCCTCTGGATTTGATTCTCTGGGGAGGCAGCCTGGCGCATCGCCTGGATGCCGAGCCCAATCCCAACCTGGACCGCCACGGCGAACGCCAGAATCTTTTTGTTTTCCCCTACGCCGAGCGGCAGGGCATGCGCTGGGCTGAAAATCCCTATGCCTTCAAATTTGATGGGACAGGGGCCCAGGAAAACTCCGGCACCTTCTGGTTGCTGCCCTATTGGATGGCCCGGCATCATGGATTAATCAGCCCGCCCTCCCCCTGAGTGTCAAGCTGGCTTGACGATTTCTTCGGATCCTCGCAATTTCCACATGTTGTTGTTTTGTTTGTAGATTCAGTCTTTTGACGGGGGCAGCTGTCAAGTTGACTTGACGCAAGCCTATGAGATTCGAGCTGTCGAGTTTTGAGATTGCCCTGTGTTTACAGGGTCTTATCTCTGCTCCAAGGGGTCTCTCCAGCCACTTGGCACGGACCTTGCTCTTACAAGACCCATGAATCCCAAGGTTAAACGATTTTTAATTGATTTTCTATAACCAGGAGGAACACGTGATGACAAAATTATTGAAAAGAGGATGCTTGGTCGCGCTGGCTTGTTTGACCGCTTTCGCGGCTGTTGGCTGTTTGGACTATGATCCAGTTGAAAAACAGGCCTATGAAGCACCTCTGCTGACCGGCCAAAGCTCAGCCGCGGATTTTGTCGATTTGCGCGGCAATCTGGACTTCGGCCAGTCGGTCACCGACACCTTCTCCGAGACCAAGCCCTTGACCGGCTATGTATTCGATGCGGTCCAGGGTGCGCGGGTGACGGTCACCTTGAAGGTGGACAATGGGGAAGACCCTGTCCTCATTCTTTATGGACCCCTTAGTGACAATGGTATTTGGGGCCAGGCCACGAAGCTGGATGACGATGGCCTGGACGGCTTGAACAGCCTCATTAGCGACCTGGAGCTCACGTCAGCCGGTCGTTACTTGCTTGCGGCCGCGACCTACAGTGGCAACAGCGGTGGTGGCTTTGAGTTGGGCCTGGGTTGCCGCGGCGCATGCAGCGAGCCCCACTGCCCGGACGTCCTTTGCGATCTCTACTGCCCCAACGGATTCATGAGCGATCCGGACGGCTGCCCCGTCTGCATCTGCGCCGAATCCGAATGTGTGACCGATGAAGATTGTCTCATCTTCGATTGGACCGATGACGTGGCTCGCTGCATCGACGGTCGTTGTATTTTTGAAAATCAGAACCAGGAATGCCAGGGACCCGAGGACTGCCCCGAGGGTTACGAATGCGCCATGGCATGCGGCTGCACCGTGGGACCCAATGGAGAAGAAGACTGCGAATGCTTCGGCGAATGCGTTTATGTCGGCAACCCCGAATGCGTCGATGGCGAAGAATGTGGCACGGAAAATGGCTTGCCGGGCATCTGTGTGGAAGGCCGCTGCCTGCCTTTCTCCATGGAATGCTCAAGCGACATGGAATGTCCAGAAGGCTTCGAATGCGTCGAGATCTGCGCCGGGATCCCCGGCTGCGACCCGGACGATTCCGACTGCCGGCCCTGCGACCCGAACACCGATCCCATTTGCAACGACGTGGTCTGCGAACATCTCTGCATGCCCGTCGCGCCCCCCTCTTGTGTGGACAACTCTGACTGCCCGGAAGGCTTCGTCTGTGTGATGGAATGGCCGGGTTGTGAAGATGGCGATCCCAACTGCCTGCCCGAAGGCGTCGGTTATTGTGTGCCGGACCAGGAGCCCGATTGCCGCACCGATGACGATTGTTTCTTCCCCGGTGGCATGGGTGTCTGCCTCAATGGCCGTTGCGTCTTCGAAGAGATTCGTTGTGATGCCGACAATGCCTGCCCGCCGGACATGATCTGCGAAATGGCATGCTGGGATTGCAGCCCCGAGGATCCCAACTGCGAACCTGGTTGCGAAGGTGTCTGCGTACCCCACCAGCAGCCCCAATGCTTCTCCGACTTCGACTGCATGGACGAGTCGGGTAGCCAGGTCGGTCGCTGCGTGGAGGGCTTCTGTGTCTTTGACCCCATGCACTGTGTAGACAACACCGATTGTCCGGCGGGATTCATGTGCGAATTGCTGGAATGCTGGGACGACTGTCCCACGGGAGCCCCGGATTGCTGCGTCGGCATCTGCGTGCCCGACCAGGTACCCGAATGCAGGGTCGATGAAGAATGCATGTTCGACAATGGCATGACGGGCCGTTGCATCAACGGGCGTTGTGTCTTTGATTCCTGTGTTTGCCCTGACATTTGGGCGCCGGTCTGTGCCGAAGTCTGCTACCCGGATCAATGTGAAGATCCCGATCAGTGCACAGGCGCTTGCGAAATCAGGACTTTTGCCAACGCATGTGAAGCCGACTGTGTTGGCGCCTTCATCATTCACTGGGGTACCTGCGAAGAGCCGCCCCAGGGTTGCAGCAACGACGCCGATTGCCCGGCCGGCACCTACTGCGAGAGCGATTCGGCCTCGGGTGATGTGGGTGTTTGTCTGCCCTTGCCGGCCATGGAATGCCAGGCCGACAGCGACTGCCCCGATGGCTTCCGCTGTGAGCCCGGCTACTGCTCGGACATGCCTTGCCACGAAGGCGAACCTTGCCCGGAATGCTGGGGGCAGTGTGTGCCCAATCAGGCCGAATGTGTAGTCACCGGTTGCAGCGGCGAGATTTGCGCCCCTTATCCCGTGAACAGCACCTGCGTTTGGTTGCCAGAGTACGAGTGCCTGCAGCTCTCCATCTGCGGAGCCTTGACCACCAGCACCGGCCAGACGACCTGCGGCTGGACCCAGACGCCTGAGTACCTGGAATGTTTGTCCAATGTGATGAACCCTGATGCTTGCAATGCCGATATGGACTGTGCGCCTGGTGAGCTCTGCACGCAGGGTGTGTGCCATCCTTCCGATTGCATCTGCCCCGAGGTTTACGATCCGGTCTGTGGCGCGGACGGCCAGACCTACGACAACTTCTGCTTCTTGAATTGTGCGGGCGTTCCATTCCAGCACGAAGGAAGCTGTGAGCGAGGGCCTGACCAGCCCTGATGACGGGTCCCCCCATGTTGGGGGCCTGAGATGAGATGCGCGCCGGCGGGCCTGGACCCGCCGGCGCTTTTGTGTTAATTCGAAAAAGGGATTTCAGCACTGCACCGCGAAGCGGTGCAGCATAAGAGTTTCTACTGGGTTGCAAGCTGCTTTTGAGTTTGATTCAAATGCGAAGATTCTGCCTGGTTAAGGAACTGCTAAGGAGATAAGATCATGCAGAGAACGACGACGACTGTGATTCTGGTTACGGGCTTGGTGCTGTCGAGTTGGTCGATGGCCGGAACAACCGTGAAGACGGAGGCGAACATGGCAGCATCCGCCAAAGGCAAAAGCGCAACCACGCCGGAGCGCAAGGACGTGGAAGAGGCGCTGAAGTGGAATCTAAAAGACCTCTATGCGGACCAGGCCGCCTGGGAAAAAGACCTGAAAAAACTGGAGGGCCAAGTTAAGGCTTTCAAAAAATACAAGGGCAAGTTGAACACAGGCGCAAGCAAGCTGAGGAGTTGCCTGGATGATCAATTCGACATCATCAAGCGGCTTTACCGGCTGAGCAGCTACGCCAGACGCCTGCACGATCAAGATGCCGGTGATGCCCTGGGCCAACAACTTCACGAACGCATCGGCCAGGTGGGTACTCGCATGGGCGCGGCCATGTCCTTTGTCGAGCCAGAGATCTTGGCCATACCGGCCAAGAAATTTGCCGGTTTCGCCAAGACCAAGGCCTTGGCCAAATACAAGCACTACCTGGACAACACCACCCGCTTGCGCAAGCACACGCTTTCCCCCAAGGAAGAAGAGATCGTGGCCCGCGCAGGCGATTTGTTGGGTGTGCCCTATGACATCTACCAGACCATGTCTACGCTCAACCTGCCCTTCGCCGAAGTGACCTTGAAGGACGGGCAAAAGGTCAAGCTGAGCCAGGCCATGTATGGCCGTTATCGGGCAACGACCGATCGGGCGGATCGGATCAAGGTCTTTCAGGCTTTTTGGCAGACCTACAAGGACTTCCGCGAAACTTTGGCCGGTTTGCTTTCGGGCGCGGTCAAGCGGGATCACTTTGTTGCCGGGGTGCGAGGCTACAAGACCGACCTGGACGCAGCCCTGGGTGCCACCAACGTGCCCACAAATATTTACACCAACATGATTGAGCAGGTCCGCGCGGGACGTCCCTTGCTTTGGCGTTACCTGAAGTTGCGCAAGAAGGCGCTGGGTCTCAAGGAGCTGGGCTATCACGATCTCTACACGTCGATCATCCCCAGCGTGGACATGCCCTATCCCTACGAGAAGGCCAAGGGCGTGGTGTTGGAGTCCTTGGCGCCTTTGGGCAAGGACTACGTGGCTCTCATGCAGAAGGCTTTCGATGAGCGCTGGACCGATGTGTTGCCCACCAAGGGCAAGCGTTCAGGCGCTTACATGTCCGGCTCGGCCTACGACGTGCACCCCTATGTCTTGTTGAACCACAATGATAACTACAACAGCATGAGCACCCTGGCCCATGAATTCGGCCACGCAGGGCACAGCTATTACAGCAACAGGGATCAGGATTTCCATAATTCCGACTACCCTATTTTCATTGCCGAAGTGGCCAGCATCACCAACGAGAGCCTGCTCCGGCTTTTTGTGTCGAGCAAGGAAAAGGACCTCAAGAAAAAACTCTTTCTTCTTGGCGAGTACCTGGAGAGCTGGCGCACCACTGTTTTCCGCCAGGCCTTGTTCGCGGAGTTCGAGCTGAAAATTCATCAGATGGCGCAGGACGGCAAGCCCTTGACCGCCGATTTGCTGGACAAGACTTATCTGTCCCTGTTGCGTGAATATTACGGTGAAAAAGAGGGCGTCTGTACCATCGACCCGCTTTATGCCGTCGAATGGTCTTTCATTCCGCACTTTTTTTACAACTTCTACATGTTCCAATACACCACCAGCTTCATTGCCTCGACGGCCATTGCCTTGAAAATTCACGGCGGCGACACCAAGGCTCGCGACAATTATTTGTCCATGTTGTCGGCTGGTGGCTCGCGTTACCCGGTGGCCCTTTTGAAGATGGCCGGCGTGGACATGAGCGGGGCGGAGCCCTACAAGGTGGCCTTTGAGTCCATGGAAAAAGCCTTGGACGAAGTCGAAAAGCTCATGGAGAAGAAGTAGAGGGCTCTAAGATATCCACCCGCAGCCCGAGCGCCAGGGCTTTTCCGGCGAGGAGCCCTGGCCCGTTTTCGCCGAAACCCAAGGCCACTTCTTCTAGGCGAATGCGGGCGGCGCTGACTTGCTCGCCGCCCAAGGCTGCATCCATCGGGCGCCAACCGTCTTTTGTCCAGACTTCGACCCACATGTGTCCTGAGAATTTTCCTCGATGGTAGACCAGGCCGGCCACGGCCCTGGCGGGGATTTTTGAGGCCCGGGCCAAGGAGACCAGCAGTAGGGATTTTTCCGAGCAGTCGCCCCGCCTTGTGCGCAAGACGACGGGGGCTGCGGCGAAGTTCATGCCCATGTCTGAGCGGATTTCTCCAGCCACCCAGGCGCGCAGGCGCTTGGCTTGACTCCAGGGGCTCTGTTTCGAGTCGGTCAGTTTCTTGCTCAGTGCCTGGATGGCCGGCGTTGCGATACCCAGGAGGTGACTGTCCTTGAGGTAGCGAGCGTCGGCGACTCGAATTTCTCCAGAGGCCTTGGGTTCCGACAGACGCCGAACTTCGATATACGCCTCTCCTGACGAAGGCATCGATTGGACCTTTTGGCCGGGACCCTTCAGGCCTTCTCGGGTGATCTCGGCAGGTAATCCCCGGAGTCTGTATCGGGCCTGAGCAAGTTGGGCTGGATTGTCGATGCGGCCCTGAGTGGATGCGCTCATCAGGGGCGTGAGATCCGGGGCGGAAAGAAGGGTTTTTTTCGATGCTTCTTTTGCCCGTACGGCACTCATGCGCAGGCGACCCAATTGGGATTCAATTCGGATGGGCAGCCCACCGGCGTCCAGCAGTTGCTTGACCTCAAGGCCCGGTATGCTGCCCGGCCTGTGTGCTATCCAGAAGCTTCCATCCGACAGGATTTGAGTTACCTTGATCGTGTCATCCAAATAACCGCCTTTCTCAAGTGAGAAGACGCGACGTTTTAGTTCTTTGTCGAGGACCGGCTTGTTCGAAGAAGACCAAAGGAAAAACGTAAAGGATTCTTCTTCCAGGGCCATTGGCTCCAGGGGTATTTGATGCGTGTTGTCGGCTTGACGTATGTGTAATTTTGAGCCGAGGCGGGTCGCTTCCAGGCGCATGGGCTCCGTGTCGCTTTGTCCTTTGATCGTATATAGGCGGACGGGAGCGCCTTGCGTATCCAACTGGTTGACGAATCGCGTCAACAGCTTCACCCGGCTTTCGCCTCGCATGAAACTGAGTTGTCGTTTGCCCCAGATGAGTCTGTGTCCTTCGGGCTGATCGCAGGCACAAATGTTCAAATGGGACCACCCCGCGGCTTGTCCCTGGAGGGTCAGTCTATAGGTTGCGTTTTGCTCGCTTCCCTCCAGGCAATCGCAGAGCTTGGGTGGGGCAGGGAGGCTATGCTCGACCGGTCCGTCCTTGCATGCGGAAAACCACGCGAGGGATAGGGCCAGGCTGATGCGGAGGCAGGTCTTCATGGCGCGAAATTATCACCACGTCGCTTTGCGACGTGGCACAAGTGTTTCTACTATGGTGCTATGTGTTTGCTTGTTTGAGTTGAGTGGCAAAATCGTGTCTCCGTGAGAAACACTAGCACGGGTTTCGGGAATCTGTCGAACGGCCTTGATGTTTGATGGCGAGCTTGGGTAGCATGGGTATATGCCCAGCAACAAAGATTTGGTAATTCGTTATCCCGATCCGGATCGCTTTTTGGACGACTTCGGCAAGCGGGGTCCTTTGGGTGTTCTCTTTGTTGAGACCAACCGCAGGTTGCGCCTCAATGAAACGGTTACGATTCTTCTCGAGTTCCCGACCCGCGGTTGCACCTATCGCATGCGTGGTCGCGTGGTCACCAGTCGACGGGCGGGGGCCGCCGGCAGCCTGCCCCCGGGTGTGCAGGTGGAGTTTTCTTACGATCAGTTCAAAACAATGCACATGGTCTTGGACTGTGCCGAAGGCAAGATGGTGGATTTTATCCAGCGCTCGGACCGGCGCATGCCCTGCCAGTTCGAGGTTTCTTATCGTTCAAACGCCGGCTTTGTGCGTGAGTTCGCCGATGACATCAGCGAGGGGGGTACCTTCATTCGCACCGATAGGCCTTTCCCTACGGGCACCGAGGTCGAGTGCAAGCTCAAGCCTCCCGGGTACCTCCTGGGCGTGAAGCTTCGTGGTCGGGTGGTCTGGGTACAGCCCACCGGCGACATGAAGGGCATGGGCGTTGAGTTCATCTTCGACAGCGAGCGGCAGCGCAATAAGGTTAAAGAAGTCGTGCGAAAATTGTCGGTCGAACGCGGCCGCCAGCTGGAACGAACCGTAGACGCCTTCAGAAAAAAGTCCAGATAATCCGCGGTTATTTGTAGGGGCGAAAAATCTTTCGCCCTATCTCGTGCGCCCCTGCTGTGTTCAATGTTGGGTTTGAATCGATGTTGGGTGCGAAGGTTTGGGCGAAAGATTTTTCGCCCCTATGTTGGGTTTGAATCGATGTTGGGTGCGAAGGTTTGGGCGAAAGATTTTTCGCCC
>JAFCZJ010000291.1 GCA_019314375.1 Deltaproteobacteria bacterium | reverse complement strand
TTTCAGCTCGCCCCCGACGGCCAGGGCACCGATCTCGAACAGGCCGGTGTCGCCGCTGATGGGACGCGCTTCGTCCCGCACCAGCTTCATGCCGTTGTGGTCCATGGGATTATGACTGGCGGTAACCATCACGCCGCCGGCCAGACCCCGGGCGGCGGTGGTGTGGTAGATCATCTCGGTGCCGCACAGGCCGATGTCCAGGACGTCGGCGCCGCCGGTGGTCAAGCCGCGGATCAGCGCGGTGGCCAGTTCATCACTGCTGAGGCGGCAGTCGCGACCCACGGCGAAGCGGCCGCCGCCGAGGTGCTGCACCATGGCCAGGCCGATACGGTAGGCCAGATCGGCGTCGAGATCCTCGGGTACGCGGCCACGAATGTCGTAGGCCTTGAAGCTCGGAGGCAGGGCGGTCATGGGGTGGGGTCCTTTCGCGGTGATGTCTGGTTACCCAAGTGGGACTACAAGGGGAACTCGGGGTCTGAGACTGCCTTGATCGGCGCCGCTCCACGCCACCATCTCGTTAGCCGATGGCCCCGAACCGAGTTCCGGGCCCATCCTTATGCATCGACAACGCAGATCACTTGAGCACAGTCATCTTGCCGCGTCACCGAATTTGACGATAATCTCAGTTCCTAGAGCGAAGCTGTGGGTGCAGATCAGGATAATGGCCGAAAAAGCCGCCACAATCGACGAAATAATAGTGCGGGGGAATCCTTTCAGAACTTTACCTCCAAGAAATGGAACCCGTTGCATATTTACCGATATAGTGCCTTCAGCGAACCAAAACTCCTTTCATCAGCAGCAACAATTCCGGACGTTGCTACTGCCGCTTCCACTGGGATCGCACCTCCGGTCATGAAGCAAACTAGGTCCCCAATGACCAGGTCCAGCGCAAATCCGGGTGTATCGGTGACTAAGGCAAATATGACCGCCTCTCCCCGGGGCACGAACTCGTTGGGGGACGCGTGTAGGTCAATGCGAAGCAGAGGAACCGTTCCGGTATTTATCGGCATACAGGACGGACCATACGAAACCAATACGTCGTACGAAGTATCAGAGGTCTGGACAATATCTCTCGTGTAGACTCCGCCGAGAAGGCATTCTACACCCAATAATTCTAGTCCTGGCGTCAAGACCCATGACCCCGACACTTCACCGAATGTGATCACAGGATCCGGCACGTCCAACAACAAGTAGCACGTGATGGGGCCGACCGTGTCTAGATGGGTCGAGTCTACGACAGCGGTATCGGACCACGAAAAGTAAGCCCTGTACTCCGTAACTTGTGCACGCGAAGCAGTTGCTGCGGAAATCGCTAATGCCATCACTAGAAGCACCTGCCACACGGTCCTATTCGAATTCACCGTTGAAGCCCTTTCGTTGATGCCCACTATGAGTTTCACAATTCGAACATCTTATTACAAACGCAACTCCAAAACTACGGATTCCGCCGCGACGCTGTCCTAAACGACTGTGATCACCAATATTGATTTCCTAAGCCAGCCCAGCAGTTTCATTCGTTACCTCGTCCAGATGTGAAGAGTGCCCCATTCGTTCCACTCATCAGGCCGCCGTGGCCGTGGGGCAAAAGAGCGCAGGAAGCGGGACACTTGATCCTCCGTGGCGGGACACTTTGGAACTACACACCTGTGAATCATGTGTGCAATCTCGTCCTTCCATCGTTGCTCTGAAACACCTTGGTTCGCACTGTCCTAACCACCAGAACAATCTAGTCTGGAGTTTTCCCAAAAGCGTTATTCTTTAAACTGCAAGCTGCTCCTGCCTCCAAAATCGTCGAACACGGGAGCCAAGCTGCTACAGGGAAAGCGGTTAGTGCGGAGTGGCTATATCGCCAACAGGGTCTCCAACTGGACTTGCCCCAGTTTCGTAGACACCTAAAGGCCACAACTTGAGGCGCGTTCAAACGCCTCGGGACTGACGTTGCCAATATGACCATGGCGACGCCTCGGATTGTAGAACATCTCGATGTAATCGAACAGATCAGCCTTCGCTTCATCGACCGTGTGATAGACCTTCCGGCGAATCCTTTCCTTCTTCAGCGAACTGAAAAACGACTCGGCCACGGCGTTGTCCCAGCAGTTGCCACGCCGGCTCATGCTCGGCGTCAGGTCGTGCGACTCGCAGAACTTCCGGCAGTCGAAACTCCCGTACTGCGAGCCCTGGTCCGAGTGGACCAGAACCCTGTTCTTCGGCTTCCTTCGCCACACGGCCATCAGTAGGGCATCGATGACGATCTCGCGGGCCAGGCTTGTCTTCATGGACCACCCGACGATCCTCCGCGAGTACAGGTCCATCACGACCGCCAAGTATAGAAAACCCCGCCAAGTTCGGACGTAGGTGATGTCGGTCACCCATACCTGGTCAGGCTGATCGACCGTGAACTCTCGCTGCAGAACGTTCGGCGCCAACAGCGATGGCTTGCCGGTCACATAGCGCGGCTTCTTGTAGCTCCGTATCGCCTTCACTCTGCCTTGCTTCATGACCCGGGCAACCCGGTGACGACCGCAAGTCTCGCCGCTGTCGCGAAGATCGAGAAAGACCCGCGGACTGCCGTAGGCACCGCCGCTGGCCTGGTGGAAATCCTTGATCAGGGTCAGCAACCGGGCGTCTTCGATGGCTCGGTCAGACAAGGGCTTCTTCAACCAGGCGTAGTAGCCGCTGCGATGAACCCGGAGAACCCGGCACATCACCGCCACTCGGTGCTCGTGCCGGTGATCGCGGATGAACGCGTACTTTACCCGGGGTCCCTTGCAAAGTACGCGGCGGCCTTTTTTAATATATCTCGTTCTTCCTGAACCCGGCGCAGCTCGGCCTTCAGCTTCTGCATCTCGAGCTTGGTGGCTGCCAGTTCATCGGCTTCGGCCTTGGCCGGCTTGGCCTCTTTGACCCACTTGTACAAACTGTGCGTGGACACTCCCAGCCGTTCGGCCACTTCCTTGACGGAATAGCCCCGCTGGGTAATCTGGCGAACCGCTTCGTCCTTAAACTCTGGGGAAAATCTCTGGTGACTCATCGACTCCTCCTTTAGGCTCAATTATAGCCTAAGAAGTGTCTAGAGAACCGGGGGAAGTCCAGTCTATACGTCGCTGACTGGCGCACGGATCACCCGGGTCATGGACCAGATGAAGGAATGGTACGGCTTGCCCGAGGCCATCCGCTGCGACAACGGCCCCGAACTGATCAGCGGTGTGTTCACCGAATGGTGCGAATGCAATGGCGTCGAGATCCGCTACATCCAGCCTGGCAAACCGAACCAGAACGCGTACATCGAGCGGTTCAACAGGACGTACCGCGATGAGGTACTCAGCGCGTACCTGTTCGACGACCTCGACCAGGTCTGGCAGATCACCTGGGACTGGATGCAGGAGTACAATGAGGAGCGCCCTCACGAGTCGCTGGGGAACGTACCCCCGGCAGTCTATCGGAGG
>JAFCZJ010000172.1 GCA_019314375.1 Deltaproteobacteria bacterium | reverse complement strand
TTGAAGAGGCCTCGGTTGTTCAAGTAAGACCAGAGGTAGATGCTTTCGTTCAGCATGGTGCTCGTGTCTTTGCCGTTCAGCAGCTCGAGGGTGTCGAAGTCCGCGCTGAACTTTTCCGAGGGCAGGCTGTTCAGCTCGGGCATGATCGTTGGTGGTTCGAAGCCCAGGTAGGAGAACCAGCCGGTGGTGCGTAGCGGGTGGGCCACGTTGATCACCTGGGCACCCAAGTCCCGCGCTCTTTGCCAGAGATCAGGGAACTCAATGATGTCTATGTAGAGGCCGTCCTCGTCGTAGGTTACCCAGGGGATTTGCCAGTAGATCCAGCCCGTGGGGTGGGTGGGTAAGGGAAAGGTCGTGAAATGGCCTATGAGCGGTGAGACTTCGTTACCCACCACCAGACGAATCCATGGGGCGAAGTCAGTGGATAATAGGTCGGCCAGTTCTTGGGCGAAGGGTGCCAGGTCCGTCTGGCAGTCGTGATCCGTGGCCACCAGGAGTTCCAAGCCTTCACAAAGGTTGGAGCCGACCTTGTCCTTCAATTCGTAGTCGCTGTCGGCCGAGCGGGCCGAGTGGTTGTGCAGATCGGCGGCCACATAACCAGTGGTGTCCACCTGACGGAATAGCTCGGCGTTGACCTCTTCCCGCTGGTCGGCGAGCAATGTGAGGTTCTGTCGCAGGATACTGTATTCCCAGCCCCGGGAGATCGTCAGCGTCCAATCGCCAGGGGGCAGCTCGATGATTCCCTGTCCGCTGGCCCCGAAGGTCAAAAGAGAAGAGTCGGTGGCGGCACCCATGGCCGCGTCGTGGCCGGCCTGGAAGGACAGCTTGCAGGGCACTGAGCCCAGGCTTTGGCCCTCGGAGTCTACTTCTTCACATACGTATGCCAGTTCGGCCGGGCTTGCCATGGTCAGCGTTACGGGGGTTTGGCCGTCGGCGTTCACCACAAGGGACTCGCTGATCAAGGCGGGTCTGGCCGCGGCCTGGATCTCAACCGTGTAGTTGCCCGCGGGCAACTCCAGCTCGAAGGCACCCTGGAGATCCGTGTAGGTCTGGTTCATCACATCGGCACCCGCAGCCAGATCGTCGTCATGAGCCAGCACCATCGCGCCGACCTCCGGGCTGGCGTCGGCTCGTTGCACTTGGCCCTGGATGAGGCCCAGGCCGGTCGTTTCTCCGCGCAACTGACGGAAGCGCCTGAGGCAATCGTCCACGCCGCCACCGCCTACGATGAGAATACGCGCAATCTCCAATGTGGGCTCGTTGTCATTGGGCCCTGGGGCAAGACCGCGTCCGGCGCCCAAAGGCGTGATGCCCTCCACGCTGAAACTGGATTCCAAATCCCCCTCGGCGGCTGCGTAGAGGGTGCAGTTGTCTGTGCTGGTGCCGGCGAAGTAGGGCAATTGGCCGGCTGGCATGTTTTCGTCCAGCATGCCCGGACCCGGCACAAAGTCGGCGCTTCGATCACCGTTGAGCACAATGTCCCCAATCGACAGGTTCAGTCCGGCGCCAGAGCGCACGTTCACGCGGGTTACCACCCGCAGATGATCTGCGTTTGCTTCCAGGATGTAGTCTTGCTCCAGCTCCAGATCCTGGGGTGTCAAGGCCCCGTTGAGCGCCGCATCAATGAGCGGCAGGCCTCGGTGTTGGCCCCGGATGCGCACCACGGCTGCTTGTCCGTCGGTTCCGTTGTTGAGCACCTCGCCCGAGTCGGGTCGAAGGGTTAGATATTCCACGTTGGTGAACATTTCCTGGAATATCTCGTTGCCGGTTTGGCCTTCGGGGCGGATGCGATCCGCGTCCAGCAAGCTTCCCCCATAAGGGCCCCAGCCCCGTGCCTCCAAGGGGTTTTGAACGATGAAGGCCACCCGGTCGTTGTAGAGCTTGAAGTCGCCAATCCAGCCATGGGCTTCCACGCCGGAAAGAAGCTCGGATGCTTCCTCGATGACGCCGGCCCGTACCTCTCCAGCCGAGAGTCGTTCATCTAGTGGCAAACGCGCGGTCCCGCCGTCATCTCCCGCGTCCGGGTTGTCCTGCTCTCCGTTGCCGCAGGCCGCCAGCGAAAAGATGCCCAACGAAAAAATGCACATCCAGAGGATTGCCTTCAGTAGCTTGCTCATGGGTTTCTTCCTCCTGACACTGCGCAGCCAAGCGGCGCAGCATAAGAGGCCCTAGAATAAAGGGCCTCTAACAGTCAGAATCTAGCAGAAATCGGCTTTTGCGTCTTGTTCGTCTTCTTGGGCCTTGAGAGATTTTCGATAATTGGTGTAGTATCGGTCAGTTCGAATATTCCTGCATGGAAGGAGTGCGAGATGAGGCAGACGATTTTGGGGTGTTTTGCTTTGGCCTTGGTTGCGATGTTGATACCGTTTTTGGGTTCGTGTGGCAGCTCCAGCCCGGTGGCTGATAGTTGCTTGACCGATGCGGACTGCGCTGCCGGTGAGCAGTGTTTCAATCGCATCTGTCTTTCTTCGGACTGCGTCATGGACGATCAGTGTGCGCCGGGCAAGACCTGCCACGACGGCATTTGCTCCGACGTGGAGGCCTGCGAGAGCGACGAGGACTGCAACGGGGCTTTCTGCGATACGGAGAGCGGTGCTTGTTGGATCTGCCGCGACGATGAAGATTGCGCTCGCAACGAAAGTTGCGTCGAGCATGTCTGCATTCCGGGTTGTGAAGATGATGCCGACTGCGCCGATCCCTCCCCGGTCTGTGATACGGAAAGCGGCGTCTGTGTGGCCTGCCTGGAAGATGCGGATTGCGGCTTGTCTCAGACATGCCAGAACCATGTCTGCGTCGGTGAAGAGCCGTGCGAGTTGGATACGGACTGCGGCCCTTGCAGCGCTTGTGTGGATGGCAGTTGCGTTGGTGCCGGGGATTGTGCTTCCGATGAAGACTGCCCCCTCGAAGCGAATCATTGTTCGGATCTCTGTACTTGCGAAGAGTGTACGGACGGCAGCCACTGCGAAAGTGGTGTCTGTCTGGAAGATTTTACCTGTGCGCCCGTCGGGCCCGAATGCAGCACGAACGCGGATTGTGGTTTGTTGGATCGGCCGTTTTGTTCCGATGATGGCTTTTGTGTCGGCTGTGTTGAGGACGCCAGTTGTTCCATTGGCTCGGTCTGCGAGGCCGAGGTCTGCGTCGCGGGTTGCCGAAGCGAGCGGGACTGCCCGGGGACCATGCTTTGTGATACCAGCGGCGGCGAGCCCGGTGTGTGCGCAGACTGCCTGATTGATGAGGATTGCGCTCAGGGGGAAGTCTGCGTGGCGGGGGAATGCCTGGTTACTTGTCAGAACGATCAGAATTGTCCCGGCAATTGGCTCTGCGATCGAGATTCGGGCTTCTGCGTCGAATGTCTCGTGTCCACCGATTGTCCTACGGGCTACGAGTGCATTGATCAGGCCTGCGAGTCGTTCTGCGATGAGGATGCTGATTGCGGCCCCGATCAAATCTGTGAGGATGCGCAATGCGTGATCGGTTGCCGGGAAGACGCCGACTGCCAAACCAGCCCCGAACGGCCTGCCATGTGCGAAAATCTGCAATGTGTGCCGGGTTGCCGCGACAGCAGCCAATGTCCGACGGGTACTTACTGCAACACGGAGCTTTCGGACTGTGTGCCCGGCTGCGAGAATGATACAGACTGCCCGGCAGGCGAAACCTGCATTGACAATGCCTGTGTGCAGGGCTGCGGCAATGACGACGACTGTGACCTGGGCCAGATTTGTGGTGAGAGCGGTCAGTGCGAGGACGGCTGCAACACGGATCGGGACTGTCCCGGGGGCACCTTCTGTGCCGAGGAAGGTCTTTGCCTGGCCGGTTGCCTCAGCGATGACGACTGTGGTTGGGGTGAGCATTGCCTGCTCGATGAACATGCCTGCGTGGAATGCCTCAACGATGACCATTGTATCGCGGGCGTTTGCGATTTGAGCAGCCATACCTGCACTCGGACCTGTAGCCGGGATCAGGAATGCCAGGGTGATGACGTCTGCGACACCACGGCCGAGCCCAACATTTGCGTTGAGTGCTACGCAGGCGACACGGGCAATTGCGACGGCTCCGGTTTGATTTGCGATACCAGCAATCGCGTTTGCGTGGAATGCCTGGAAGACACGGATTGTGCAGAGGGCGAGTCCTGCGACCCGATCGACCAGGTTTGCCTGGTCGACACAGGCAGGACTCTGTGTGAGCCCTGCACGGACGACGCGCAATGCGGCCTTGCCGGGGACTTGTGCCTGGTCTTCGTCGACGGCGACGGGAATGCGGTGGACCGAGGCTGCGGTATGACTTGTTCAGACGGCGCGTCGTGCCCGGCGGGCTATCTCTGTGTGGCCGAGCCCGGTGGCAACACCAGTCAGTGCCGGCCGGCTTCGGCCGAGCCCGTTGTGACCTGTGCGGGCATGCGTGCTGTCGGTCAACCATGCGCCGGCGTTGGTGCCAACTGTGGCCTGCCGGATGTGGCCGACGGCACTTGTGTCTGGGACATGGGTGGATCTTATTGCTCGGTGCAATGCGATGACGACCTGGGTGAGGCCGCCTGCCTTGAGGGCATGAGTTGCAATTGGGCAATCCTTAATCTCTGTATGACCGACTGACCCCGGTCCCAAATTTCCCTCGCCAAGGGGGACCTTCGAATTTATGAGTGCACCCGACTACCTGTTGGCTTCCACCGCCGAAGAACTCAAGCATGCCATGACCCGCCTGGCGGGGCGGCCCCTGCTCGCCCTGGATTTGGAGACCGAGGGTTTGGATCCCCACAAACACCGCACGGTACTCCTGGCGGTGGGGGACGACAGCTTTCAGCTTTTGGTGGATTGTCGGGCTACTTCTTTGGAACCCCTGAAGCCCTTGCTGGAGGGTTCCGTGCCCAAGGTGACCCACAACGGGGCTTTTGACGCGGCCATGTTGCGGGCGCTGGACGTGAAGGTGGAGAACCTCTTAGACACCATGCTCATCGAGCAGGTGCTCACCAACGGCAAGCGGGAACCGCGCCGCTCCTTGAGTCACTTGTCGGCCAAATACCTGGGGCAAGGCCTGGACAAAACGCAGCGTTTGGGTTTCGCCGGATGTACGGATGCCTTCACGCCCGCCCAGCTTGAATATGCCCGGCGGGATATTCTGGCTACCTATCATGTGCTCCTCGAGCAGATGCCCGCCGTGGTCGAAAACAACCTGGAGACCACGGTTCGTCTGGAGTGCCGGTCCATGCCTGCTTTTGCGGATTTGCACTACGATGGCATTTTTTTGGACAAGCAGGCCTGGGCTGTTCTCATCGACGAGGCTCGGGTCGAAGGGGAGAAACAGCGGGATCTGGTGGACCAGCATTTGGGTCAGGTGGTGCAAACGGACCTCTTCGGCCGAGTGGACATCAATTACGAATCCGACAGCGACATGCGCGACGCTTTGTCCAAACTGCTGGGGAGGCCGGTGCGGGAATTGAACAAGCAGGCCCTGCGTCGTCTCGGGCATCCGGTTTGCGATGCCCTGGTTCGCTATCGGGAGATGCGCAAGATAGTCTCTACCTATGGGGAGAGTTTCTTGGATGCGGTGCATCCCAAGACGGGGCGCATTCATGCAGACTTTAAGCAGATCGGCGCGCCCACCGGCCGGGTGGCCTGCCGGAATCCCAACATGCAGAACATTCCTCGGGGCAGCCGTTTTCGAGCCTGCTTTCGAGCGCCAGAGCGCCGGCGCATGATCACGGCTGACTATTCTGGTTGTGAGCTGCGCATTTTGGCCGAGGCCAGCGGTGATCCTTCTTTTGTGAACACCTTCCAGCGTGGCGGTGACCTGCACGCCATCGTGGCCTCAGAGATTTTCGGCTGCACCGTCAGCAAAGATTTGAACCCAGAGCTTCGGGATCGGGCCAAGGCCATCAACTTTGGACTGGCTTACGGTATGGGGGCCGGGGGCTTGGCCGCGGTGACGGGCTTGACCTTGGATGCGGCGGAAAGTCTTTTGGGTCGCTATTTCGCCGCCTATCCTCGGGTACGTCAGTATCTTGAGGATTCGGCACAAGAGGCCATCAAGCGAGGTTGGGCCGAGACCTTGGGTGGACGGAAGTTGTGGTTGGAAATCGGCGAACGGGTGGAGGGGGCGGATTTGGCGGCGATTGTGCGCGTGGCCAAGAACATGCCGATTCAAGGCACCAACGCCGATATTCTCAAGGTGGCCATGGCCGGCATCCGCGCAAGGCTTAGAGAGCTGAGCTGTGACGCATTCATGGTCAACAACGTACATGACGAAATTCTGGTCGAGGTGGTCGACGACGAGGCATGGGATGTGTCCGAGATGGTTCGCGAAGAAATGGTGCGCGCGGGTGAGCGTTTCGTCAGTCAGGTGCCCATGGAAGTGGACGTGTCGGTGAGCGAGGCCTGGCAGAAATAATTTTTGGTTTTTTCAGCAGCTCAGGTTCGTTTGATCGCTTTCGATGAAAGCTTCATGCAGTGAGGAGATGGCTCGTTCCAACAAAGGCTGGTCTAAAAGCGCCGTGATGCGGAAGGAAGAGGTGTGCAGCCATTGGGGCCGGATGTTCTCGGTCGCCAAGATGCTGAGCATCTTGCGCAGGTTGGCAAAGGACAGATTGATGCCCGCGCCGATAAGGCTGACGGCTGCCATGTTGTCGATGAGCTGTACCGATTGACCGAAATTCTGAGAAAGCTTGAGGCGAAAGCCTTGGGTGTCTTCCAAATGCTCCCGAGAGGTCACCAGGGCGGCCTGGCCGGTCTGGAGGGTAATCTGCTTGCCCTGGATGCCCAATTCATCCAAGAAGGCCAGCACCGCGTCGTCCATCAGGCCTTGCTTGTGATCGATGGTCAGGATGCGGACATCGGATTCGTGGGCTATGCCCACCACCTGGCCTGGACCGTGGGGCACCTGACTGCGCACGATGGTTTCTCCCCCCTGGCCGTCCGCGCGGCGGACAAAAAGGGCGATACCCTGCTCTTTGGCGAATTCTACGGCCGAGGCGTTGAGTACCTTGGCACCGGATTCGGCGAGCTCTTGCATTTCGGCGTAGCCTAAGGCATCGATGCGCTTGGCCCCGGTGACCAGCTTGGGGTCGGCGGTGTATACACCGTCCACGTCACCATAGATTTCGCAGGATTCTGCATCGAGTGCGGCGGCAAGGGCCACCGCGGTCGTATCGGAACCGCCCCGACCCAGGGTTGTGATCTCTCGGCGATAGGACATGCCCTGGTAGCCCGCCACGATCACAATGCGTCCACGACAAAGTTCGTCCTGGATTCGGAAGGGTCGCACCTCGATGATGCGGGCGTCTGAATGTCGGTCGTTGGTGATGATGCCCGACTGGCTGCCGGTGAAAGAGATGGCGTCATGGCCGCGTTGCTGGATGGCCATGCTCAGAAGGGCCATGGAGATGCGCTCGCCGACGGATGTCAGCATGTCCAATTCGCGGCGTGGCGGGTCGGGGTGAACTCTTCGGGCCAGGGCCAGAAGCTCGTCCGTGGTTTTGCCCATGGCGCTGACCACGACCACCAGATCGTGACCCGCTTCTTTGGCCCGGACCACACGATCAGCCACCGCCGAGAGTTTGCCTTCGTCGGCAACCGAACTGCCGCCATATTTGTGCACGTGAATCGCCATGGCCAGGCAATCTACCACAGCTAGTGAAAAGGCACCAAGTCCGTTGTTGTCAGTCAGCCTCGCCACGCAGGGCATGCTCAAGGCGGTTTGGATCCAGGTGGGGGTTTCGGGAGTAGAGGATTTGATCATTGTGGGTGGAGCGGGTCAAGACACCACGCTGACAAAGATCTTCGAGCGCGTCGGCCACGGTTTCTTCGGTTAAGCCCACCCACCAACGAGCCACCCCTCGACGGGTGTCTCGCGCGTAGGGGTACTCTTTGAGGTATTGAATAATCTTTGTTGACACATCCATGCTGGCCTCATTGGTGTTCATGCCTGATGTCGCAAGACTCATGCCATCTGGTGAGATCTTCTGGGGATGTTTTTTTCTATGTTTTCGTGATGATCGATGGCTTCAAGGCGGGGGCATTTTGCCGATTGTCTTGATCTGCGCGGTATGCTTACCGCACACACCTATTCGCTGTAGTCTTGGGCTTGGATTTTGTATTTCTTTAGTAGTTGCCAGAAGTTCTTTCGATCCATGTTGGCCGCCTTGGCCGCTCGGGTGATGTTGCCCCCATTGAGCGAGAGCATTTTCGAGGCGTAGTTTTGCTCGAACTCCGAGACCAGTTTGCGCTTTTCTTCTTTGAAGGTGCGAGTTTCGCCAGGCAGATCAAGTTCTTCAGGCGTGATTACGTTTGAGTTGGTTACAACCACGGTCTGCTGAATTTTGTTTTCGAGTTCACGGATGTTGCCCGGCCAGTTGTAGCCCACAAGTTTTTGCAGCGCCAGGGGAGAGATGTCTTTGACCTTGCGGTCGTACTCTTGTGAGAATTTGCGCAAGAAGTGGTTGGCCAGAAGCGGAATGTCTTCCTTCCGTTCTCTCAGGGGCGGTATGTGGATGGGGATGATGTTGAGCCGGTAGTATAGATCCTCTCGGAAACTGCCGTCGGCGATGGCCTCAATCAGATTTTTGTTGGTGGCCGAGACGATGCGTACGTCGGTGCGGATGATCTTGGTGGATCCCAGGGGCTTGATCTCTTTTTCTTGCAAGAATCGCAGCAGCTTGACCTGAACCTTGGGGCTGATTTCGCCCACTTCGTCCAGGAAGAGGGTACCCGTGTGGGCCTCTTCCGCCAGGCCGGGTGTGTCCGTGTGGGCATCCGTGAAGGCGCCTCGTTTGTAGCCGAAGAGTTCGCTTTCCAGGAGGTTTTCCGGCAGGGCCCCACAGTTGACGGGCACGAAGGGCTTGCTGGCCCGTTTGGAAAAGTAGTGGATGGTGCGGGCCACCAACTCCTTGCCGGTCCCGCTTTCTCCGTACACCACCACGGAGGCGTCGGTCTGAGCGATGGCGGGTAGTTTTTCGATGACGCTGCGCATGGCTCGGGAGGTGCCGATCACGTGGTCCCTGTCGGTGTAAACCTTCAGAGAGGTCTTCAATCGCAAGATTTCCCGCGTCATATGCAGTTTTTCGACGGCGCGCCGCACGCGGTGGCAGAAGACCTCTCGGGTCAGGGGTTTTGTGATGTAGTCATGAGCACCGGATTGGAGGAAATTCACCGCTTCTTCGATTGTGCCGTAAGAGGTCATGATGATGACGGGAATTTCAGGGTTGATTTTTTGCACCGCTTCAAGCACAGCCTGACCGTCCACTTCAGGCATGCGAATGTCGCTGACCACGATGTTGATGCCGCCCTGTTCGAAGATATGAATGGCCTCCTTGCCGTCGGAGGCCAGCACCAAGTCATAATCTTCGTCGCGGCAGAAGACCTCGATGAGATAGCGGGTGTTGGGATCGTCGTCAACGACGAGCACTTTCATTTGCTTCTTCCTTTGGTCTTTTTGCCCTAGTCCTAGGCCCCGGATTATTGAGACTTTTGGCTATTGCTCATTAGAGACGAGGTGATTTTACCCTGTTTCTTTTCTTATGTCCAGTCCTTGCTGCTCGCGTATGGAAGGGGAAAAGTATATCTTTTCAGTGAGTTGAGAGAAGTCATGCGAGAGGGTGTGGTTTGGCATGAAATCTGCTAGTTAAAAATTTGTTATTTTTGTTCTTTACAGACTAGTTTAGGGGAGTTGCTTTGATCCGGCGGACTCGGTTCCCCCCCCGCCTGTTTGCTGGTGACTCGACTCCTCATTTTATGGGAGACGTGAATCGATGCTGTGGGTTTCCCCCCCACCCGCCGCATCCCTCGCGTCTCCCTCTTTTTTTTATCCAGCCATACCCATTTCAATCCAGCCATACCTATTTTAGTCCAGCCATACCCAGGGAAGCAGGGCCACGACAGGTTCTTCAGCCAGTGAGAGCAGAATGTTAAGTCGGGCCAAGTGGGCATCGAGGGTGTTTAGCAGGCTATTTTTCTGGGCCTTGCCACCCAGCAAGGATCCCAGCAATTTGGGCAAACTGAACTTATGTTTGGGCAGGTGCAGCAATCTTACATCTTCGTCCGCCAGGGCCGCGCGCTGTTTGGCTACTTGCACGGCACGGTCTAATCCGCCCAACTCATCGACCAGTCCACGTTCCTTCGCTTGTTTGCCGGTCCATACCCGGCCCTGGGCGATGGCGTGGACTTGCTCCCGGGTCATCTGACGACCTTCCGCCACCCGATCCAGAAAATCTTGGTAATACCCGTCTACCAATTCCTGCAAGAGGGCGTGTTCATCCGGGTTGCGGCTTCGGTGGAAACCGAACAAGTCAGCCAATTCACCACGCTTGACCACCTCATGGTAGATGCCCAGCCGGTTCATCAACTCACTCGCATCAAAGAGCAGGTTGAAGACGCCGATGGAGCCGGTGATGGTAGAGGGGTTGGCCACAATCCAGTCCGCGGAGCAGGAGGGAGATGTAATAGCCACCGGAAGCAGCCACCGATGCCATGCTCACCACCACGGGCTTGAACTGAGTCAGGGTGTCCACTTCCCGCCGGATGAGTTCGGAGGCCAAGATGCTGCCGCCCGGAGAGTCCACTCTCAAGACCACGGCGGCCACCGAGCTGTCGCGCTGTAAGTTTTGTAGGGTCTCGACCAGGTCGCGAACCCTCATCCCGCCAGTCAGGCCGGGTTGTCGGGCGATGCTGCCCGTGGCATGCACGATGGCGATGGTCGGGTGATTGCTCCAACTCAAGTCGATTCGTCGTTGCTTTGCGTAATCGCGGATGCGATGAGCTGGATGTCCAAAGGCATCGGCCACCAGCAGATCCACTTCGTCCTCGTGGGCCACGCCGTCGATGAGGTCGGCCTCCAGGGCCTGTCGGGGTAAAAAGACCCCGCTGTCGATGAGATCCGTGACCCGCTCTAAGGTAATGCCTCGGCCTTGTGCAATGGCCGAGAACAGCTCCTGGCTTGTTTCATCGGCCAGGCTGTTGAGAACTTCCAGGTAGGCCGGGCTCGGTCGATCTTGGGTCAGGCTTTCGACCGCCGACTTGTAATCGCCTACGCGATGGGCTTCGGCTCGAACGCCGATGAGATCCAGGGCACCACGCAGGAAGGTGGCCTGAAAAGAACGCCCCGTTACATGGAATGCGCCGGCCGGGTTCAGGTAGATGGCGTCTCCCGCGCAGGCCAGGTAGTAGCTGTTGCCGGTGGCCGATTCGAGGTAAAAAGCGACTTTTTTTCCAGTGAGTCTGAAGGCGGCGATGGCTTGTCGCAGCTCTTGGGCTGCGTGGAAAGGCAGGTTGGCGTCTTCGATGCGGATGATGAGCGAGTCGACTCGATCATCTTCGCCCGCTCGGCGAATGGCCAAGACGGTTTCAAGCAAATTGTTTTTCTTGCCCAGCCAGCTTGTCGTGGGCCGGATCGCGGGACTCCAATGGGCATCCAGCAGAATTTCGGCGCTGCGTTGTTCTCTGAGCACCATGCCCGGGCCCATGGCCAGGGAGGCCCCTGCGGTGAGTATCATGCCCTGGTTGTCCGCTTGATCGTCAAACCAGGTGAAGCCGCCCACTTGGGCTCGCAAAAAGTCGATGCTTAGGCCTAGGCCGAAGGCCCCATCCAGGTTTGCGCTCGCCACCAAGGCCAGTCCATTGAAGGGGCGGGCCAGGGCGGTGAATCGCAAGGGAGGGTCGTTCCCTCCCTCCATCAAGGTGGCGTCGAGAGCAAGAGTTAAGCGCTCGGGCGCGAACCACAGGGGCCGAATGGCCAGGCCCATGTCCAAACTTCGATGGGCGCTCACGCCATGGATGCCCGCAGCGGCCAGTTGGCGGCCCACCAAGCCCAGGCTCAGATGGCGCGAGATGCGTAACATGGCACTGAGCTTGACGTCCACCGAGGGCGTTTCGTCGGTCTCGGTGGGATCGAGGATGCTCAAGCCGGCGGCCACGGAAAGCACTCGGCGATGTTTGAAAAGGGGCAAGACCAGGTCCAGCTTCAGGTAGTCTGCCGAGCCTTCCGCCGTCTCCACATCCGGTTGTACGAATTGCAGAGCGAAGCCCATGCCGTAGGCGGTGGCCAGCAAGGCGTCCGCCCGACTTGCCGGTCTACCGCCCACGCTCCATCCTTCGGCGTGAACAAAGAGAAACGCTCCGTCGTCGGCGAAGCTCAGGCCGGCCGGGTTAATCAGGGCGCACAGAGGGCCTTCGCAGGCCGCTGTCGACCTGGCGGGCAGCGGCATGTCGAATTTCTGAGCCAAGACTTCGGGTGACAGGGCGATGATTAGCAACATGAGAGAGATGACGAATGCACGGGTTGTGGTCATGGTAGTCCTCCTAGAGGCTCTTGATCTGCGATGATTTCGTCATCTGAGTCAAGAACGAAAGAACCATGCTCCACAATAGAGCCATCTTGTGCTGTGGCGCGAAGCGACACAGTGCCCAACATCATCCAGGCCTAATGGCCCTTTTTTTTCTTGGCCTGTTCTTTTTCGTCCCAGGTGCCGGGCGGCTCCAAGGGCCAGGGCATGTCGGCGTGGTTTTCGGCAAAGACCGGATCGAAGATCGCTTTGATATCTTCGGCGTATTTGTCCAGGCCCTTGGCCAGGTCGCCAGTGAGGACGTTGATGCTCTCCGGTTGCGAAGGCTTGGGGTTGAAATCCTTGACGATTTTTCTCAACATGGAGGGGTTGTCGACAACCGGACAGGGGCGCAAGGGATTTTCTACATCGCGGAGGCAGCTTCGGACGCCGGTCAAAAACTCACTGGCCAGGCATTCCGCCAGGGGTTTGTCGTTGATGTTGTCGGTGTAGAATTGCTGGAAGACACAGGGCTCCACGCCCCCTTCGGCGTTGACGTGAAAGTAGGTGCGGCCTGCGCTCAGGCAGCCGCCGGTCAGCACGCCGTCGCACCAGAAATCCGCCGCCAAAAAATTGTGCTTCTTGCGAATGGCGCGGATGCGGTGGTAGCGGTACAGGCGCTGCTCCGGGGTGGGCATGAGATCCAGGTCGGCGCCAAGCCCCACGGGCATGTAGGAAAAATACCAGCCAACCCGCGCGCCGAGCTCCATATAGTATTCGATAAATTGGTCGGTCAACAGGATGTCGTTGTTGTGACGCATGGGCGTGGCCGAGAATCCGAAAAGCATGCCGGCTTCACGCATCTCCCGCATCAGACGACGGATTTTGCGGTGTGTGCCGGCTCCCCGGCGGGCGTCGGTTTCTGCCTCATATCCTTCGACGCTCATGCAGGGCAGGACGTTGCCCATGTCCGCCAATCGACCCACCAGGTTTTGTTCGGCCAAAATGAGCCCGTTGGTGTAGGTCATAAAGTAAATGTGCGGATGGGCGGCCATCAGGTCGACCAGATCGTGTCGCAGGTAGGGTTCACCGCCGGTGATGACCACGAAATGGATGCCCAGATTTTCGCATTCGTTGAAAAGTTCGTCGATGCGTTCTGTGCTCAGTCCGTCGTTGCGCTTGTAATGGTAACTGTAACAGCCCTTGCAGCGCAGGTTGCAGCGCATGGTGGGGCTCAGAACCATGGTCGTTGGGAAGTCCCCAAGCTTATCGCAGGCCGCTTTCCTTTTTTCTGTCGCTCTGATTCCGCCATGAATGAAAAAGTTTTCCACAAAACGACGGCGGACATTTGGATGGAATCGTCGCCAGTTGGTGTGCAACAAGCCCAGGGTGAACAGAAGAAAGTCAACACCCTCTTGCCATGGAATGGACTTGCTCAGGCTGGGGCCCAGCAGGCGTCTGACCAGGCTCTCAGGCATGCGAGCCAGGGTTTCCACCCCCGCCTTGATGGCCCACTCAATGGCTTCGTCTTTTAACCCAAGGTTGCCGAGATTGTCGTGACCGTTGCCGGAACCGTTGATTCCCAAGTATGCCATGCTCTATTTCTAGCGTCATTGGCTATCTTCGTCAACGCCAAATACTTGAATAATTGTTGAATCTTGCCATCTTGAGAAGCTATCGGTTATGTTATTGTTTCTTGGAATCGTCCTTTTAATGGCAGGAGGCGGGTAGTTCATGAGCCAGAGCAAGGAATCCATCGCCAGGGTGGCGGCCAGGGCTTTCGGCTTGCTGAAAGAGGGTGTTTTCGAGCTGGATTCGGAATTTCGGGTGGTTTTTGTGAACGAGTATGCCGCGCGGCTGGCCGGCTTTCCTGACGCCAAGAGTCTGGTGGCCAGCGGTTTGCGGAGTGTCGACCTCTATGTGGATTTGGCCGACCACGAGCAGATGATGGAGCGCCTGCTCGATGGGGGAGAAGTGGACGGCTATGTGTGCCGTCTCAAAGACCTCTCCGGCCGACCTCGATGGATCGAGGTTTCTGGGCGCATCCTGCAGGACCCGGCTGGGCAGACGACCGGTTATTGGGGGGTGTTGCGAGACTTGACCCCTCGCCTGGAGGCCGAAGAAGCCAGAGACAGGCTTCACGGTGAACTGCTGGATGCTTTGAAGCGTCTGGAGGCCCGCAATCGGGACCTGCGTGAGTTTTCGGCGGCGGTGACTCATGATCTGCGTTCTCCCCTGGTGGCCTTGAAGGGTTTCGCCGAGATACTCGGAGACAAGTACGCTGCTTGTCTGGGCGATGATGGCATGCGGATGCTTGAGCGTATGCGTTTTAACGCGAAGCAAATGGATCAGATCATCCGTGGTATCCAGGACCTTGTCTTGGTTGAGCAAGAAATCGAGCCCTGCGCCTGGGTTGATCCGGCCCAAGTCTTTGCCGCAGTGCGGGCCAATCGGGAGCAACAGATACTTACGGCAAAGGTGGATGTGCGGATTCAAGAGGACCTGCCCCGCCTGCGTGTGCACTCGACCAGGCTATACCAACTGTTGGACAATTTGCTTTCCAATGCACTGCGCGCGGTCGACGGCCAGGCTGATGCGCGGGTTGATTTTGCTTATGGTGCCCCATGTGCCGCCGGGGTTTTTTTCATCGAAGACAATGGTCCCGGCCTCAGCGAGCAACAACGCGAGAAGGTATTTGAAGCCTTTTTGCGCATCGATCGTTCGCGGCCGGGGGCGGGCATCGGTTTGACCATCGCCCAGCGCATCATGGCCAGCTACGGTGGGCGCATCTGGGCGGAGCCCGGTCGGAGCGGCGGTGCGCGATTCTGCTTCGCTTTCGGTTCAGATTGCCAGGAAGCGGCTGACGATTCCTGAGGCCACCCCGTCATCCTGCACCGGGCTCGGCAAGGAAAGGGGGGTCAAAGGGGGGGTCGTCAAAGGGGGGGTCAGACACCGGCACTTGACACATAGCTTGTTGCCCGGATCGTGTTTGTGAGGTGATCGATAATGGATGTCTTGCTGCGTTTGGGCTTCCTTGGGGTCGTGTTGAGTCTCCTGATGACGGGTTGCCCGGATACATACTATGCGATTCCCTGCCAGCCGGGAGATTGCGAACCAAACGGATTTTGCGTTGATGAGCCGTTCCGTCACTGTGTTTGTGACGAAGGTTACATCGATAGCGGGGGGAGGGTTTGTTTTCCAGAAGGCCCGGAAATGGGGGATCCCTGCTCGACTCGCGATGATTGCGGAGAGATGTACTGTTACCGCTTTGATGATTCCTTGGAGCAGGGATATTGTCTCTCAGGATGCTGGAGAGCAGACCAATGTGTCTTGGATGACCCGCCAGATAACCGGCCCTTTTGTTGCGTAATTCACATGTGGCTTGGCGGGGGTTATTGCGTGCGAATCCAGGAGGGCTACGAGTGTGGTTTGGAGGATCAGCGTTGCGGACGGCTTTGTGTGGGCCAGCTTGAGTCGGCTTGTGACGACGAACTGCGCTGCATTCGTGAGTCGGATGATGATCCTGACGCGACTTGCTCACATGCCTGCGAGACCGACGAGGACTGTTTGGATTGCTGGTGCGTGGATGAGGTTTGTTCTTGCCAGGTTGGGCCCTTTGGCGAAAAGGTTTGCCTGCATCCTTGAGCCCCTGCGAGTGCGTTTCCTTGACATCGTCGGTACCCCTGACAAAATAGCTTCTTTGACGGAAAGGGGGGTCAGACACCGGCACTTGACACATCGCCTGTTTATTAGTTACAGACATAACTAATTGATATAACTGAACCCGAAGTGTCAAGTGCCGGTGTCTGACCCCGAATCTCCTTGCAGCACCCTTTGGTGCATGGCTTCATCGTATGGAGAATGTCGACAAATTGATGGGAGATACAAATGTACCGACTAAAGCGGATATCGTTTCTCGTATGTCTGACCCTGGCAGTCTTCGTCCTGCGCGGATGCGGCGACGAGCAGGCCAGGCAAACCTGTCAGGCCGACTCCTGCAGCGGGCACGGTACCTGCGATGACGGCAGCGATATGATCGTCTGTGATTGCGACCAGGGTTACGCGGGCGACATTTGTGATTCCTGCACCACCGGCTACCAGGACTACGGAGACGGGGAATGCCTCCCTTCCGACCCCTGCGCCGAGGACACGGCCTGCGCGGCCCAGAACCGCGTGTGCACGGACGATCAGGGATCGGCGGTCTGCGGTGACTGCCTGGCCGGCTACCATGACGAGGCCGGCACCTGTGTCACGGACGAAAGCTGCCTGGCGACCAGTTGCAGCGGACACGGCACCTGCGACGACACCGGCGGCGTGGTCAACTGCACCTGCGACGATCACTACATCGGCGACCACTGCGAGGCCTGCGAGGCTGGATACGTCTTCTGGCCGGCGGACTCCGGCATCTGCGTGGCCGACCCGTGCGATCCGTACCCCTGTAACGTTCCCAACGCGGTCGCGGACGGATGCGTGCAGACGGACGTCGATGCTTTCGACTGCACCTGCGAGGCGGGCTACGCCTGGGACGACGCGGCGTGCGCGCCTGATTGCGAGGACGCGGACAACGACGGCTACGGTACGGGCGCGGGCTGCGCGGGTGCGGACTGCGACGACAACGATCCCGACGTCTTCGAAGGCAACCTCGAGGTCTGCGACGGCAAGAACAACGACTGCGACACCGAGACAGATGAGAACCTGTCTCCACCGGACTGTCCTTTGCCGGACACGGGCGTCTGCCAAGCTGCCACGGCGTCTCGCACCTGCCAGGGGGCCGCGGGCTGGTCGGTTTGCGATTACGGGTCCGAATACGAGGCCGAAGAAACCCTGTGCGACG